>JBKDTB010000229.1:0-2539 GCA_046340515.1 Cyanobacteriota bacterium | reverse complement strand
CCCCGCGATAGCCGCTGCCGCAGACCACTCGTCCAGCAGCCGCTGCGGAGGCCCCGCCAGCATCAGGGCCGGATCGAACGCCAGGGCCTGGCGGGCGGCGGTGTCCACATCCAGCAGCACCGTGAAGGAAGCCCGCTGCCGGGGCATGCCGGGCGTGCCAACGCATCAGATGCAGAAACACTAATGCTGGAAACATCGGAACCCCAAGGCCTGAAAAAGTGACCTTCCCATGCCTGAAACGGTGGAAGGCGGCGGTCATGGGGTCAGTCTGACCCATCCGCGCGGCGATAGAGAACCTGCCCCACCCGCTCGATGTGGGCCAGCAGTGGCGGATGGCTGAGATCGGCCAGGCGCGAGAGGTCGATCATCCAGGGGAGGAGCAGATCATCGAGATCGGTCTCAATACGCGCCAGGGTGCCGTAGCCGATCGCCGGCCCGATCAGGGTGAGGTCAATGTCGGAGGCGGGACGCTGGCGGCCCAGGGCGCGGGAGCCGTAGACGATCGCTTGCTCCACCTCTGGATGGGCGGCCAGCACCTGCTGGATGGCCTGGATTGCGTGTTCGGGGAGGCCGAATCGATGGGGCGTCTGCGGCGGGGAGGTGGTGATCATCGCTCGGCTGCAGCCAGGCCCGTGAAGCGCTCGTTCAGGGATGAAAAGGCCGGATGGAAGCGCTTGATGACATCTCGGGCAATCGCCCGGGCCTGTTCGAGGTTGTAGGTATGGGACGATTGATTGCGGGAGCGAATCATTGCCATCCAGGTCTCGCCCTCGCTGATCAAGCCATTCTGAAACGCCAGGCGGGTGGCATCGCGCGATCCCACCACCCCTTCGATTCCCTGATGGGTGAGATAGTCCTTGAGCAGGTTCCAGGCGAGTTCATGGGTGAACTCAAAACCTTGAATCAAACCCTGCTGCTCCAGTTCGCTGAGCTCCCGCGACTGGGCCAACCGCACGCCACGCTCCAGCACCAGCAGCGCCCGCTGGAAGTTCTCGAAGCGCTGCAGCCAGCGGAGGTCGGAGCCTGTCATCGCCTCAGGTTAGGGGGCTGTCATGGCCACCCCCACACCGCGACCCTCCCGTTCGCGGCTCCACCTGCCACGCATCCAGCAGGTGTGGCCGGGGCCGGATCCACCGCCAGGGCCTGGTGGGCGGCGGTGTTTCCATCCAGAAGCAAAGCGGAGGCGGCCAGCTGCTGGGCCAGACGCGTTTTGCCGCAGGTTTTGGGGCCTGCGATCACCACCGCTCCCGCGGAGCCCGGGCAGGCGCGCAACTCGGCGTCGGCGATGCGGGGGCGGGAGCTGGAGGCCATGCCGGGCTGTGCCAAGGCAGCAGATGCCGGGACACTCAGGCAGGAAAAATGGAGCTTCTGATGCGGGAACGGCGTCACGTCAGGAGGCGCGGGAGCCATCAGGGGAGCATGAGCCAACTCCGCAGCGCCAGATCCAGATCCACCAGCATCCGGGACTCCAGCTGCCACACCACCTCACCCATTGCCTCTGACGACACGGTGAAGAGTTTGTCGACCATCATCTGGGAGGGCTTGCGCACGCCATGGCGCCGAGAGGGCTCCACGGCGATCCGCACCTACCAATGCCGGAAAAAGTGGCCTGTTGATGCCTGAAACGGCGGAAGGCGGTCCTCAACCAGGGCCAGCAGGCTCCACCACAGGAGACAGCTTGGCGATCTCCTCAGGCGGAAGGCTGCAAATCTGCCCGTCGCGCATGACGATCAGCTCTGTGCCGGTCTGGATGGCGATGCGGCGTGCGTCCTCAGCGGCGCGCTGCAGAGCTGCAAGTGAGCCACGCATCGCAGGATCCCGCGCCTCGCAAATGTCCTTCATGGATCCCTTTGTGCTTCACCCCAGTCTATCCAGACAGGACAATCACCCACGTTGTCGTATTGAGCCCGATGATTCACCTCAAACTTGTAGGTGGTTTCCAAGTTGGAGAGTCCTGCAGCAAAGCGGCGTCGGATCACAGATTCCGGGATGGCGTGCCCACCCTGTCTTGACGCATGCAGCATCGCGCAGGATCGCCATCTCCGGACTGGGGAGGTTCAGAAAGTTGAGGCTGACCTCGTAGCTCATGGAGCGCCACTGCCGAATCCGAGCCAGATAGGCCATGCCGGATAGTGTGGTTTCAAAGGCAAAACTTTCCCTGCGCTTCACACAACCCTCGATTTCGCTCAGCATCAGGCGACCTGCCTTGAGCGTAGCTGTTTCCGGGGCAAAGGGCGAAAGGCCGGCGGCGATCAGATCGGCATTGATGAAGCGCAAACAATTGGCCTCCTGCGGCAGAAATGAACGAGAGAAGGTGGTTTTTTCGGCGCCATTCGGACCCGCGAGGATGATGATCGTGGCGGTCATCACATCAGGGTGGGGTTTAGTCTAGAAGCTATTTGGAGGCGGATCAGGTGTATGACGTTGTTAGGCCTGCTCGTATGCATTTAGCAATATCCCATATTTCCGCTGCAGCTTCAATGTGCGGTCTTCTATCAAAGGAAATAGATCTCGAGGCCACGGGGTTAGAAGCTCTCGC
>JBKDTB010000228.1:0-2889 GCA_046340515.1 Cyanobacteriota bacterium | reverse complement strand
TTGGTCATGTCAATATCATACCGTGTGGTGCGACGGCTGCCGTCGGGGCGAGGCTCAGCCTCGATGGTAATGGCCTGCGCAGGGCAGATGGCCTCGCACAATTTACAGGCGATACAACGCTCTTCGCCGTTATCATACCGACGCAGGGCATGCTCTCCGCGAAAACGGGGACTGAGGGGGCCTTTTTCATGGGGATAACTCAGGGTCACTTTGGGTTTAAAAAAATAGGATAACGACAGGGCCATCCCCTGTATCATTTCCCACAAAAACCAAGTGCGCACGCTGCGGTCAAGGACGGACATAATCGGACTTTACAATGCCATGGAGAATCCTTTATAGTCATCTTCTGTTTAAGGATGCAAGCGTTTATGGTTCCCGACCTTCAAACACGCCGCAAAAATCGTGCGGTCCTGATTCTTCTGATTCTGCTTGTGGTTTTATTTTATTGGATCACACTGCATCGGATGGGCTATGGCGGCTAACTACGGGCGCACTGTTGGGCCGTTGCTGGGCTTGGTGGTCCTGATGGTGGCGCTGACCTTTGCCTCTGTACCCCTGTATCGTCTGTTTTGCCAAGTGACAGGATTTGGGGGAACGCCTAAAACGGAATCCAAAGCCCCTCCCCTACCCCAAACCTTAAGCGACAATCAAGCCAAAGACCTTGGCCGCCCCTTTAGAATCGAATTCAACGCCGATGTAGACCCCCATTTGCCTTGGCAATTTCATCCGGAAAACCGAGATCTCTCCGTCCATGCAGGGCGTCCCTTTTTAATTTATTACCAAGCTAAAAATATCGGCCGAACCCCCATCGTCGGAACAGCAACGTTTAATGTGACCCCGTTAAAGGCGGGGAAATATTTTCACAAAATTCAATGCTTTTGCTTTAAAGAACAAACGATTCAGCCCGGGGCCTCCAAGCGATTTCCCGTGAGTTTTTATGTGGATCCCGCGATTTTCAAAGACCCCTTTATGGACGATGTCACAAGCATCACGCTATCATATACGTTTTTTGAAAAAAAACAGGGGTCCTAATGGCATCGGGCGTAATCTCAACCCCCTTAGGCCCTTTGGGGTTTGCATGGGGACGATTGGGTTTTCAAAAGGTTTTCTTTGAGGATATGCCCTTACCATCCCCTGAAAAATGCCACTCTTTTGAAACTGAAGATCAAGCGTTATGGACTGAGGCGTTAAAAGCATTCTTAGAACAGCGGGGGCCTTGGCCAAAATTGCCCTATACCGCGCCCGAAGCAACATCCTTACAGCATCAAGTTTGGCGGGCCTTAACCACCATTCCAACGGGGCAGGTGCGCACCTACGGCGAAGTTGCTGCCATGATCGGCTATGGGCATGCCGTGCGGGCGGTGGCACAGGCCTGCGCCGCCAACCCCTGTGCTATTATCGTTCCCTGTCATCGGGTGATTCCTCGCACAGGGGGCATCGGTGGCTATCGTTGGGGACACCCCAGAAAACAGGCTCTTTTGGCTTTAGAAGGCGTGAACCTGTGAATGTTTTTTTGAAAAACAAGGCGGCGTAGGGGGCCTGCATAGAAAATATGGCGAAAAGCGTTGTCAAAGCAAATTAGAGATGTCCGCATTGAGCAAATTAGAAATGTCCGCTTTTTGTTTTTCTGTGCAGGAGGCGGGGCAGGTTTTTATCCACAAATCCATAGCCCTTTTTTTGAGGGCTCCTTACAAAGCCCTCTGTTGTGGGGGCTGTGGAGTTGTGGGTAAAAATCGGTTCGTTGTGGTTATGGCGTTGAGCCACTGGTGGGCTTCTTTACGCGTGGCCACGAGGGTGGTGGTTTTTTTGGGGGCAGCGGTGTAATTAAGTCTTTGATTTTTATAGTAGACTAGAATCTCTCCGTCGATGGTTTGGCACACGGTGATGGTGGCATGTTGCAAATGGCGACCCCTGGTGGTTTGGATTTGATACATCTGATTATTAAAGGAAAATTCTAGATTTTTCGAGACTTTACGGGTTTCTTGGATGCTTAAAATCCTATCCAACGTTGGATCATCGACAATAACAGGGCGATGGGCATTATGGGGATCTGCAGGGGCCCTAGCAAAGCGTTGATTATGCTCTGGAATCCATGATTTTAAAAAGGCATTGCCGGCGTGTATCGTGTCAATGCCCGCCAGCCGCATGTCCTTGATCAGACGATCTTGCAGGGTTTTGTTGGCCCGCTCCACCCGACCCTTGGCTTGGGGCGAATGGGCGCAAAGGGTTGCGATGCCCAAAGCCTCCATAGCCCGAGAAAACTGGGTTTTTTCGTAATACCCATCCACGTTGCGCGTGGTTAAAAAAATGCTGTGCCTGTCGCTGTAATATGCCAAAGGACGCCCGTTTTGCCCCAAATGACCACGCACAGCGGCCATATAATTCAGCGTCGTTTCGTGGTCACAAAACAGTGCAAAAACAATGGCACTGGTGGCATCATCGATGAAAACCAGCAAACAACAAGGGGCACTGCGCCCTTCAAACCAATCATGATAGGACCCGTCAATTTGAATAAGCTCACCAAAACAAGGCCTTGGCTGACGAGATTGATGCACCCCCAGCCGTTTGCGACGTGGCCGTACCGTCCGCAAACCCGCCTGCTTCATCCACAAACGCACGGTTTCTTTGGAAATGGAAATGTTGTGCAAATCCTGCAACTTCTCCGCCGCCAATGTCGGACCAAAATCATGATAGTTTGTTGTTATCAATGATAAAACATTGTCCTTGAAAACAGGATCCATGGCCCGATTGCCACCCCGAGGCCCCGACCTCAACCCCTCCATCCCCACAACCGCCGTCCGCACCAACAACCGACGCACCTGACGCACCGACAAACCCAAACGCTCCGCACCCTCAGCCTGCGTCATACCGCCGCTGCGCAACCTCTCT
>JBKDTB010000227.1:0-4360 GCA_046340515.1 Cyanobacteriota bacterium | reverse complement strand
GCCTCAGCCCCTGGAGCCCGCCCGCAGGGCCGGCTCCCCCAGCGCCCGCGCCGCCGCCACCAGCTCCCGCACCCGGCGCGGATCCGCGGGGGGGCGTTCGCCCGCCGCCACGGCCCGATAGAGATCGGCCACGCTCCAGGCGGCGCTGGCGGGGTCGGCCGCAAAACGGGGGATGAGATGGAGGTGCAGGTGGGGCGCCCCCTCGCCAAAGCCGATCAGATAGACCCGCTCACAGGCGGTGAGGCGCCGCACGAGCTGGCTGGCATGGCGCACCGCCGGCCCCCACGACCTGGCCTCCCCATCCGTGAAGGCCAGGGGTCCCCCGAGATGGCGGCGGGCATCCAGCAGCAGCCAGCCGGCCAACGGCGCCGGGGCGGGATGGTGGCGGAGCAGCCAGAGTGCGCCGCGGGCGATCTCCTCCCCCGCCCGGTGGGCCCCGTCGCCATGAAGCCGGCAGATGGGGCAGGAGGGAGACATCGCGCGCGGGGCTGGCCGGGGTTCCATCCTGCAGCGAAGGAGCCCCCGGAGCGCCGACGGTCGTTGCGGGAGAATCCCCCGATTCCTCCCTCCCGCCCCCATGCTTCTCGACCTGCGCGGCAAGAAGGCCCTCGTCACCGGCATCGCCAACAACAAGTCGATCGCCTGGGGCATCGCCCAGCAGCTGCACGGGGCCGGGGCGGAGCTGGGGGTGACCTATCTGCCGGATGAGCGGGGCCGGTTCGAGGGGAAGGTGCGCGATCTCACCGCCCCCCTGGCTCCCACGTTGTTCGAGCCGCTGAACGTGCAGGATCCGGCCCAGATCGAGGCGGTGTTCGCCAAGGTGGGGGAATGCTGGGGCAGCCTGGATGTGCTCGTGCACTGCCTGGCCTTTGCGGGCAAGGAGGAGCTGATCGGCGACTACAGCGCCATCAGCCCGGAGGGATTCGCCCGTGCCCTGGAGGTGAGCGCCTATTCCCTGGCGCCTCTCTGCCGCCACGCCAAGCCCCTGTTCACCCCCGGCGCCAGTGTGATCACCTTGAGCTATCTGGGGGCGGAGCGGGCCATCCCCAACTACAACGTGATGGGCGTGGCCAAGGCGGCGCTGGAGGCCTCAGTGCGCTATTTGGCGGCGGAACTGGGGCCGGAAAAGCAGGTGAGAGTGAACGCGATCAGCGCCGGGCCGATTCGCACCCTGGCCAGCTCCGCCATCGGCGGCATTCTCGACATGATTCACAACGTGGAGGAGAAGGCCCCCCTGCGCCGCACGGTCACCCAGGAGGAGGTGGGGAGCACGGCGGCCTTCCTCGCCAGCCCCCTGGCCAGTGGCATCACCGGCCAGGTGGTCTATGTGGATGCCGGCTACTGCATCACGGGGATGTGAGTCGCCCCAGGCCCGCCTGGTTCGTTCCAGGCTCCTGTCCCGGCAGGCCGGCGGCGCTCCGCCATGATCGAGCGGTTCGCGCCACCTCTTCTCCGTTGTGTCCGCCCCTCCCCGCCCCTCTGAGGAGCCCCGCTCGGGACTGATCCATCGCGTCACGGGCGAAACCGATGTGCGGGTGCGCCTCGACCTGGATGGCGGCGGCCACTGCCAGGTGGCCACCGGTGTGCCCTTCCTCGACCACATGCTCCAACAGATCAGCAGCCACGGCCTGATCGACCTGGAGATCAGCGCCAACGGCGACACCCACATCGACGACCACCACACCAACGAGGACGTGGGCATTGCCTTCGGCCAAGCCCTGGCCCGGGCCCTTGGTGACCGGCGGGGCATCCATCGCTTCGGCCATTTCCTGGCGCCGCTGGATGAGGCCCTGGTGCAGGTGGCCCTCGACTGCTCGGGGCGGCCCCATCTCAGCTATGGCCTCTCCATCCCCGCCCAGCGGATCGGCACCTACGACACGGAGCTGGTGCGGGAGTTTTTCGTGGCGGTGGCCAACAACGCCGGCTTGACGCTCCACATCCGCCAACTCGATGGGCTCAATTCCCACCACATCGTGGAAGCGGGCTTCAAGGCCTTCGCCCGCGCCCTGCGCCAAGCCGTGGAACGGGATCCCCGCCGAGCCGGGGCGGTGCCCAGCAGCAAGGGGGTGCTGGAGCGGGCGGGCGGATGAGGGCCGGGCTGCCGACGCCTGGCGTGATTAGGGTGAAAGCAGTCTCTTCAGTGCTCATGAAGCGCGCGATCCTGCTCGGAGCCCTCGCCGCCGCCGGCGTGGCCCTGTTGGCAAGCCCCAGCCGAGCCGCCACGGCGGCACCCTGCCATCCCTCCACCGCCGAGGAAGCTCCCTGCCTGAAAACACCTCCCTGCACGCCCGCGGAGGCGCCCTGCCAGTCCTGATGGTTCCAGGGCCAAGCCCTTACGGTGCATGGGCCAAGGGCGAACGCCGGGGACACCGCCCATTGGACACCCCCCCATTTGACAAAGTGTTAAGCGAAGATGGGGGTTGCCCAGCCTCCCCCTTCTCCGCCCGCCCGATGACCCTCGCCCCTGGTTCCGCCCCTTCACCCGCCACAACGGCGGATCCATCACCCGGTTCCTCCCGGGGGTATGACCGGGCCGACTGGGCCAGCGCCTTCCGCAACGTTTCCCTGGAGCTCACAGCGGAGCCCCTGTCCCCCCGTCGGGGAAGCGTGCCCGCCGGCCTGCGCGGCACGCTCTATCGCAATGGCCCCGGGCGGTTGGAGCGGGGTGGCCAGTGGGTCCACCATCCGTTCGATGGTGACGGCATGGTGACGGCCGTGGCCTTCGGCGCCGAGGGGGTTCATCTGAGCAATCGCTTCGTGCGCACCGAGGGCTGGTTGGCCGAGGAAAAGGCCGGAAGAATGTTGCATCGCGGCGTGTTCGGCACCCAAAAACCCGGCGGTCTTCTGGCCAACGCCTTCGATGTTCGTTTGAAGAACATCGCCAACACCCATGTGGTGCACCTGGGCGATCAGCTGCTCGCCCTCTGGGAGGCCAGTTCCCCCCATTCCCTGGATCCCGACACGCTGGAGACGCGGGGCCTGACCCTGCTGGATGGGGTGTTGAAACCTGGCGAGGCCTTCAGCGCCCATCCCCGCCTCGACCCCGGCCACCATGGCGACGGGCGGCTTGTGACCTTCGGGGTGACGCGCGGCCCCCGGCGCACGAGCCGGCTGAGGGAGTTCGCCAGTGACGCCGGGCCGGCGGGAGAGCCCGCCGGCCGCCTCTTGAACGAGCGCAGCGACACCGTCAACGGCTTCGCCTTCCTCCACGACTTCGCCCTCACCCCCAACTGGGCGATCTTTCTGCAAAACGCCATCGCCTTCAACCCCATCCCCTTCGCCCTCGGCCTGAAGGGGGCGGCCCAGTGCCTGGCCTCCAAGCCCGGAGCCCGCGGGCACTTCTGGTTGATCCCAAGGGAGTCGGGCGCCTTCGCGGGGCAACCGGCCCGAATCCTGCCGGCCCCGGAGGGATTCGTGTTTCACCATCTCAATGCTTGGGAGGAAGGGGAGAACGTGGTGGTGGAGAGCATCTTCTATGCCGACTTCCCCTCCATCGGCCCCGGCGAAGACTTCCGCGCCGTGGACTTCGAGCGCATCCCCGAAGGCCTGCTGCAACGTTGCACCCTTGATCTGACGAGCGGCACGGTGACGGGCGAGCGGCTGAGCGAGCGCTGCTGTGAGTTCGCCATGGTGAATCCCCGTCTGCTGGGCCGCCGGGCGCGTCTGGCCTGGATGGCGGTGGCCGAACGGGAGCGGGGCAATGATCCCCTGCAGGCGATCCAGAAGCTGGATTTGGAGGGTGGCGGGAGCCGGGTCTGGAGCGCGGCGCCGCGGGGCTTCGTCAGCGAGCCCCTGATGGTGCCCCGCCCTGGCGCCACGGCGGAAGACGACGGCTGGGTGCTGGTGGTGGTATGGAACGGAGCCCGCTGCGCCAGCGATCTGGTGATCCTGGATGCCGCCACCCTGGAGGAGGTGACCGTGCTGGAGCTGCCCCTGGCCCTGCCCCATGGGTTGCACGGCAGTTTCGTGTCTGCCTGAGCGGCCTGCCATGCCCTGGTTCATCAAACAGGAAACGTTCCGCGCGCCCCACCCGGCGATGCGTCCCCACCTGGAGGCCCACCGGGCCTGGGTGGCGGCCCTGCGCGAACGGGGCGTGCGCCTGAGCAGCGGCTATCTGGCGGATGGAGCGGGCCAACCCGGCGGCGGCGGCCTGCTCCTGCTGGAGGCCGACAGCTACGCCGCCGCGGAGGCTTTGATCCGGGAGGATCCAATGGTGCGTGGCGGGGATGTCGCCTGGAGCCTGCACCTGTGGATCGGGGCCGTTGGGGATTTGGACGTGCGCTGAGGGTTGAGCGGCCTTCCCTGTCCGCCTCACATCGCCACCGAATCAGGAGCCATCAAAGAAAGGATGGATCGAGAG
>JBKDTB010000226.1:0-26661 GCA_046340515.1 Cyanobacteriota bacterium | reverse complement strand
GAAGTCGATATAGAGCCATTCCCCTTGATTGAACCTCCAGGCCATCATCAAAAAGGCGTCGATGTCCCAATCGAGGCGAAGGCCCCGTTGCCATTGGCGCAGGATCAGAACGAGGGAGGCCAGACCCGCTGCCGGGAACAGGATCCGGGCTCCATGGATCATCCCTTTCAATGCAGGCATCGAAGCGGTGCCCATCCTCAGGGATGGCCGGAGTTCCGCAAGGCCGGGGGCAAGGGCCGCTGTCACATCAACCAGTGGGGGGGTAACAAGCGGGGGAGGAGGAGCAGCAGCCGCGAGGATCTTGGAGGGGTTTAGGCAGGGGCCGGGGAGCCAGTGAACGGACTGGTAGGCATGCTGCCCTCGGCTGGATGGCGCGCAAATAGCCGCGATGGAGTCGATAAGGTCGAGCGCAAACACCAGGGCTGTCGAACTGCTCGGGCCAATCGTCCAGACAGCCCTGGTCGCCCGAGCGGTGTCGATCAGGATGGTCCACTCCTGCCGGTGTTGGGATGGCAGTTGGCGCAGGAGGGGAAGCAGCCGTTGGTTGCCGAAGAGCCGCGCAGCGTCTGGAAACGCCGGGCCTCCGCCAGGAAGCGGGGCAGGTGGCGCAACCCCAGAAATCCTTGGGGCTCGTGGCCGAGATCGAGGAGGGTGAACGCCAGCTGCCACAGGGTGGGGGTATCGGGAACCCTTGTTATTCGCTGGGCGCTAGGGATCCCGCAGCCGGGCGACCAGCTCACCATGGCGGGCCTGGGAAAACACGAGCACGTTGTCGAGGAAGCGCGGATCCTCCAGCCGCGCAGGGCCCAGCTGATCCAGCAGCGGCTCACCGCCCAGCAGGCTCGAGCAGGCCAGCAGATGGCTGAAGCCCAACGCCAGCAGCAGGTCGACGCAAGCTGCCCAGCGCTCGGTTTGGCGTTCGGGTTGCCATTCGAGAATGAGCAGTGGGTTCAGGTAGGCCAGACTACCCCGTGCCCCCTCCAGCACTAGGGGTTCGGCCCCCTCGCAGTCCAGCAGCCAGAGCATGGCGGGCGGGAGGCTGGACAGAGGTGTGCCGAGGGCGTCGAAGGGGATCACGGTTACCCGTTGCCGGTCCCAGCTGGGGGTGCCTGAGAGGCCTCGTAGCAGGGAGCCGGCGGTGCCGGTGCCGAAGAACGACTGGCGCTGCCAGCGGTCGCCCAGGGCGGCCGGAATCGCCAGGGCCCGGCTGTCATTGAGGGCCAGATTGCGCTGCAGCAGCCGGAACGCCGCCGGCTCAGGTTCGAAGGCGATCACCTCCAGCCCGAGCTGATCGGCCAGCAGGCTGAAATAGCCGGCATTGGCGCCGATGTTGAGGAAGCGATCCAGGCCTGGTGCCAGTTTGCGCAGGGCGATCACCGTGCCCCGCTCCTCCGGGGCGTGCCGGAACCGCCTCTGACTTCCTACAAAGCGAAAGCCATGCTCCGTGAGGGCTGGGGGCTGGTTGCGCTGCCAGAGATCGCGACAACGGCGGTAGAGGGGCTTCAGGTGGTGGATCACCGGGGCATCATCCGTCAGCGGCCCGACCTTGCAGCGCCGGCGGCAGGCGGCGCCACCACACCAGCCAGTGGAGCAGGAGCAGGCGGGGCAGCAGCAGCAGGGCGCCACGGGGATCTTCAAGCGGCGTCGGGAGGGAGCGCGGTGCCAGGCACTGGGGGGGCAGCTCGCTCAGCATGGCCAGGATGTCGGCCAGATAGGCACGGTGGAGCCGCCGGATGGCGAGGGCCTCCAGGGGCACGCCTGCGGAGGCGCGAATCACCAGCCAGCCCCCGAGCTGGTACAGACGGAACCCCTGGAAGTGATAGAGGCAGGGATGGGCCCCTACCTGGCCCCAGAACTGCTCAATGTTCCAGGGAGCCAGGGTGAGCTCCGGCTGGTCGAGCACGAAAACCTGCGCCCCGAACCGCTCTGGCCAGTCGTCCAGATAGCCCTGATCCCCCAGCGGCCCCTGACCATGGGTGCCGCTGCAACGCTCCAGGCAGCGGTCCTGCCACCAGAGCAGGATGGCCAGGCCCGAGGCATTCTGGCGGAAGGGCATGAACTGGGCGCAGAAAATGCCGGCGATGGCCGTGGCGTCCCGGTGGCGGCTGAAAGCGTGGGGAGTGATCATGCAGGCGGCACCAGAGGCCGCAAAGCGCGCCAGCAGCGGGGCTACCGGGTTGGGGAGCCAGCAATCGGAATCGATGTAGGTCACGGTGTCGGCCTCCCGATCCCGCTCGCCCACGAATTTGGGCAGGAAAGGTTTCAGCGTCCAGCAGTATTCCGCCCAGGACCGCTGGGCGCGAGCCTGCCGCAGTTCCGGGGTTTCCACCTCCGTTAAGGCCAGCACGCGCAGGGCGGGATGGGGGAGGGCGGAAAGCAGTTGATGGCAGCGCTGATCCATTGCCAACACCCAGAGCCGCATTCCGGGCGCGTGGCGCTCAATGCTGGCGAGCAGCGCCAGACCCTGCGGCAGATAGTGACTGTCGAAATGAGTGCAAAAGACGGTGGCCGTCATCGGAGGATTCCGCGGAAGGTCATGTCGCTGGATCGGTTTTGACCGCTAGCACGACATTGGAGAGATACAGCTCTGCTGACCACGCCGATTGCTGTCCCGCACGGGGGACTCGCCAGTCTGGGACAGGACGGGCCGGTCGTCGACAGACGGCCCCCAGCAGATTGAGGGCGGTGTAGGGCACGGCCCAGAACAACCGCCAGACCCCCTGGAACCCCTGGCGAGGCCAGCCCGCGGGCAGCCGGACGAGCACACGCCGGCCCAAGGATTCGATCCAGTCGATGCTCAGTTGGAGAAGCGCCGGCGGGCCTGGGTTGAGTTTGAGCAGGGTCTCGATGCGAAATCCTGCCGCTTCCAGTCGCCGCCATAACCCGAACTGGGTGAAGCGCTGGGAATCCCAGGGCTGCTCATGCTCCGGCCAGAGGAAAGGAATGGTGAGCAACAGCGCCCCACCCGGACGGAGCACACGGTGGCATTCCGAGAGGAGACGTTCGGGAACAAACGAGTGCTCCAGCACCTCTGAACAGAGCAGGGCGGCGAAGTGATTGGCAGCAATGGGAATCGTCTCGCCGTCGTAGAAATAGTTCACGCGCGGATTGTTGGCTTGTCGCTCTTGGTTGATTTCCAAGCCTTCATAGGGAGCCGCTTTTGGGAACAGTTCGCGGTAGGGCATCGTGCCGCACCCCACATCCAGCATGGGTCCGGCGGGTAGGGCCGGTGCCAGCTGCAGCAAACTTTGACGCAGGGCGGTGCGGGTCAGGGCGTAGGGATGGCCGAGGAGGTGGAAGCTCCGGTCGCCGAAGCCCAGAAAGGGGATCAGGCGCTTCACGGCTCCACGTGGCTCGCGGGAACAGTGGATACCACTGGTGTGGTTTTGCGGTAGATCGCCACTACCGATTGACCACGGGCGCCAAAGATTGGGTCGATCGACCCCTCTTTGACGAGCAGCTTGGTCAATAAGCCGATGGGTTTTGAGGAGAGGGCATTGATCCAGTTAGAGAGGAAAGGAGGCAGCTGACTGATACGCTTCGCCAGTAGATCCCTCAAGAGAGTACTCATGTAGGCCCGATGGTGTGCAAAATCAAGGGGCACATGGATGATCTCTTCGCATACTAATCCAAATTGTTTGGGATAGGTGCGCAAGGACCTATCAGTCCACCAGGTTTGATGATGGGGGGGCAGATTCAGGATCGACATGGGATTTTTGCCGAGCACGGAATCCATCGCGGGGGCACCGAGAATCAACCGACCCTCCGGGGCAAGATGTCGATACGCAAAGGCAAAGAAGCAACCCGGATCAGGCAGATGTTCAATCATCTGAAAGGAACAGATGTAGGGATATTCCTGTTTTGGTAGTGATTCGACCTCATCCTGGAGAAAATTCCACACGCGACAGCGCAGCCCTTTCGCAGTTGCATGTTGGATCGCCTGCTCATTGATGTCAACGCCAAACCTTTTGTCTGAAGCAAGCAGCGAGCCAAACTGTCCTTCGCCACAACCCACCTCCAGAACTTCGCTGTCGGCGGGAAGCTGATCCAAGGCCACGCTGAACTCAGGCTTGTCGTGGGGGTAATAGAAAGGTATTGTGCTGGCGAGCTGTGCGTAAAAATCTGAATCACCCACCACAGCCGGTTGCCAACTCATTAACCCAGAAGCGTCTTCATTGAGGTCCAAGTAATCGATCCCTGAAAAATATTTGCTGACATCGATGCCAGCGCTACGGTATAGCCGAATCAGTTTCTTCGTGCTGATTTGCTGAGCCCTCGCGTGGGTCATATCGGATCAAATAAGCAAAAGGATTAAGCAGTTGACTCGGCGAATGTCCATCTTGTCAGACCATGAATCGCGTCAAGCGGACTGGGTGGCCATTGGGTTGAAACCGAGAGAAGAATAGCATGATGGGAGCATGCCACCTTGCGTCAATGTGTAAACAAAGTGTCCTGTTCGGATAGGAGTAATTCAATTGACCCGCAACCCTCGGGCTGTTTTAATCGGCATTCGTCCGGGGCAATCAATTCTGTGTGGCAAATAATTAACGCCATACTTGATGAAGTACTCATAAACAACTTTTCTGGACCCTTGCCAATGACCATAGTCATCAATAATTAAAACGCTGTTTTTTGCCAGTTGGGGAAGTAAGCTAGCGCTCGAAGCATGGACTCATGCCAATGCATATCCAATCTTAATTGGGCAATTTCTTCTGACTGGCAAGCCTGCGTGTCAGCGTTTTCTGCCCTTCCAGCAAGGAGGCTGATCAGGTCCTTGGGATAAGCTGTCCCATAGAGATTTCCCTTAACAACCTCAATCCCAGCAGCACACCAAGTGTCCTGTTCGGAAGGCAGTAAATCTCTAGCCATGAATCCATCATGCGAAACATCCATATCACTGGGACGTGTCATGCCAGTAACAGTGTCAAAAAGATAGAGTCATCTATCCGTACCCTTTTCCTGCAGGAGGATGTATGCGGCGGCCATGCTGCTGCCCCCGTCCATTCACCACATTCCACAATGTCACCTGGGATTTTGTGATTAACGGTGTATCGTGTTGCATCAACCACTGCCAAAACCGCTCAAGACTCGTCATTGTGTACTACTGGATGTGATCGAGAATGATCTGATGAACGTAGGCCAGGCAAATCATTAAGCTGTGTTGGACAAGATCAAAGTTTAGTTTATTAAATATTCTTTTCTGAGTTTATCTTTCAGGGAAGAAGCTGGCTGATCTCGATAAATGATTCCTTGTTCGCTAGTGACGCCCAATGGGCAATTAGGAATCCGGTGTCCATCAGGTGGTGGTGCGTTGTCCTTTGGATGAGGCAATGATTTGGCTTGAGCATGGCCGTAAGTCCTGGTGAAAGATAACCATGACGGATCTGGGTTGTTTTGGAGTGCCTGAAGTCTCAGATCATTTCCTAATCTAAAAGGCCGCCCTCCATAGAGATAGACTCACAATTCTTTGAGTCTGCAAGATTCCGATGCAAGCTTGGCATTCATCGAACGATCCAGTGCCAGATCAACGCAAGCAGTCGTTTCGGGCCCTGAATCAGCGAGCGAGGAAATCTCAAGTTCTGGCCTCCAAACACATGATTAAATGCATAGGTATCTGCCGCAGCATCCCTCAGGAGGAATGAGGGGGGGGCAAGAGTGTCTAGCCCTCGATCAATACTGAGGACGGCTGCGGGATTGTTTTGAGATGTTGTATGAGTGGCATCCTTGTCAAAGCCCACGTTACTCACCAGATTGCGATTTGGAACAGCCGTCAAGCCACTATTGGCAAGGCAGGTGAAGCACCAGCGGTACGCCCAACTATCAGGCTGCCCCTGATCAACGAGACGCTGCCAAATTTGGGACCAAAGCTTTCTTTCTGAGGGGTATTCAAAGATCGTTGCCAGCAGACCAGAATCTCGCAGCAGCGGCCATCTACCGAGCTCATCATCATAATGTTGCCAGCAGCGTCGCCAGCTTGCCCAGCCCCAGCAATAGGGGTAACGACTGAAATAATAACTCCCGTCACCCCGCCATTGTTGAGCCTGAAAATTGGTGCCACTGATGCACCACACTCTTGTATCATCACGATAGCGCTGCAGGAGGGTGGAGCAGTAAGCAAAAAAGTCGGGGTGGGGAACGCAATCATCTTCCAAGATGATGCCCTCATCAACATGATTGAAAAACCACGTGATTCCTCGGCTCACGCCAAGTCTGCAGCCTTGATTTGTGGCTGAATAGAGCTTTTCTATATGACATGGCCAGTCAATCTCTTGATCGACAATCGCACGAGTCTTTGCTACTTGTTTGATCTCGGCAGGACGATCTGAATTCGGACCATCGCTGACCACATAAAGACACGTGGGGGCCACAGGTCGGATTGCATTGATGACCTTGCGGAACGTTTCCGGACGTCTCCATGTGAGTAGGAGAACAGGTGTCTGCATGTTCACAAATCTCGCATTGCCAATCAATTTTGGCTCTTAAGTGTCCTCAAGAGATGGGGTCGCCTCAATTCCATGGACAGGCATCAAACAACCATAATCGTTATCTTATCATGTTTTAGCTGGAGATCCTCAAAGGAAAACAGAGCGTGATAGTTGATGGAAGAATGGATGTGTTCTATTGTAGTCTCCTTCGATCCACATCCAGAGATGGTGCAATACTGTTCTGGATTCCGGATCAGACCATCTAGAGTCTTAAGCCCATCCTTAAGTGTTGTAAAAGCTCTCAACACCAGCATCGTCCCACTAATCTTCTCTGCGTGATATGCAGAATGTGATGTCCATGTCAATGATATGCTGTTGAAATTCCTTCCAGGTATACTGGCTTCCTTGGTCAGCATATGGAATAGATTCATCTGTGTTGTCAGATCTGGCCCCAGATGGATATTCGAGTGCTTCAGTGACCAAAGAGGATTCCAGCGTCTCTCCTGGTTCTTAGGCACTAATACGATTGGAATGCCAGGCCATCCAAACGGCAAGGTAACACCATTCATCTGTCGGATCGATAGAGGTGATATCGATGGCCCAATTAAGATTAGACCGGAACGGGTAGAACTGCCTATCCAAATGATTTCTCGCGATTGCCTGGATTCCAGTCGATATTTTTCCTTTTCAACTGTTTCTGAGACTTGGCATGCAGATCCTTTATCCATGATCCGCCCCACGCGATTGCGGCTTTCTACAAAACCCTGCCCCCGAAGCTCCAGATCAATCTGAAATGATCCATAACGCTCCTTGTGTTTGATAAATATAGGGTCAATTGTATTAGAAATCTTCTCTTCTCCAAGAGCACGGGGGCCTGGATTGCCTGGCCTTTGCAACCTGATATAATGGCTAGGTTGTGTAAAACTCAGTTTCTTGTTCGTCCGGTCAGCCGGGAAATTGGCAGATTGCAAATTTATAAACTGATACTTTTTGTCAACAGCTATTCTTTTGCAAAGCGCCCTGCCGACAACATGAAAAAACCATGTTCTCTGTTGAGTGCATATTTCTCTTTCTTCAGTCGTCTCAACTCATCCCCTTTATCGTGTCCTTAAAAGACAGTTTTTTTAGGCCCTTCTGCATCGATCCCATCTTGCTGAATCTAGCGGCCCAGGCAAAGGCGTGACGACTAAGGCTTTTGGATGCTTCCATTATGGTCAGCCCCTCGCTTTGGTAGAGGGAAATGACCGCTGCCTTTTGCTGAGGGGTAAAACTGCGGCATTCTCAGTTTATGGTATTCATTCTCGGCTAGGCAGGCGTCGTAGAGACCTGTCCATTGAACCGGAACACCCAGGGTTGCAGCCGTGACGAGTGACTGACGCAAGCATGAAAGAAGCTTTACTAGGTATGGTTAAGCCCATTCGAATAGAATGTCATAATAGTTGCCGTGGTCGCTTAAGATTGCCGACTGTTGATAGCCATGTGAGCAAAGAAAGTTGGAGATATCATCTGACCTGGACTCCACTAAAATCCATCGAGGCTGATAACGAGCGAAATCAAGACCTCGCAGTACAGACATTTCGTTGCCTTCAACATCAAGACTCAGAAATTCAAATTGATAAGGTGCGCAAACCTCATCTAACAGGCTTGTGAGTGTGCGTGCCAAAGCCCCAAACATATGTGCTTCATTCTTACTGCGTAAGAAGGATCGGCCACGCTCCGCATGCTTCAGAGCCGTTTCATGATCAATGTTGAGGCCATGGGAAACCGTCATCAGATCAGAGTAGCTCATTTCAACAAACGGTCGTTGATAACCAAAATCCACACACGCTGCGCAGCGAAACTGCGGTGTTTGACCAAAGCTGCGATTGCGAACACATTGAATGTATTGCACGGGACTGGGCTCAATTAATAGACCAGTCCAGCCAAAACGTTGCTGTAACAGATAGGTATTGGATTGAAACAGGCCGTTGTTAGCCCCTAGCTCAACAAAGTACCCTCCTTTAATGACTTGCTTGGCATGGAGATGAGCAAGCAGGCGCAGGTCAAGACCTTCAAGTCCATAGCCTTTAAATTTGCCGAGCAACGAGTATTTCCACTCAGCGATAAATTGTTTAATGAGGTGGAAGGGAATCTGCTGATTCCCCGCATGCCAAGCACCTGGCCAACCCTTGGATGGCAACCTGCCCCCATCCCGTCCACTCCTTGTTGCACTCTTCAAACCAAGATGGCTCATGATCACCACAATACTACTTTAGTAAGCGGACGTATCTTTCATAGGTGAGTGTGGGCCAGGATTGGCATTGAACTGAACCAGGTTGTCCATCAACAGCTCAATGTTATCTTCCCTCTGACGACAACCTCAGACCAAGATGCCATTGGGTCTGCTTTGGGGATGCTCGGGCTTTAGATCGTGCGGGATTGTGGAGAGAAAAGCAGACTGTAAACGTAAGGTTGTGCATGCAGTACCTTACTCCAGATGGAGTAAGACGGCCAATCTGGAGAGAGCGTAACCCTCTGAGACGCGTAGACTTTTTCCGAGCCGAATTGGTTGCGTGAAAAATTGACCTGGATGGCGAGCTTCCAGGCTCCCCGGCTTGGAGGCGCATCGCGGTGAAGGCCGCGATTATCTGAAATGTAAACTTCACCCTTCTTTCCAGTGAACAGACTGCGCTTTTCAATGCCATGCATTCGCCATACTCTTTCTTCTGGAATGGATTCAGAACTCCAGATTTTTTTGTGGCCAGGTCGATGACTTCCCGCAACATATTCAAGCGGTCCAGACGTTGAATCTGTATCAGAAAGATTAACGAAAAGCTTAATGTCATCGAGATAGTCATAGTCCATGTGGAAAATCTGTGCGGATGCCATCGCCTGAAAAGTGTTGTCGCATGCAAAACTTGCCCAGACCAATGCAGAGGTCAGCAAATACCTCTCACCCATAATAGCTCTGGCAATCTGATGGACTTCTTCAGATGTGACCAGTCGTGCGAAAGATTGAAGTGACATCAAAGAGGCCTCTTCTGCATCATAGCGTCCCCTCACATCCAGATGATTTTTTTCTAGCTCATCCAGACTGTGTTTATCATTTGCGACTCGACCAATAAATTGAAGCTTTTTCAGATCTTCAATCAGATTATCTACTGACAGATTCTGCTCATTGTGAGCATAGCCAACCTGCGTGAGGCCCTGAAGAAGTTTGGGACAATTTGTTTCCGCTTGTCTAGGCCGAGGCGAGCGCCATAGCCGAGGACCAAAGATGAGCGCATCAATCCATTCACTGTATCCCCGTGACAGGAGATAGGCATAGACTGCCGTAGTATGGGTCGCGAATGAATTGATATGATAGGGCGATGTCTTGCACCGTATCATTTCCAATAGGCATGCTGGATAGGCCAGTAATGTGTGGATATTTCGCATCGTTCGACGAAAGATTCTATGTTTGATCTTCATGTGGTCTGGCATGATTGCGTTCAGAGGAACAATTTTAATCGGTGATACAATAGATCTGCTGATAGATTGGGCTTTTCTCCCTTTAAATCTAAATCAGGAAGGGCAGAGATTTTTTCTTGCAGAGCCACATAGTAGGCAGCCATGTCTGCCTCCTCAGCTGTGACAAGAGCTTCTTTGGTATAATTCTTTAAGCGGTGAGAATAGTTTTGAAGATCGCTTTCCAATCGCCTTGGAAAGAACGTCGCGAAGGGAGGGCGCCCCGCACAGACAAAGGGAATTTGAAGATAAGCCAGTTCAATCGTCACGGTTCCGCGCACGGTCACTCCGAGCTTCATCCCCGCTTGAATGAGTTGTGTAGTGGTGAGAGAGGTTGTCACATTGATACAGACACCCAGCTTCGCGGCTAGATTCAAAAGCGCTTCGATGGAAGCGGAATATAAATTAGGAAGACTTACAATACATGGGTGTATCTTTAGTACATAAGGAATGTCTTGATCATGCATGCAAGCGAGAGTTACCTCAAGCCACTCATAATATGAAGTGGCAAACGAAGGAAGTACACCATTGTGGTGCCAGTCATTAAACTCATGCATGAAAACTGTCACAAAGCCCTTGTCTTTGCCTTCCGCCAAGTGATCAAAAGTCATTTCTTTTAGATATTTGTATGTCAATGGATAGGACCAAAACTGTTTTGCTGATATGGTTTCGTAGGCAGAGACTTTCATGTAGGAAATTGTCGTATCGACGCTGCCTCGGAGTCGCGCTGCAAGAATTCTGCGTCCGGCTGCGGTTAGTACCTGGAAATCAATTGGTTTATAAGTATCATTCCAACCTGAAAAAATAAATTGACATGGTACCCTGTAATCACTGATGCGATACAGGCAGTCACTACAGCCAAGGACGAGCGTAGGGATGGATTGAAATGTCGCTAGCTGGCATGGTGTGTGGTGGTGCAGATATCCAGAATAAATTGAGAGATATAATCTAGGTTTCAGAAAGGCGAAGATGGCATGGATTAGTTTGTGATATATCTGCCAGCGTTTCATCATGCGAGGAAAGCGATGATCGTATGATCTTAGGCCGTATTCTTCCTCAGGCGATGCAATGAAGCGCAGATAAGTTGCCATGATCTCATTGGCCATGATGTCTTCATTTGCATGCTCTGAATAAAATGAGGCAACAGTGTCGTGATTTAGCGCAGCATGCTTTGATTGAGTCTGAAAGATCTCAAGCAGGGAAATGAGTGGCGGTAGAGGCAAAATCAGATGGCCACGAAAAAGCATCTGGATATACCAAAGCAAATCTCTTCCACCCTCTCGTAGAGACGAAAGCAGATTTTTGATACTAAAGTAATCTTTGCGTGAGGATTGTCTGTAAAACATAATATTAATGCCAATCGCCAGTCGCGCGTTGCGGAGAGCTTCTGCGCGAAAGAAATCCATGATTTGTGGACTGGCGCCCCTGTATGCTACATAGCAAGCAGATGATAGCATTCAAATTAAATCAATGTCGAATCAAACGGGAATGAATCCTTGCAAATGAGACATCTGCATCGAGCGTTGAGCTTTCTCTGTTTGCTGTCGCGATTGGTTGGGAGCATGCTTAAGGAGAGTGCCGTCAAGCTTGTCAGCAATGCAATGATACAGGAACGTTATCCTGGCTTACACTGTCATTTTAGCTGTGAGATCATCGTTCGAGGCCGGCTTACAGTCGAGGGCTATGTTAATGTTGGACGTAGATGCCGAATTGTTGTAGAAGAAGGTTGTCATCTCATCCTTAAAGGGGAGAATTACATTCTGGATGATGTTTTGATCAGTCCTGGTCAGCTGATGATTATTGGAAGGGGTGCTTCGATTCAGGACCATTGTATCTTGTTGGGATGCGTGCATATTGGATCCTATTGTTTACTTGCTCCAAGAGTTTTTGCCAGCTCTGGCATGCACGCGTTTCACGGCCTTGGCAAGCTTCCGCCGTGGGTGATGATTCGTCTGCAAGATAAGCTCCAGCCAACGCCAGAAGAATCAATCCTTGTTGATTCTGATTGTTGGATCGGCATTAATTCTGTGCTCTTGCCAGGTGCTCAGATCGCTCAGGGGATGATTGTGGGAGCCGGATCAATTGTGAATAGGGCATACAAATTCCCGTATTGTATTCTTGCTGGAGCCCCTGCCCGTATTATCGGTAGGCGCTGGGTTTGCGAAAGGATGCAAATCGCTCCGGCGAGAGAATAAACCTGAAAGGAATCGACTTACTTGAGTGTCATCACAATAGCTGCTCTAGGGTGATGGGTGTTCCCTTGATGTAATCTCGCCGAGCGGTATGCCCAAGTAACGCTTGAAAAAAAGACGGAGGAGCACCTTCACCCGGTCGCACAATCCGGATATTGACTTCGCTAAATAAGTCCCCAGCTTTGATATCACAGGAAGCGTAAATGGAGCGTCGATACTTCAGGTTAGTCTGTTCTACTTCAGTGGGGCCGTAATAAACTCTACCCAAGGATTGCCAAGCACGTTCTGACTCACACACCAGAGCTGCCATTTCATTGGGCTCAAGTGAGAAGGCAGAATCAACACCACCCTCTGAACGATCCAGCGTAAAGTGCTTTTCCACCACGGTTGCTCCCAGGGCTACAGCTGCCACTGCAACGCCTATGCCCAGGGTGTGGTCACTCAAGCCAACCTCACATTCAAACATCTTGCGTAGATGGGGAATCGTGCGAATGTTTGTGTTTGCAGGAGTTGCGGGGTAGGTGCTCGTACATTTCAGCAGCACGAGTTGGGTGCAGCCAGCGTTTCGGGCTGTACGAACCGCATCTTCCAGTTCTCCAAGGCTGGCCATGCCGGTAGAAATGATCAGTGGCTTGCCTGTGGATGCAGCTTTCTCAATTAAAGGTAAGTGATTGTTTTCAAAGCTGGCGATCTTGAAGGCTGGCGTGCCAAGCTCTTCAAGGAAATCTACAGCGGTCTCGTCAAAGGGCGAACTAAAACAGATGAGTCCGAGCTCACGGGCTCGATCCATTAGGGGAGCATGCCATTGCCAAGGTGTGTGGGCCTGCTGATAAAGCTCGTGAAGATTCTGACCGGCCCACAGTGAATTGGGATCGTCGACTTCAAAGCTGCCCCCACGCACGTTGAGAGTCATCGTGTCGGCTGTATAGGTCTGTAACTTGATCGCATCGGCACCTGCTTTGGCTGCTTCCTCCACGATCGCTAGGGCGCGTTCGAGGCTTTGGTTATGATTTCCGCTCATCTCCGCGATCACGAAGGGTTTGTGGGGGTATCCGATTGGACGGCCTGCGATGTGAATGGTCATCTGAGTTATAAGATGAATCAAGCTTAGCATTGCATAGAGTTTATCCGATCATCTTGCGCCTGAGGAATTTTGGTAGGACAACAGACAACTGGCAAAAGCGCCCAACCGATCTGAAACCACTTCTCTAGGTTTGTGTTGAGCGGGCCAACCCAGTCCTGGTTGGAATCGTCCGTTTCACCCGTATATCAACTGCCCATGACTGGTCGGTACGCTCTAGATTTTGGTTTCGACGGTTTTCAAGAACAAAGCTAGAACGGTGAACCTCCATTGGTCTATGGGGCAAACTCTTGGGATATTCGTTGGTCCACTCATTCCCAGGATTGATGTGAAATTCATCTTCTATCTTGCCTGAGAGCCCTTCCATACAGACAGACAGCTTTCGTTACCTGGGAGATTGATCAAGCGTCATCTCTCCGTCTGTTGATTTACGACGGGCAAGTCGCTGCTTAAACAATATATTTCTCTTTTTGCCTTTCTTAGGATATCACCGCTTTCTCGCCCATGCATCATGACCAGATCGAGTGAGCTGGCAAAGGGCATGAAGGGCTTGTATAGTTGCTTGTATTCCGGATGCTCATAAGTATGTATATAAACGGAAATCTTGTGTTCATCAAAGCAATGGAGCTCATTTTTCAGGTAGTTCAGAGCACCCGAAGTGGAGATGTATTCATCCGCACCAACCTCTGAGCATAACTTGGCCAGGTAAGCACTCTTTCCCCCCTCTGAAGAGAGATCACTTGCACGTATGATTTTCGTCTTTATATCTAGCCACGTAGTCAAGACATTGATCAAAGCTAGATTGAGATCAATGAGATGTGGGTTGCTGGTCCTGGAATAAAGGAGTGCGGATTTAACATCATCGATGACATCTTGATAGAAAGGAGCACGGCCATAGGTGAGTGCAAGCGTTTTGAGCAAACGATCCGCAAAGTTTGCTTCGGCGATTTCAACATCTAGGATCGTTTGTGTGTAACGTCCTGAAGAGTAAACTGGAACTGTGACAAATTGCAAACCTTGGGCGGTGCGGATACGGTTACGTTGTTGCCAAGAGCGTTTATCAAACTGAACTGTATCTAACGCAATCAGCAAGTCAGACTGACTTGCAATGTCAAACCAGCCCATCCATGGAAGAAAGGTTGGCTGTGAAATGGCACACCGCATGGTTAGAACCTTAATTGTGCGGCTGATTGATAGGCAAAAAGAGTGAATTCAAAAGCGATAGAATCTTCTTTGACCAAGTAATCGTGACACAACTGGACAAAGGGTGTTATTTCCTGCTTGAGAAATTTAAAGGCACGACAAGGGTCTTCATAAAAAAGATCTGGGGCTTGATAGTCAACATATGTGCTCATTAAATTAAATGCGACTCCTTTATCGCAACGCTGAAAGAGGTCACGTACAGTCTCCTGCCAGAATTTTCGATTATTCACCCTTCGATTGTTGAATACCCCGCTAACAAAGGCATAGTCAAACCGCTTATCTCCAAGCTCGGAAGGATCGAAAAATAGAGCCTGAGGCCATTTTTGCTTCGCGCAAGCAAGAAACTCTTTAACGATGTCAGTGCCACAATAGAGACTTGGTTGCTGATTAATTTGATGAAGGTATTCGGCAAAACAACCCGTACCACAACCATAGTCAAGCACACGTTGATCTTTCAAATTGCCGATACGAGCTAAAGAGGCAAATCGGCGAAACTGGCTTTCTCTACTCGAATACTGAGCGGCCTCATGGGTGTCTCCATGGAGCTGAAAAAGGGAACCGTAGTGGTCTCTGATGGATTGATTCATTTTTACTTCTTTACAAGTGTAAGCAAATGTTCATTTTGTTGTATTTCTTGGCCGCGATATGTTGTTATGTATCTGTCGAGCCATGCATATTTCAAGTTGCTGGAAAGGGCCGTTGTGGCCTGAAGTACCTCTTCATCAGAGTACCCATGCAATTGATATGGGTTATCACCAAGCACCCGAAAATCCTGGTCGGAGGCAAAAATTAGTAGAGCTGAGCCGTTGCTTCGTAACACCCTCACCACTTCTGACAGGCAGGCGCCAATCAAAGAACAATCTACGCACTCTAACACTCCAACACAGATCACGACGTCGAAAAAACCATTTGGTGCATCAATGGCCTCCACGGATCCTCTGCTCAGACCACTTGCCGAAAGACCAGCGTTCAATAGTTTTTTTGAGGTCACCTCAATGGCAGCACTTGAAAGATCGCTGCCAAAGACAGAGACGCCTTCGCTAGCTAAAAATTCCGTATGAACTCCACCTCCACAGCCAAGGTCAAGAGCCCGAAGCTTGCTTCTCTCACTTGGATTTGGATATAGGCGGAAGAAGAACTGGACAACTTTATTGTGTGGATATTGGGGGCCTCCCGAGGCATTCCACTTGTCCCAAAGGGAAATATCGGACACTGTTGCCCATTATGCCATGTTCATAGTGAGTATAGCATTGACAACCCTTTGAGTCCCTTGTCCATCAAAAAGTTTACTTGTCGTTTGCATACTCTTGGCGGGCAGATCATTCAGGGCTTCTTCGATACAAGCTGCAAGTAGGCCTGGAGTCATCTGCTGCCAGTCAACGCAGAGACGGGAGTTCGTATGATCTTGCAAGACAGATGCCACCACACTCTGGATCGCGGAGAGGGGAAGCAGCAGCATGGGAACGCCAAGGCAAGCCAGTTCATAGGCCATAAATCCGCAGGCGGTGATCGCCATATTTGCCTTGGCCATGATGGGTGCGACCTCCCTTGGGCTGACATGCATGGCCACGGAAGCGGGTTGTTCTTGAATGATTCTCCTCAACTCAGGGAGGCTGGGTGAGTTGTTTGAAATGATAATATCTATAATGATGCTTTGTGCCTGACTTGTCATGAGGATGGCTGCTAAAACAGTCTTAATCTGTCCTTCATTATCCATGCCACCCATGCAAAGAAGCACTCTCAGACCTGCCTTGGCTTGCAGTTGCGATGGTCTTTCTCTGCGAAAATGCGAAAATTCTGGTCGGAGAAGCGTGTATTTGGGTCCAATCAAGCTCTGGCATGGACTGGCTAAAAGATCCTGATAATCAGAAGCTCTTCGTCCGATATTTTGATCGAGCAGAAGATTGCAGTTGTGAGGCCTGTCTGCGAGGTCGTCAATGACTAGTAGCTTTTCATACAAACTTCTTGTGGCTTCTTCCCAGCGTTGATCGAATGCGTAATGATCAACAACGAACCAATCTGTCTGGAGATAGCACGTCGCGATGGTATCAGCGGCGTCTTCCCTCCAAGAAACACCAGCCCATGAAGCATGGTCTTGCTTTTTCGTTGGCGCTGTGTTGATTGGGGCTTGTAGTAACTTAATGCCATGGCCACGATCGCTGATCAGTGCCCCAAGATGTCCCGGTAAATCCCTGCAGATAAAATTGCAATCGAAGCCAGCCTCGTCGCGTAAACCATCGGCAAGGGTGAGGCATCGCATCACATGCCCTGAGCCGATTAAATTAGATGCATCACAGCGAAAAACAATCCTCATCGACCTTCTTCCTGAAGTTGAATTGCCGTCTTTAACACTTCTGCATGGGTCCAGTCTTCTGGGGTGTCAATATCCAGTACGCGATAGCGTGGCAAAACCAATCCATAAAATCTTGACCTAGGATGCTCATGATAGCTTCTCCAAGTGGTGCATGTTGCCCAGTAAAACTGGCCTGCATCGTGCCAGGTTTTATCAAGATCTTGGCTTCGTTGATAGGCATTTTCGGGATAGGCCATGGTTAGAAATCCTTCAGATGAGCGGTACATCGCACGCTGAATCGGGAAGGGGAATGTGGTGACGGCCATGACAAAAAGTGAAGGTTCTGTTTGCAGTGCTTTCAGTCCTCGCCGCAGATCTTTAAACTGTAATAATGGGGAGGTTGGATAAAGGCAGCAGATTGGAGAGCGGCCGGCTGCCGCAATCCGAGTGACTGTGTCGGCGATAACGAGGTGAGTTGGGGTGTGATCATCGGCGAGTGTGGATTCGCGCAGGAAGGGCGTCTCGGCGCCATACCTTCTGGCAATCATGGCAATCTCGTCATCATCAGTAGAAACAATAATTCTGGAGAAGCAATTTGCTTGCTTAGCCGAGTCAATCGACCACGCGAGCATTGGGTTCCCACAAAACTAACGAATATTCTTGCGTGGAATTCTCTTGATTCCACCTCGGGCGGGAATGACGCAGATGTTCACGCTGTCCTCTTGCAACTGATTTCCTCTAGTTTTCCCCGGAGAATGGCCACCACATGTTGTTGATCTTCAGCCGCCAGTCCCGGATACAACGGAAGGCTGATGGCACTGCTGGCGTAGGCCTCGGCCTCTGGAAACTGATGATCGCCAAATCCCAAGTTCCGATAGTACGGTTGAAGGTGGACTGGGCTGTAGTGTAGTTGAACCCCAATGCCTGCCGCCCGAAGCCCCTCAAACACAAGCCGATGTTCAATCGCGTTGACCTGCTGCAACCGGATCACTGCTAAGTGAACTGCACTCCGCACCTCCTCCGGTATTCTCAGCAGACTGACAGGCAAATCAACCAACAGCTCTCGGTAGTGCTGTAACTGTCGATTGCGCTCAGCCACGATTTCTTCTAACCGCTCTAATTGACTAAGACCAAGCGCAGCCTGAATGTCGGTCATGCGGAAGTTGAAGCCAAGCTGCTGCTGTTCATACACCCATGGGCCTGATGCTGTCTGCTCAAATCGCGATGGTTCGCGCACGATTCCATGACTGCGCAGTTCCCCCATCCGCTGCGCCAATAGGGGATCATTGGTGGTAGCCATGCCACCCTCGCCGGTCGTAATGATTTTGACGGGGTGGAAACTAAACACTGTGATGGCGCTATAGTGGCAGTTGCCTACAGGCTCATCGCGGTAGTGGCTGCCCACGGCATGGCTGGCGTCCTCCAATATGGCAAATCCATAGCGTTTGGCCAATAAGCTCAAGGTGGTCAGATCGCAACTACTGCCCGTCAGGTGGACTGGCACCACCACCTTAGGAAGGGTGCCATTCTGTTCAGCCCATTCAAGTTTCTCCGACAGCGCCGCCATGCTCATCAGTCCGGTGCTTGGGTCAATATCCACAAAGTCCACCTGGGCCCCACAATACCGGGCGCAGTTGGCAGAGGCCACAAAGGTGATTGGCGACGTCCAGAGCCGATCGCCCGCTTGAAGCCCCAGGGCGAGACAGGCGATGTGAAGAGCGCTCGTGGCACTGTTGACAGCCACCCCATGGCTCGACCCAACCTTTCTCGCGAGCGCCTGTTCAAACATCGCTACGGTCGGGCCCTGGGTGAGGAATGGACTTCGCAGCACTGCAACAACAGCAGCAATGTCCGCCTCGCTGATCCATTGGCGGCCGTAGGGAAGCAGGGGGGAAACTAGGGAATCAGCCATGGCTCATCAACAGGCTATTCTTGATTCGCAAACAAGCAATTCCTTCGATGTCAGGGTAGGCCCAGCCTCCTTCAAAGCTCCACCAGTAACCCGGCTTATGGGTTAATGATGCGCCGGATCGAGGGCAGACATAGTTAACCTCTGATCCAATGCGATTGTCGGAGGAATGGCGGGGCTCAATAATAAAACAATATGTAGGGTTCAGTGGATTAAGGGGGTTTGCGATTGGCTCGATGGAAATCAGTCGGCCGCCTGCCATCTGAATGTGAGATGGTAAATCTCTTACATAACCATGCTTCTCCATACGAGTGCGAATCTGATGAGATGCGTTTTCCCAGGAGGGCTCAAACAGAATTAATTTGCGGCGTGAAACTCTTAAAAGTTCAGCAATGAGCTCTCGTTCACGCCCGTGGTTTGGCTCTAGGGAGTGAACAGTGATAACAGTATCAATTGAGCCTGATGGCAGGGGAAGACGGACCATATCCGCCACAAACAACTGAAGTCTACAAGCAAGATCTGGCTTCATTTCTTGATTGACAAAGCGCTGGCCAGCTCGTAATCGACTCAAGGAAATGTCACATGCAAGCAGTGAAGAATGATTCGACAGGTGATGGCTCAAGGCACTCAGGGTCGTGAGTTCACCGGCACCACAATCTAAGATTAGATCGTCTTCGCAAAGGTGTGGCTTGCAATGCTGATACAGCTCAAATGCATAGCCCTTTAGGCGCTCTGGATCTGCAAATGCGGCATTTGAATAGCTCCCGGATTGGATGTCATAGGCGATCTCGATGATCTCTGAACGCTCTAAGCTCGATCCTGATTCTTCCAGAAGTTGACTTATGTTGACTCCTTGTGAATAGGCTTTGCGAAGCTCATTGATTGCTGGGTGTGCTTCGGGATGCATGGCCTGAATGTGGGAAAGGAGGCTTAGATGGGTGAAAAGTTGTTATCAACATGCTCGCGGATGAGATGACGAAGTTGTTCAATGCTGAGGAACTCAGGATTCGAGCCGGAGTTGTAGTTGAAGCCCGGAGGCACAGGCTTTATGCTGATCCCAGCGTCCCCATAACGCTGGACCATCTTACCATCGCTCGTTAAGATGGCATAGTATTTGCCGAGGTCAATTGTTGTGAAGCTGTCGGAGCTGGTGATCATTTCTTCGTGGATCTTTTCCCCTGGGCGGATGCCTGTGATGACCTTTTCACAGTTCGGCCCGATGGCTTCTGCAACGTCCGTGATGCGATAACTGGGTATCTTTGGCACGAACAACTCGCTGCCCAGAGCATGCCCAAGGGCCCAAAGAACCATCGCAACGCCTTCGGTAAGTGAAATGTTGAACCGTGTCATTGCCGGATCAGTAATGGGCAGCACGCCTGAATGGGCTCTTTGCAGGAAAAAGGGGATTACAGATCCCCGTGAGCCCATGACATTGCCGTAGCGCACCACCGAAAAACGCAGATCTCGCTTACCTTTGATATTGTTCGCCGCGATAAACAACTTGTCTGAACAAAGCTTGGTGGCGCCGTATAAATTGACTGGAGCTGCTGCTTTATCTGTGCTGAGAGCCACCACTCTTTCAACGCCGGTATCCATGCAGGCCTGTACTACATTCTCGGCGCCAAGGACATTTGTATTGATGAACTCCATCGGGTTGTATTCAGCAGCAGGCACTTGTTTCAGTGCGGCTGCATGCACCACAGTGTCGATCCCTTCCAGGGCTCGTTTCAATCTGTCTCGGTCCCGGATGTCTCCCAAGAAGAAGCGAAGCTGTGGGTAGTCGTCTTTGGGATAATGTTGTTGGAGCTCCCATTGCTTCAGCTCATCACGACTATAGACCACGAGTCGCTTGACATCCGGATAGCGATGCAAAGTCTCTGCAATAAAAGCTTTGCCGAAACTGCCTGTTCCTCCAGTGATCAGAATTCGTGAGTCAGAGCAAAAAGGCATGATCTTTAAGGGGTAGGTTCGAGTTCAATGGCCTGACAAAGCTTTCGAAAGCTGGCACTGTTCTTGAGAAGTTCGTTATAAGTGCCTTGGGCGTTAATGCGGCCTCCTTGTAATTCGATAATACGGTCGCAGTGCAAAACAGTGCTTAATCTATGGGCAATCATTACAACCGTAGGACGTGAAGTAAGGTTGCCGATGGCATTCATGACCGCCTTCTCTGTTGCATTGTCCAATGCACTTGTTGCCTCATCCAAGGCAAGTATGTCGGCCGGTTTGTAGATAGCTCTTGCAATGCCGAGCCTTTGGCGCTGGCCGCCGCTGAGTCTCACTCCCCGCTCCCCAACCTTCGTAGCATAGCCCTCTGGTAGGGAAAGAATAAACGTTTCTGCCTGCGCCACGGCGGCCGCCCAGTGCAGCCGTTGCTGGTCAATTCGATTACTGGGGACCCCGAATGCGATGTTTTCGGCGATGGAGGCGTCGGATAGGAAAATGCTTTGAGGCACATGGGCAATGTGTCGTTGCCAAGAGGGCCGCCGATCGATCGAGGTCTCCGGCTCTTCTAGTCGGCATCCATCCAATAAAATATCCCCCTGGCTCGGCGACAGCAGTCCCATCAGCAGATCCAGGAGTGTGCTTTTCCCGCTCCCTGTCGCCCCCACGATGCCAATCCATTCACCAGGATGGATTGTAAGATTAATAGAGTGCAACACGGGCGTGCCTGGCGTGTGGGAAAAATCAACGCTTCGAAACTCTAGTGCTTGCTTAAATTGCAACGTCGCCGGTTGACTGCACCTGTCCGATGACTGGTGTTGGCATTCGGACAGGGGTTGCTCCAGCAGCTCAAGACCGCTGGCTAAGGCATCTCGATAGGCCCCCAGATAAGTGGAAGCGCCATACAACTGTTGCACCGCTGGCAACAGCCGCTGGAAACCCAGGGCAATGGCGCCCACCGTCGGCAACGCCTGCGCCACACCCCCTCGGGGCAGCAGCCAGAGCACTGAGCCTGCGATGGCGACCCCCCCCATTGCCTCCAGCGCAAAACGCGGTAGCCCAGCCGTGGTGTCTGCTTCCGCTTGGAGGAGCATCAAGGGCCGTTGTGCCTGGCGATAGGCTTCCACAAACAGGGGCTGGCTTCGATCCAGCAGCACATCGCGGATGGCCCCAAGGCCCTCCTGTTGGGCCTTCAGCGAACGGTGGCTGTAGCGGTCAGATAGTGTGCTTATACGCTGCAAGCGTCGGCGGTTGAATTGGGCCAAGGCTCCGTAGGACCCCAAAAATGCGATTGCAAGACCCATGGCCAGGGATGGTTGGTAGAGCACCAGCCCTCCTACCAAAATTACGATCACAAAAAGGCCCGAGAGTCCTAGTAGGAGAGGCGCCATCACGCCCCGGCTCATGCCACTCAGGTAGTTCAGGCGCGTCATGACTTCGCTACTCGTTTGCCCCAGGTGCACGGGGTAGGGCTGCTCCAGAGTGCGGTGGTACCCCTCCACGCATAAATCACTGCCGATCAAGGCGGAAAGTCGGGAGTTCACATACAGATTCGCGGCCCGGATCGTCGCGCTGAATACCCCCGCCATCATCACCAGCAGGGTGATGGGCACGATCAGTTGCGCCGCGGCGGTGATGTGCAGGCTTGTGGCCAACCCTTGCATCCAGGGGAGACGCCAGAGGCTGACCGGGTCGGCAAGGACTGTCAAGAACGGCAATAGGCTGGCGACCGTCAGCAGCTCGGCAAGACTACTCAGCAGCATGAGGACAACCAGCAAGGCCAGCTGCAGTCGTCTCCGGGGACGGACGTGCTTCCAAAGCAGGCGTAGCAGGGTGCCGTAATGGGCCTGACTTAGGTCTGGAATGGAGATCACCAGGCAAGCGGCTGTTTCGGGAGTCTCAAGCCCATGGCTTCACAACCATTTCTTGACGCAAGACCAACGTACTTTCCCAACCCCCCCCATCTTCCAGGCCATCCCCAACGGTTCTCCTGCCCCGGGGCCGCTGACGCCCGCAGGGACTGGGGATGGCGGTCTCCCCGGGCCTGGCTGTCGCTGCCAGACGGCCCCGTGCGCCTTCTCCCTAGTCCCTTGACAGGGCTGGGCTGGCGGTGGTCTTCGCCGTGTTGTCCATGTTGGGGGATCACGTCGGCTCTGGGTTGTTGGTCCGGGTAGGTAGGCTTGATGGAAGCAAGCACCTCTAGCTGATTGCCAAGTCGGAATAACCGGAAGCCCTGGAAGTGGTGAAGGCAGTGCTCGTGGGCGATCGGGAACCAACGTGTAGCATTTCGCCCGACAACAACTGGCATGCCAGCAAATCGCCCAACTCTTGGAACACCTGCTCCTAGGTTCAAGGCCCTGGCCAGGTTCCGTCGGGGGATCCCTTTCACCATCGTGGCGGTGCAGCACCCAGTGGTCTCGCCTGGTGGCCCAACTCCAGCAATCGGCACTGAGCGGAAAGATAGTTTCCAGCGTGCCGATCGGCATGGCCGCGGTAGCAAGACAAAGCAATGGGCAGCCAGTGCAAAAAAGGGCGAGACCATAATGTCGTCCTCCGGGAGGATCACTTGAGCATTCTCCCGCAAGACTGAGCTGATGCCAGTTGGCGGGGACTCATACAGGCTCTGATGGGATATTGCTACTTAAACGTTGATGGCGAATTCTCGCGAGACGTCCTGCGCGACTTGAAGACAGGTCTGCACTGGCGTCTCGGCATGCACGACGCGTGGGCCGTCTTGGAAAGGATAAATTGGCAGGATGATCTCCGGCTTCTAACTCACTCGAGATGTCAGGGTCTATCTGAGGTGGCTGCGACGGCGAAAGCGGAAGATCGCGACAGCCGTATATCTTCATGAACGCAGACTTGCTAAGCGGTCAGCCGCTGGTCTGCCTTTGCAGTGGTTATTGCTCACTTCATTGTTGAGACAACAGTGTCTGCGATGTTGCTGGCTCTGGCACCAGAAAGAAGAGCCTTGAGGCCTGGGTGTCAAGGTACAGACGGATGGGAGCGTGCCGGTATGCCATGGCTGGTGCAGCGCACGGTGAGGAGGGTGGCGCGTGGCGATGGGATCTGGCCCAAGGAATCAGACCAGGCTCTCCCGAAGATGCAGAAGCCTGAGCTGGACCTTCATCAGGCATGGGAGGACCGTTGGATGGGCTTGAGTGCGGACGTGCTCATCGTTGGCGAGTAAGATTACAGCTGAACCTAGTCTCATCTGAGCGGGTTCGATGTGTCCCGTTCTTAAGGGTGATGATAACTTGGGATGACATGCTGGTCGCCAGCGTTTCCGGTTTTGTGGCTGCCTGCGGGGCATCCTGTGTTAGTGGCCGGCGGGTTGGGACTCATCGGCTCCAATCTGGATCGGCACCTGAATGGTTGGGGAACAAGGTGACGGCGCTTCATTGATCATCTTTAATTGAACTGTCTCATTAATGCGGATTGCCGCTGCAATCGTTTCTCCTAATCTATTCCGTGAAGCCTTTCAAGCCTCTCTCGGTATTTGGGTCAGCCGGGTATCGAAGCGCAGCCCATCAAGGTTTGGGCTGGCCACCAGCTGCTCGATTTCAATGATGTGGTCGATGTCCTGTTGATCGCTGGTGCGGTGGTCGATCTGCCTGCGGAGCCCTACAATCTGGATTCCTCAGAGGTGATTTTACTCCTGGATTTTGTTCGCCTAATGAGACTCTTGTATGGGTTTGGGGAGGTGCCGCTGACTCCTTTCCCGGAGGAGCGCAAAAAGCTCGATATCGGTGACTACTATCCAACCCATGCCCATTGTCAGCAGACCACCGGTGGTCTGCCGAAGCGGCCCCTGCGGCAGACCCTGCGACGCAAGCAGGAGTATTACGGCGCCTGACTGGCTTACGACGTTTGATCGGGCAAGGATGGGAGGGCTGGTCCCCTGCCCTTTCCCCATCGGGGCAGGTGATCCTGGGAGAGGGCGTGGTGGGTCGGTTTGAGGCGGGATTGGCGCACAGGTTGGATTCGGGGTGCCAGCCCCAACAAATCATCGGGGTGGCCATCGGAACCAATGGTGTCGATTTGGACCTGCGGGCCGTCGCCGTGCTGCGCGTCGAGGCCGAACCCCTTGTTTGTTGACCTGGTGGAGCCGAATCGGTTCGCGCTCTCCGCTGCGGGCCTCCGCCAGCGGCTGGGGGAGGGGCCTCGGCCCCGGAGGGAAGAGCCCGTTGCGCGCCGTGATTGCCGTGCATCCATGGTGAAGGCTGCGGTCTGCTGGCGGCCCCCCACCGCAGGATCCCCCGCCAGAAAGCGAGTGGAGCCTGGCGGAGATGGCCTCGTTGCCGGTCCACCCCCTACCTTCCCGAGACGGAACTGGAGGAGGTGGCTCGCCGCGTGCGGTCCCTGGTCCCTGCAGGCCTGGGGCCCCCGCGAGGGGGCCGATGCCGATGCAGGATGCCCTCGTTATCTTCTTCCCCGCCCTTTGCAGTTGCCGGGTGTGCCCTCCGCCCTCTGGTCCGTCTTGCGGGAGGCCGCCGGGACGGCACGGATCGCCCTGGTGGGGGGGGCCGTGCGGGATTGGCTGTTGCACCATCACCACCGCGATCCCTGGCGGGGGCTGGTGGATCTGGATCTGGTCATCGAGGCGCCAGAGGTGCCCCGCCGATCTGCTGGGCCCAGCCCGTTCGGTCCAGCGGGTTGCCCGAGCCCGGCCTGGCGGCTGGTGGAGCGGCTGACCGGGCTGGGCGGGGGCGTTACGGTGCGGGAGGCCCGTCCCCACGGCCAGTACGGCACGGTGGAAGTGGAGCTGGAGCTGGACCTCCATGACGGGGAGTGGATGCCGTCCCCGTCACCCGTGCGGCTACTACTGGACGTGGCCAGCGCCCGGGGGGAGGTCTACCCCATTCCTGGTGATAACCCGGTGGTGCGCTTTGGCGCGATTGAGGATGACCTGGCCCGTCGTGATCTCACGATCAATGCCATGGCCATCGACCTGGCCACCGGGGCCCTCCTGGACCCCCACGACGGTGGAAGGGACTTGGCGAACCGATGCCTGCGGTTCCTGCATCCCACCAGCCTCGGGGACGACCCCACCCGCCTGGTGCGGGCGGCCCGCTATGCCGCCCGACTGGGTTTCCGCCTGGCAGCCGAGAGCCGTGCCCAGGCCGCGAGTACTCTGGCTGCCTGGCCCTGGGTCTGGCGGATCGGGGACCCTCCCACCCAGGCCCCGGCGGCCCTGGGCACTCGACTAGGCCGGGAGTTGGAGCTGTTGCTGGACCACGCCACCTGGCCCCTTGCCCTGGGGTGTTTGCAGGAGTGGGGCGGGCTGCTCCTGCTCGATCCCGCCCTTCAGGCAGATCCGCACTGGCGTCGCCGGCTGCACTGGGCGCGGCGGTTTCGCCAGCCCCTGGTGGTGGCGCTGGTGGCGCTGGCGTCGGATCCCCTGGCCGTGGCGGAACGGCTGCAGCTGCCCCACCGTCAGCACAAGGTGCTGGCACAGCTTCACAGCTTGCGTCGCCAGCTTGCCGAGGAGCCCCAGGGCCAAAGCCCCAACCACCGGAGCGACCGGGAAACGCCCTGGCACTGGTGCCTGCGGCTGGAAGCCCCGGGGCTGTCCCCCGCGGCGGTCGCCCTGGCTCTGGCCTGCGGGCAGGGCCCCCGGCGGCCCCTGCTGCGCTGGCTGTTGCGCTGGCGCCATCTTGGGCCGGAGCGGACCTCCCATGAGCTGATCGCCTCCGGGGTGCTCCCCGGCCCGGCGCTGGGGGAGCGCCTCCGCCGCTCCCGCCGCGAGCGTCTTGGGCGGGAGCGGCCCTGATCCCTCCCTCCCGCCAGGGTGTTTACGATCGGCCCCCTACGCATCCTTCCCCCACCCCATGGCCAGCCTCACCGTGCTCAAATTCAGCTCCGAGGATTGCGGCACCTGTCACCGCATGAGCCACTACGACGCCAAGGTGGCGGAGGAGCTGGGTCTGGCCTTTGTGAGCGTGATGCTGCAGGACACGGAGACCTACCGGCTGTATCGCAAGGTGTTATTGGCCCAGTACCCCACCAAGGAGGGGATGGGTTGGCCCACCTATTTGGTGGTCCGCGATGTGCACGCCGACTTCGTCGTGCATGGAGAACTCAAGGGGGGGATGCCGAAGGGTGATTTTCGCCAGCGGCTTCAGGAGCTG
>JBKDTB010000225.1:0-9108 GCA_046340515.1 Cyanobacteriota bacterium | reverse complement strand
GATGGGGAACAGCCTGACGCCCGCCCGGGACAATTGCCTGGGCCAAACCTGCCTGAAATGGCAACCGGATGGTGAGCTGAGTGCCGTGGATCGGCAGCTGGTGCTTGAGCGCTTGCTCCAATCGGATGGCTGCCCTTCTCCCTTGACGGTGTGTGGGGTGTGGTCGGGGAGCCCTCAGGGCTGACCCCTGGCGACCGGCCGGGTGATCAGCGGCGGCGCTGCGGCCGGGCTCCCCGCGGGGCCCGGCCCCGACCACCGCTCAAATCCAGGGGCGGGGCGGAGTGCACCGTGGGCTCAAATCCCGGCACCTCCTGCCGCGGCAACCGTTCCCCCAACAACCGCTCGATCGCCCGCAGGAGCTCATGCTCCTCCGCCGCCACCAGCGACACCGCCTGCCCCGCGCAGCCGGCCCGGCCGGTGCGGCCGATGCGGTGCACATAATCCTCCGCCTGATTCGGCAGATCCAGATTGACCACATGGGGCAATTGCTGGATGTCGATGCCGCGGGCGGCGATGTCCGTGGCGACCAACACGCGCAGGTCGCCGCTTTTGAAGCCGGAGAGGGCCCGCGTGCGGGCGCCCTGGCTCTTGTTGCCATGGATGGCCGCCGCCTGCACCCCGTCCTGGCAGAGCAACTCGGCCACCCGATTGGCGCCATGCTTCGTGCGGGAGAACACCAACACCTGCTGCCAGCCGTTGCTGCGGATCAGATGGCTGAGCAGGGCGGGCTTGCGGGCCATGTCGCAGGGATGGAGCACCGCTTCCACGCTCGGCGCCGCCTGATTCTCGGGGGTGGCCTGCAGCTGCGCCGGCTGGTGGAGCAGCCCCGTGGCCAGTTGGCGAATCTCGGGGGAGAAGGTGGCGGAGAAGAGAAGGGTCTGGCGGCGCTGGGGCAACAGGGCCAGGATGCGGCGGATGTCGCGCAGGAAGCCCATGTCGAGCATCCGATCCGCCTCGTCGAGCACCAGAATCTCCACCCGGTCGAGCCGCAGGGCCCCCTGCTGCTGCAGGTCCATCAGCCGACCCGGTGTGGCCACGAGCACATCGGTGCCCCGTCGCAGCCGGTCGATCTGCGGATTCGGGCTGACGCCACCGAACACCACGTCGGAGCGCAGATCCAGGAACCGGCTGTAGGCCCGCACGCTCTCGGCCACCTGGGCCGCCAGTTCGCGGGTGGGGGTGAGCACCAGGGCGCGCACCACGCCGCCCCGGGCATGGGCCCCATGGAGGAGCCGCTCCAACAGCGGCAGGGTGAAGCCCGCGGTCTTGCCCGTGCCCGTCTGGGCCGCCGCCAACACATCCCGCCCCGCCAACACCGCGGGGATGCACTGCGCCTGAATCGGCGAGGGCACGGCATAGCCACAGGCGGCCACCGCCTTCAGCAGGGGCCGGGAGAGGCCGAGGGCGGCGAAGGCGGGCGCTGGATCCGCTTCCCCTTCGGCCGCCGGCTCCGCCGCCACCGGGGAATCCCCTTCCAGGGGCGGGCGATTCCCGCTGTCGCCGCCTCGGGGGAGGGGGGCAACGGAGGAGGGCATGGGGGAACCGGCACGACGGCGGGCGGAGGCGCCGGGGCGGGGGTTGGTGGAACGGACGGGCAGAGGGAGGGCGCGGGCGATGGGATGAGAGACCACCGTAGAGGGACGGGCGCGATCCGCGATCGGTTGTTCTCCGCCGCCAGACCAACGGCCCGGGGGCCATACTGCGGCAACCCGGTGCGCTCACCTGTGAAGAACATCAGCCTGCTGGAGGTGCTGTTGCGCCAGGGCGCCCGTTTCGCGGCGGTGTCCGGCGTCATCGCCCTGCTCGTGTGGCTGACCTGGGTGATGTTGGATGTGAGCCACATGCAGTCGGGTTTCACGCTCCCCTATTGAGGCGGGCCGCCCGGGGGCCAGGGTCTTGTTGCAATGTGTGCCAGCCGCGGCACCGGCTCAGGCCTTGGCTACGTTGCGAAGGAAGGGCCCCCCTGTTGGGGGCCTTTGTTTTTCCCTTCGCCTGTCCTTCCCATGGGTCTGACCGACAAGATCAACGCGGCCGCCAAGTCGGCCGAAGGCCACCTCCAGTCCGCCGCCGGTGAGATCAGCGGAGATGAGCGCATGAAGCTGGAAGGGGAGGGCAAGCAGCTGCAGGCCAAGGTGATGAACGCGGCCGGCGATCTCAAGGACAAAGCCCAGGATGTGGTCTCCGATCTGGGAGGGAAGGTGCAGGACGTGGCCGGAGGTCTGGGAGAGAAGGTTCACGATGTGGCCGGAGGTCTGGGGGAGAAGGTTCACGATGTGGCGGGCGACCTGGGCGAGAAGGTGCAGGATGTGGCCGGCGACATCGGGGAGAAGGCCAAGGAGGCGGCCGATGCGATCGGCGGCGCGATCGGCAATGCCCTCAAGGGTCTGCACGGCAAGGACTCCTGATGGCTCGCCCCGCCCGGTCCTCCATCCCGGCAGGGGCGGGCAGGGGCGGGAGACGGGCCCCTGGCGCGGGAGGTCCTGTGATCCGCGGGGCGTGGCTGCCGCCCAGGGCCCTCCCCTCGGCGGTGTTGAGCCTTCTGCTGCTGGCCAGCGTCAACCTCAGCGTGGGAGAGGAAACGGAGGGCGTGCCCTTCTTCAATGATCAAGGCCAGCTCACGCTGCCCCGCGAAAGCGTGGCCGAACTGGAGGAGGCGATCCCTGAAACCCGCCTCTTCCGTGGCTCCGCCGCCAGCGCTCCCGACCTGGCCGATCTCCTCTCCGATCCCTGAGACAACCTCAGCGATCTCCTCCCCAATCCCTGAGGCAACCTCAGCGATCTCCTCTCCGATCGCTGAGGGCAGGCCCGGTCGGCCGTCGCCGCTGGCGCTGGCGCTGCGGCCGCTGATGCACCGCCTGCACCGCCACCCCGAAGACACCGGAAGCGAGGGGATCCAGAGCGTCAAGAGGGATCGGCGCCTCGGCGTTCCCCAAGGGCGCCAGGCGCCATTGCCCTCCCTCCACCACCAGGGGACGCAGCAGAAAACGGCCGCCGTGGGCCACCACCAGGAGATGGCCGGGACGGAGCGCGACGGCCCGATCAATCACCAGCAGGTCACCATCGCGCACACCCCAGGCCCCCAGGCGATGCCCCCGCACCCGCATGAAGAACGTGGTGAGGGGACTGGGGATGAGGAGGGTGTTGAGATCGATGCCGTCCGGATGGGCGGCGCTGCGATAAGGGATGGGCTGGGCAAGGGGGAGATCGGCGAGCGCGGGGGGATCCACGGGCACATCGGACAGAACGGATGTTCTATCGGAAGGGGGCCACGCCGGGGCGCCTCATCAGGGGGCCCGGACGGGCGCCCGAACGGGCCCGATGAAGACGTTTTCCATCCATTCGGGCGCCCTTGGGCGCCCATCAGCCGCCTTGCGCCATGCTGAAGCCATGAGCCTCCTCCACTGCCCCCTTTGCGTCAGCCTGGCAATCCTGTCCGTCCTCCGGGCCACCTCCCATCTGCTGATGGTGGGCCTGCACCTGAGGCGATCGCCAGCCGTTCAGCTTCCTTGACCCCCGGGCAGTCGCGCCAGGGGTGCAAAGCCAGCTCGGTGGTCAGGAAGGAGGAAAGGTCCCTCGATCGCTTCTGCCCATGATTCGCTCGCGCGCCGCCGTGGCCTGGGGGCCCGGTCAACCCCTGGAGGTCACGGAGATCGACGTGGCTCCACCCCGGGCCGGGGAAGTGCTCGTGCGCATCGTGGCCACGGGGGTGTGCCACACGGATGCCTTCACCCTGTCCGGCGCGGATGCGGAAGGCCGCTTTCCGGTTGTGCTGGGCCATGAAGGGGCGGGTGTGGTGGAGGCGCTGGGCGAGGGCGTGACGTCGGTGGCCGTGGGTGATCACGTCATCCCCCTCTACACGCCCGAATGCCGCCGCTGCAAATTCTGCCTCTCCGGCAAGACCAATCTCTGCCAGGCGATTCGCGCCACCCAGGGCCAGGGCCTGATGCCGGATGGCACCAGCCGCTTCGCGCACGGCGGTCGGACCCTCCATCACTACATGGGCACGTCGACCTTTTCGCACTACACGGTGTTGCCTGAGATCGCCGTCGCCAGGATCCAACCCGAGGCCCCCCTGGAGAAGGTCTGCCTGCTGGGCTGCGGGGTGACCACGGGAATCGGCGCCGTGCGCAACACCGCAAAGGTGGAAGCCGGCAGCACGGTGGCCGTGTTCGGTTTGGGGGGCATCGGCCTGGCCGTGGTGATCGGCGCCGTGATGGCCAAAGCGTCGCGCATCATCGCCATCGACATCAACCCGGAGAAATTCGCCATGGCCCGCCAGCTCGGTGCCACCGACTGCATCAATCCCCGCGACCATGACGCCCCCATTCAGCAGGTCATCATTGATCTGAGCGATGGGGGCGTGGATTACTCCTTTGAGTGCATCGGCAATACGGAGGTGATGCGCGCGGCCCTGGAGAGCTGCCACAAGGGCTGGGGGGAGTGCACGATCATCGGCGTGGCGGGAGCCGGCCAGGAGATCAGCACCCGGCCGTTTCAACTGGTGACCGGTCGGGTCTGGCGCGGCTCGGCCTTTGGCGGCGTGCGGGGACGCACGGAGCTTCCGGCCTTCGTGGCCCAGGCCCAGAGCGGCGCCATCCCCCTGGATGTGTTCATCACCCACACCATGGGGCTGGAGGAGATCAATCAGGCCTTTGTCCTGATGCGGGAGGGGAAGAGCATCCGCTCCGTGGTCCACTTCTGAGGCCAGCCGCCATCAAGCCAGGGAGGCGTTGGCTTCGGCCAGGGAGGCGTTCGCCTGGGCCAGGGAGGCGTTGGCCTGGGCCAGGGTGATCAGCCGATCGTTCGGCTTGTCCCAGAGGATGTAGGCGAAGCAGCCCGGAATGTCGACCAGGCGGAGGCGCTGGGACGCACTCAGCAGGTGGGCGTTGCGTTCGTGGCAGGCCCGCAGCCGATAGTTCGGGATGCGTTCGCAGAGGTGGTGGATGCTGTGGAAACCGATGTCCGCCGAAAACCAATGGAGGATCCAGGGCAGTTCCAGATTGCTGCTGCCCTCCACCGCGCCCCGCAGAACGTTCCAGTCGGTGGATCCATGGGCGTAGGTGTTGGCGAAGTTGTGCTGCACAAAAAAGATGCAGATGAAGATCGCCGCGGAACAAGCCATCACCAGGGCATAGCAGCTCCAGAAGAGACCCGCCCCCAACCAGCGCGCCATCAGCCACCAGCTGGCGATGACCAACACGTTGTTGGCCACCAGATCGGCCAGTTCACCCCTGGTGTACCAGTGGCTGGAGCGATGCCGCGCCACCAGGGTGGGAAGCTCCGCCAGGGCACGCCAGCCCCGTTCCGCCACGGCGGTCGCCAGGGCGCGAATCGTGGCGATCACAAACGCGCCGCTGCCAAGGAGCAGCGCCAGGCGGGGCTTGATCACCAGGTAGAAGAACCCTCCCGGAAAAAGCATCAGGGGCTGTCGCAGCAGGCCGTAGAGCCAGCGTTGGCGAGGCGACAGACCGCGATAGTCGTCCAGGGTCACCAGGGCGGAGGGTCCGCGATAACGATCCCAGTTGCCGTTGTGGCGATGGTGAAAGGCATGGCCGCGCGACCAGGGATGCTGGGGGATGGCGTTGAGCACGCCAAGGAGAAAGCCGACGGAGCGATTGAGCGCACGGCTGCGAAACAGGGCCCCGTGGCCGCAATCGTGCATCAGCGAGAAGCTGCGGGCGGAAAACAACACGAGCAAGGCGAGCACCGGAAGCAAGGCCAGCACGCGCCACCCTGGCGCCAAGGGCCCCCCGGCGATCCAGAACACCAACCACCAGAGACCCGCCACTGGAACCAGGGTGGACAACACCTGCCAAACCGCGCGGGCATTGCTGGCGTGAAAAAAAGGTTCGAGGATGAAATCCTTTCGCCGCAAGGGTCTCCCCTCGGACGTCGGGGAGGAGGGCTCGGCCGAGGGGTCAGGGGTGTGAAGCGTTCCCTCGCTGGAGGGGGAAGGGGAGGAGATGGCGTTCAGGAGAGGGGCCCGGCGTTCGGGCGCCACGACCAGAAACTTTCGACACCCTAATGGCTTTTTCCAGTGGAGGGCGCCAAACCCCCAGCCCTCAGCCCCCCTCCGCGCCCCCGGCGCCGGGGGCGGCGTGGTAGCTGCTGCGCACCAAGGGGCCACTGCGCACCTCGGCGAATCCCATCTGCCGGGCCACCGCTGCCAGCTCCGTGAATTCCTCGGGGCTCCAGTAGCGGGCCACCGGCAGATGGGCCAGGGAGGGCCGCAGGTATTGGCCCAGGGTCAACCGTTGGCAGTCCACCGCCCGCAGATCGCGCAGGGTCGCCACCACCTCCTGGCGGGTTTCCCCCAGCCCGAGCATCAGGCCCGACTTCGTGGGGATGGACGGCGCCAATTCCCGCGCTGCCGCCAGCAATCCCAACGAGCGCCGATAGGTGGCCCCCCGCCGCACCTCCCCCTGGAGCCGCTCCACCGTTTCCAGGTTGTGGTTGAAACACACCGGCTCCGCCGCCAGAACAGTCATCAACCGCTGCCGCTGGGCGGCCACCGCCCGGTCCTCCTCCCGCTGGCCGCCCCAGAAATCCGGGGTGAGCACCTCGATCGCCACCGCTGGATCCACCCGCCGGATGGCCGCCATCGTGTCGGTGAAGAGGCCGGCCCCGTGGTCGGCCAGGTCGTCCCGCGCCACGGCGGTGAGCACCACATAACGCAGCCCCAGCAAGCGCACCGCCTCCGCCACCCGCTGGGGCTCCGCTCCGTCCAGGGGCGCCGGGGCCTGGCCCTTCTCCACCTGGCAGAACGCACAACTGCGGGTGCAGACCGGTCCGCCCAACAAAAAGGTGGCCGTGCCCGCCGCATAGCACTCCGCCCGATTCGGACAGCGACCCTCCTCGCAGATCGTGTGCAGCCGCTGCCCCTTCACCACGTCCTGCACCATCGCCAGCTGGGAGGCCGTGCCCACGGGCCGCCGCAACCACGACGGCAGGCGCTCCGCGGGCGGGATGGCGCTGTAGCGGCTGGTTCGGGAGGAGCTCATGGGGCGGGCGGCACAGGGCGGAAAGGCGAGCGGGGGGCGGGGGGGGGATCAATCCATGCGGCGCCGTCCCTCGAAGGCCCGCGCCAGGGTCACCTCATCCGCATACTCCAACTCACTGCCCACCGGCAGCCCGTAGGCGATGCGACTGACCACGGTGAAGGGTTTCAGCAAGCGGGCCAGGTAGAGGCTGGTGGTGTCGCCCTCCACGCTGGGGGTGAGGGCCAGGATCACCTCCGAGGCGTTTTCCCGGTCCACCCGTTCCACCAGGGGCTGGATGTGCAGCCCTTCCGGCCCCACCCCCTCCATCGGCGAGATCAGGCCGCCCAACACGTGATACCCCCCCCGATATTCGCGGGTGCGCTCCATCGCCAGCAGGTCGCGGGAGTCGGCCACCACGCAGATCTGGCCGTTGCGCCGCTCCGTGTCGCGGCAGATGTCGCAAAGGGGTTCGGCGGAGAGGTGGAAGCAGTTGCGGCAGTGGCCCACCTGGGTGCGCGCCGCCAGGAGCGCCTCGGCGAAAGCCCGGATCTGCTCCTCCGGTTGGCGCAGCAGGTGGAGCGCCAGGCGCTGGGCCGTGCGCGGTCCAATGCCGGGCAGCCGCTCGAACTGATCAATCAGCCGGGCGAGGGGTCGGGTGAAGCCGCTCAGCGCTCCAGGGCGAGTGGGGGGAATCTAGGGGCGACGGGCCAGGGGGAGAATGGGGCAGCTCCGCGTCAGCCCCCTGGCGCCCGGCCCCCGCGCGTCGCTTCCGCCCCCTTCCTCCCCATGGCTGTTCCGTCCTCCCTCGCCGCTCCCCGTTCCGCCCCGCGGTGGATCGCGGCGGCCCTCGCCCGAGCCGCCCGGGTGGGTCGCGCCGTTCTGATGGCTGTTCTGGCCCTGGGGCTGATCAGCGGCCTGGGGGCCTGCAGCGCCGCCGCCGCCGGGCTGCAGTCCTTCCAGAGTCCAGACGGCCGCTATGCCTTCCTCTATCCCACGGGCTGGAACCGGGTGCAGGTGAGCGAGGGCCCGCAGGTGGTGTTCCACGACCTGATCAACAGCGATGAAACCCTGAGCCTGGTGATCTCCGATGTGAACACGATCAACGATCTCTCCGACCTGGGCAGTGCTGAAGCTGTGGGAGAACGGCTGCGGCAGGTGGTGATCGCTCCCGAGGGCAGTGGCCGCCAGGCCGAATTGGTGGAGGCCCGCGACCGGGAGCTGGGGGGGCGCACCTTCTACGACCTGGAATACAACGTGCACCTGGCCGACCGCAACCGGCATGAGCTGGCCACGGTGGTGGCCGATCGCGGCCGGCTCTACACCTTCGCCGCCAGCACCAATGACGTGCGCTGGCCGAAGGTGCGCGAGCTGTTCCAACGGGTGATCACCTCCTTCAATCTGCTGGTTTGAGCGACCTCCTTCCCCCCGGCCCGGTGGTCGGCGTCATCGGTGACGGCCTGGCCGGCAGCGTTCTTGCCCTCTGCCTGGCCCGGCGGGGAGCGCGGGTGCGGCTGATCGGAGTGGAGGGGGCGATGGCGACGGCCCTGAGCTACGGAGCCTTGCCGCGGGGGGCTCCCTCCCGAGCGTGGCGGCGCCTGGAACAGCTCCATGGCCCCCTGGGCTGGCGGCCGAGCGGCCTGGTGGTTCATGACCAGGGCACCGGTCCGGGCAGGGGCCTGGCGGCGCTCAGCCGGCTGGTGCCCCTCCCCCTGGCGCGGGTGGACACGCCCGCCTTCCTGGCGGGTCGGCGGCAGGCTTTGGCCGCGGCGGGGGTCCAACAGGTGGTGGGGCGGGTGAGCGGCCTGGGGGCGCGGCCCGGTGGGGGATGGCGATTGGAGGGAAGCGGATCCGTCGGTGGCGGAGCGGATCTGGAGGCTGACGCGGTGGTGCTGGCCGCTGGCGCGGGGGCGCGGGCCCTCTGGCCAGGGCTGCCCGGACGTCTGCGGCACAGCTGGGCCGGGGTGCTCCATCTGGAGACCCTGGCGGGTGCGGGGGGTGGGGCCGATCGGTGGCTGGATCAGGCGCGACGGGGGCGGATCGTGCAACCCCGCCGCTGGCGGCGACCAGCCCTGGAGGCCGCCAGCGCCAAGAGCACGGAGCCGCTCTGGGTTGTGGATGCCGGTCTGGC
>JBKDTB010000224.1:0-7310 GCA_046340515.1 Cyanobacteriota bacterium | reverse complement strand
CGAAAGATTAACACGACGAATGTCATCGATCGCTTGTATATGACGCAACTGTCGTTCGCGAGGAATATAATCAACCATCGCTCGCATCCCCAGAGGGATGGGCGAACTTGATTGACTCATTCTCATGTAGTCAGTCGCATCGATGCTATATTTACCGTCAATTCCTAGAATGGGACGACCATTGGCATCGACTCTAATTCGTATCATCCCTGCATTCACATCTGATACCGCTGTTAACGCTCTCAAAACACTATTAAAACCTTGACTCTTTTCTAGTTGTCTAAGCCCGTCAATTGGAATGCCTTCTATACTTGTTATTGCGGGATTGTCTAATAATCCGCGCAGTTCAGTCTGAGCAAAGATACGATCCCATCCTGCACCACCCACGATCAATCGAACATCTCCTTTGGCTTCACTGATAAACTTCTTGGAGACATCATCCCAAACTCCATTAGGAATTCTTTTTTTTGTGTTCGGATCACTACTTCCATAGAGAAACTCTTTGACTGCTTGATCACTGCCAAAGAGGCTTTTAAGTTTCCCATCCAGATGTTGATTAAAGTCTTTACTTGTTCTATCGAGATTAAGAAACTTTCCAGCCTCTGTGGTTGCAAAAGTTCGAATTCTTGAGTCCGACTGCTGAAGACCTTCAGCAATATCCTGAGCATGGATACGAGTTTTCGTTTCAATTTCATGCTCTCCAGCTGCCCCGCTCCAAAGCAAGGTCGTCGTGCCAGTTCCTGTCGTGTCAAGTTCACGGATAAGTTTTCTAAGTTGATCTGCAGTTGTAATTTCTTGCAGGCGTGCAGTGGCCTGAGCTTTGGTGAGGCCCATAGAGAAAAAAGAAAGAAGATTGCCAAGAGTTATGAAGGTTAATATTCCAAGTTTTTTGCAAATATCAAGCTATGACCCGAGAAATAAGACGAAGAAATGAGGGCCGCATTCAGAAATGCCTGGATCCAGTCAAAAGCTGATCTTTATACTTATGTCTTTACACCAGCCATCATTTTCTCCATCATATCCATATGCAAGAAGGGCATCCTTGAGAACACCGATCAAGCGAGTCTCATGCTGAATGTCAGATGGATCTGGAATTATTCGCAAAACTCGAGCCCACTTTCTAATGAATGTATTCCCTTGCATCTTTTCTGAGCCTTCTGCTAATGAGAGAAAGATCAAGTGAATCTCCCCATCCACATACAAATAAAATCTGCCCTCTTGCTCTGTGTCAAAGGCTGGATTGCCAGAGAGGCCGCCCCATAGGTAGTAGTCACGTTCGGCATCGCGGGTCCACCAGCGGCCATCGCCTTTGTGGAAGGGGAGGTTGTAGCGATCGATGTCGGCATCTGAGACCACTTCATTTTTGAACGTCATGGTCTGTGGTGCTGAGGACATCCGGGAAACAGTTTGGCAGGTTTGGAGCGGTGGGGCAGAGGTTGCGGGGTCGGCTCCGGAGGGGATGGCGCGCATCGCGTGGGGAGGTTGGATGGGTCACAAGCATTCCCTGGAGCGGACAAGGCTGTGGAGAGGGGCCTTAGAACGGCAATGAAGCCCTGCGACGAAAGGCCGTCGGCCCTGGAATCCGTGCTTAGCCTCGCCCTGAGTCCAGCCCATCTCCCCTCCCATGGCCAGCCGAGACGATCTTCCGCGCCAGGTGCTGCCGATTCCGGATCAACCGGCGGTTGGCCTGACCACCTTTGATGCCAGGGATCAAGAGACCCGTTATCCCCCGATCCGTGATCTGCGACCTCCTGCGGGTGCGCCGAACATCCTGTTGATCGTTCTGGATGACGTGGGGTTTGGAGCGTCCAGTGCCTTCGGTGGTCCGTGCCAGACCCCCACATTTGAGCGGTTGGCGGCTCGAGGGCTGAAATACAACCGCTTTCACACCACGGCCCTCTGCTCGCCCACCCGCCAGGCCATGCTGACCGGTCGCAATCACCACACGGTTGGAATGGGAAGCATCACGGAGTTCGCCACCTCTGCCCCCGGGAACACGTCCATTCTGCCCAACACCTGTTCCCCGGTGGCCCGAACGTTGAAGCTGAATGGCTATGCCACGGCACAATTCGGCAAATGCCATGAAGTGCCTGTCTGGCAAACCAGCCCTGCCGGTCCCTTTGATGCCTGGCCCAGCGTGGGGGGTGGCTTCGAGACGTTTTATGGCTTCATCGCGGCCGAAACCAATCAATACTATCCAGCCCTTCATCATGGAACGACGCCGGTGGATCCACCCGCCACGCCGGAAGAGGGCTATCACTTCACCGATGACATGACGACCCATGCGGTGAACTGGATGCGCCAACAAAAAGCACTGCAGCCCGACAAGCCCTTCTTCCTCTACGTGGCGCCCGGTGCCACCCATGCGCCCCACCATGTGCCGCCCGACTGGGCCAACCGCTACAAGGGCCATTTCGATCAGGGATGGGATGTGCTGCGAGAGCAGACCTTGGCCCGACAGAAGGCCCTTGGGGTCATTCCCGCCGATGGAACCCTCACCGCGCGCCACCTGGACATCCCCGCCTGGGAGGCCATGCCGGAAACCCTCAAGCCTGTGTTGGCACGGCAGATGGAGGTGTATGCCGGGTATCTGGAACACACCGATCACCACATGGGTCGCCTGGTGGATGCGCTGGAGGAATTGAACCTCCTGGAGGACACGGTCGTCTTGGTGCTGATCGGCGACAACGGTGCCTCAGCAGAGGGGTCCTTTCAGGGTTGCTTCAATGAGATGGCGGCAATGAGGAGTGATGAACCCATCGAAAGCATGGAGTTCCTGCAGGAACGGCTCGATCTGCTGGGTGGGCCGAAGGCCTACAACCACTACGCGGTCGGCTGGGCCCATGCGATGAATACTCCCTACCAGTGGACCAAGCAGGTGGCCTCCCATTGGGGCGGAACCCGCAATGGCTTGATCGTGCACTGGCCTGCGGGCATCACAGCCAGCGGTGAGGTGCGCTCGCAGTTTCATCACGTCATCGACATCGCGCCCACGTTGCTGGAGCTGGCGAACTTGCCCGAGCCCACCTTTGTCAATGGCGTGCAACAACGACCGATGGAGGGCATCAGCATGGCCTATTCCTTCAACGATGCTCACGCCCCGGACCGTCGCCGCACCCAGTATTTTGAGATGTTTGGCAACCGTGGCATCTATCACGAGGGCTGGACCGCCGTAACCCGCCATCGCCTTCCCTGGCAGACCAGCCTGGAGGAGCAGCCGCCTTTCGATGCCGATGTCTGGGAGCTCTACGACACCAACACGGATTGGACCCAATCCTTTGATCTTGCCGCTGAACGTCCTGAGAAGCTGGGTGAATTGAAACGGCTCTGGCTGATCGAAGCCGCCAAATACAATGTCCTTCCTTTGGATGATCGCTTCGGTGAGCGATCCAGCCCGGAATTGGCGGGTCGCCCCCAACTGGTGCACGGTGAGCGACAGATTCTCTTTCATGGCATGGGCCGCCTGCCCGAGAGCGCGATCATCAATATCAAGAACAAATCCCATGCCATCACCGCCGAGATCGAAGTCGGCTCCACCGGCGCCGAAGGGGTGATCATCGCCCAGGGAGGCCTCAACGGTGGCTGGAGCCTCTATGCCAGAGCCAACCGCCTGAAGTATGTCTACAACTTTTATGGCGTCGAGCAATACGTTGTCGAAGGTGAGTTGCCATTCACCGAAGGAACGCATCAGGTTCGCTTGGATTTTGTCTCTGACGGCGGCGGCATTGGCAAAGGGGGAACCGCAAGTCTTTTCATCGATGGTGATCCCACCGGATCAGGGCGGGTGGATCGATCAGAGATCTTCATCTTTTCCGTCGATGAAACCTGTGATGTCGGCTATGACGCCGGATCACCTGTGACTGACGATTACATCACGACACGGGGACGATTCAACGGCCGTGTCAACTGGGTCGAACTCGCGGTGGATGGGGCGGCGGAAAACAACGACCACCTGATCACGACAGCGGATCGCTTGCGTCTGGCGCTCGGGTTGCACTGAGAAGAGCCGCCGCCATCCAGCCCGCTCAGGGTGGGCAGAGAAGCCGGATGGCGGATGGCCTCGGCCGTTCGCTGCTCCCCTGGCCTCCGTCCCCCTTCACCCCTCCAACGCGAACCACTTCCGCGCCTCCCTGGCATCCCGCTCCTGGCCAGCCCGGTGGCCGAGGGCGAAGGCGGCCGCGGCAAGGGCGACGCTGGCGGCCATTCCGGCGCCTCCCCGACGGGGGGTGAAGGGGCCGCCGGGAAGGATCACCGGCACGGTGACCGCCAGGGCGAAGCTGGCCGCCCCGAGGGCCGTCACGCCGAAGACGGTGGGGGTGAGGGTGCGGCGGCCCAGGCCGTGCTTCACGAGCACGGGCAGACCGAAGAGGGGCACGGCGCTGCCCACGGCCCAGGCCCAGCGTTGACGCGGGCTGTCGTGGAGGCGGCGCAGGAAGGCGGCTTCGCGGGTGGGTGAGGTCATGAGGTCGGGCGTCGAGGAGCGCCGCGACGGTCGGCCAGCACCCGCTGCACGGCGCGCCATTCCACGCCGTGGTGGGCAAGGGCCACCTGCAGGTGGAAGATCAGATCCGCCGCTTCGGCGGCGATCGCCTCCTTGTCGTCGTCCTTGCAGGCCATCACGAATTCGGCGCTCTCCTCACCGATCTTCTTCAGGATGCGGTTGTCGCCACCCGCCAGCAGACGGTTGGTGTAGCTGCCCTCCTCCGGGTGGTCGCGGCGGCTGGTGATCAGCCGGGCCAGCTCGGAGCACACCTCCGCCGGCGGCGGAGAGGCCCCGGCCCCCCCGCCGCTGGGGGGGGGCGCGCTGTCGTAAAAGCAGCTGCGGGCGCCGGTGTGGCAGGCCCCATCGCCCATCTGCTCCACCGTGAGCAGAAGCACATCGGCGTCGCAGTCGTAGCGCAGGCCCCGCACCCGCTGGAGCTGGCCGCTGGTGGCGCCCTTGTGCCACAGCTCTTGCCGGGAGCGGCTCCAGTAGTGCGCTTCGCCCGTTTCCAGGGTGCGGCGGAGCGCTTCCGCGTTCATCCAGGCCACCATCAGCACGGCGCCATCGAGCCAGTCTTGGGCGATGGCCGGAATCAACCCCGCCCCATCCCAGCGCAACACCGCCGCCAGGGCCTCCGCCCGCTCCGCGGCGTCGGCCGTCGCCGGTCCGGGGGGATGGAAAGATGGGGGGGAGGCCACGACGGGCGCACGACCAGCTGCAGCGATCTTCCTCCATGCCCTTCCCCTCGGCTCACACCTGCTGCAAGACCTTCTCCGGCTTCCCCTGCACCCACCGCCAGTGGCGCCATGACGGCCACTGCCGCTACGTGCACGGCTACAGCCGCAGCTTCACCGTCTGGTTCGCCGCCCACCAGCTCGACGCCTGCGGCTTCGTGGTCGACTTCTCCAGCCTGCGCCCCCTGCGGGAACGCCTGGCCGACCAGTTCGACCACACCTTCCTCGCCAGCGCTGACGATCCCCTCCTCCCCCACTGGCTCGACCTCCATGAGATGGGGGGCCTGGATTTGCGGGTGATGGACAACGTGGGCATGGAAGCCTCCGCCCGGCTCGTGTGGGGCTGGGCCAATGAATTGATCCAGGCGCGGGAGAAGGGGCGGGCCTGCTGCTGGCGGGTGGAAGCCCGCGAAAACGAGGCCAACGCCGGCCTCTACACCGCCACCCCGGAATGGTTCCAGGCGACGGCCGGCTCGGCGGAGATTTGGGAGGCCCCATGAGCGGCGCTCTGGCGGTCCAGCGGCTCGCCACCGCCTGGGCCCTCTTCCAGGGCCTGCTCATCGAGGCGCTGCCCTTTCTCCTCCTTGGCGTGCTGATCGCCACGGCGGCCCGCTGGCTGGCCCCCGGGGGCCGGTGGGTGCGGCGACTGCCCGGCCACCCCCTGTTCGGCCCCCTCACCGGCGCGGGGCTGGGCCTGGCCCTCCCCGCCTGCGAGTGCGGCACTGTGCCGGTCACCCGTCGGCTGCTGGCCGCGGGGGCGCCGGTGGGCACGGCCCTGGGCTTTCTCTTCGCCGCGCCGGTGCTCAATCCCATCGTCCTCGCCAGCACCTGGGCCGCTTTCCCCGATCGCCCCTGGCTGCTCTTGCTGCGGCCCCTCGGGGCGGTGGTGGTGGCGGTGGGCCTGGCGTGGCTGCTGGGCCTGGTGGGGGAGGGCCAGCTGCTGGTGAACGACCTGCTGGAGGAGCGGCGCCTCAGCCGCCCCCTGGCGGAACTGAGCCTGCTGGAACGGCGCTCTGGCCTGCTCGGCACCCCGCCCCTCCCCGGGCCCCTGCCGCCCCCCACCCCGAGCCGCCCCTCCCTGGCGGAGTTGTTGCGCCATGGCAGCGGGGAATTCCTCTCCCTCGCCCTGGTGCTCATCGCCGGCTGCGCCATCGCCGCTCTCACCCAGACCCTGCTCCCCCGCCAGTGGTTTCTCGCCCTCGGCGGCCAGCCCACCCTTTCGATCCTGGCGCTGATGCTCTTCGCCCTGGTCGTGTCGGTGTGCTCCAGCGTGGATGCCTTCCTGGCCCTGGGCTTCGCCGCCCAGATCACCCCCGGCGCCCTGCTGGCCTTTCTCCTGCTGGGCCCGGTGATCGATCTGAAGCTGTTCGGCCTCCTTGGCCAGCTCTTCCGCCCCCGCGCCCTCCTGCTCACCCTGGCGGGCAGCGGGCTGCTGGTGCTGGTGATCGGCCAGCTCGTCAACCTCTGGCGCCGATGACCACCGCCCCCCCGCCACCGCCGCTCCTGGCCCGGGCGGCCCTCTGGCGCGGGATGGCCCTGGCGCTCTGGAGCCTGCTGTTGCTGCGGTCGTCAGTGGATGGGCGGTTGGATCTGCTGCTGCGAGCGGCCTTTCACCCCCTGGTGGCCTTCGCGGGGGTGGCCCTGGGGGCCCTGGCCCTGGCCCAGCTCGCCCAGGCCCGGCCCGGGGGCGCCGGGGCGCGGGAGTGGACGCGCCCCCGGGAGCGCTGGCTCACCCTCGCCACAGCCCTGCTCACCGCCGCTGTGGTCGCCTGGCCCCCCGCCCCCTCCTTCTCTGATTTGGCCAGCCAACGCCCCCGCGATCAGACGGCGGAGGAGGAGCTGGCCTTTGTGCTGCCCGCCTCCCAACGCAGCCTCACCGATTGGGTGCGTCTGCTGCGGGCCCAGCCGGATCCGCGGCTCTTTGCGGGCGATCCCGTGCGCATCAGCGGCTTTGTGCTGCCCATGCCCGGAGAAGCGCCCCAGGTGGCCCGCCTGCTGGTGCGCTGCTGCCTGGCGGACGCGGCGCCGGTGGGGTTGCCGGTGCGCTGGTCGGCCCTCGGTCCCGCTCCCCCGGCCGACCAGTGGGTGGCCAT
>JBKDTB010000223.1:0-11519 GCA_046340515.1 Cyanobacteriota bacterium | reverse complement strand
CGGCCCGTCGCCCAACCATTCCCAGGCGGCACTGTGGGCGAAGCGGGCGTCATCGCGCCGGGCCTCCCCCTCGGGGGTCTGATGCTCCTCGCGGAAGTGGGCGCCGCAGGATTCCTCCCGGGCCAGGGCATCGCGCAGCATCAGATCGGCCAGGCCGAAGAAATCCTCCAGCCGCAGAGCCTTCTCCAGCTCGCTGTTCACCCCGCCGCCATGGCCCTCACCCGCCGTGTCCGCCACGCCACCCTCTTCCGCGAACCGCTGGCGCAGAGCCTCCACCTCCGAGAGCGCCTGCCGCAGCCGGGGGCCCGAGCGGCTGATGCCGCAAGCCTCGATCATCAGCAGCCCCAGCTCCCGGTGGAACCCATCCACCGGCCGCGTCCCGCCTCCCCTGCCGGTGGGCGCCACCAGGGCCCGCAGGCGCGCTTCCGCCGCCGCCAGGGCCTCCCGACAGGCGGGAGGGTGTTCTCTCACCTCGGGATGGGAGGCCCCCGCCAGCCAGGCGGGCACGGTGGCCGGAGCGATGAAATAACCATCCGCCAGACCCTGCATCAGGGCACTGGCCCCAAGGCGATTGGCACCGTGCTCGGAGAAGTTGGCCTCCCCCAGCACAAACAGGCCCGGGATGGTGCTCATCAGGTGGTAATCCACCCACAGGCCGCCCATGGTGTAGTGCGGCGCCGGGTAGATGCGCATCGGCGTGGCGCGCGGATCCTCGCCGGTGATGCGTTCATACATCTCCAGCAGGTTGCCGTAGCGACTTTCGATGGCGGCACGACCATCGCGACGGATCGCCTCCCCCAGGTCGAGATACACCGATCGTCCCCCCGGGCCGACGCCACGACCCGCGAGGCAGAGCTCCCGAGCCCGGCGGGAGGCCACATCCCGCGGCACCATGTTGCCGTAGGTGGGATATTGACGTTCCAGGAAATAGTCGCGGTCCTCCTCGGGAATGGCGTCCGCCGGCCGCGGGTCGTCGGCCCGCAGGGGCAGCCACACCCGCCCGTCATTGCGGAGGCTTTCGCTCATCAGGGTGAGCTTGCTCTGGTGCACGTCGCCGCTGGGAATGCAGGTGGGGTGGATCTGGGTGAAGCAGGGGTTGGCGAAGAAGGCGCCCTTGCGATGAGCCCGCCAGATCGCTCCGACATGGCTCTTCACCGCATTCGTCGAGAGGTAGTAGACGTTGGAATAGCCACCACTTGCCAACAGCACGGCATGGGCGGTGTGAACCTCCAGTTCCCCGCTGAGCAGATGGCGGCAGACCACCCCCCGGGCCACGCCGTCCACGGTGATCAGCTCCACCATCTCGCGTCGCGGCAGCAGGGTCACCCGACCCGCGGCCACCTGCCGCAGCAGGCCCTGCACAGCGCCGTAGAGGAGCTGCTGGCCGGTCTGGCCCCGGGCATAGAAGGTGCGGCTCACCAGGGTGCCGCCAAAGCTGCGGGTGGCCAGGGTGCCGCCATAGTCCCGAGCGAAGGGCACGCCCTGGGCGACGCACTGGTCGATGATGGCGCCGCTGAGCTCCGCCAGGCGATGGCAACCCGCCTCCCGGGCCCGGAAATCACCGCCCTTGACCGTGTCGCGGAAGAGACGTTCAACGCTGTCGCCATCGTTGGCGTAGTTCTTGGCCGCGTTGATGCCCCCCTGGGCGGCCACGGAATGGGCCCGGCGGGGACTGTCGTGGTAGGTGATCAGGGTCACGGGATAGCCCTGCTCCGCGAGGGAGGCCGCTGCGGAGGATCCCGCCAAACCGCTGCCCACCACCAGGATCCTCAGGTGACGGCGATTGGACGGGCTGATCAGAGGCAGGCTGTCGCGGGCCCGTTGCCAGGCGGTGCCCACGGGACCATCCGGCAGTCGTGGATCCAGGCTCATGACCGTCCACCTCCCAGAAGGACAAAGGGCAGCAGGGCGAAGCCCGTGCCGAGGAGCAGGGCCAGGCCCCGGCCGGTCCAGCGGATGGCGAGGGAATTGGCGGGATGGAGCAGGCCCAGGCTGCGCTGGGCGCTTTCCTGGCCATGGAGCAGGTGCACGCCCAAGGCCACACCGGCAACGCCATAGAGAACCAACCAATGGGGCTGGCGCAGCACGGCCTGGAGTGCCAGCAGCTCGGCGCCGGCCTCCGGGCGCCGCAGCCGCAGCTGCGCCAGGTGCACGAGCAGAAAGAGCAGCAGGAGCCCACCGCTCCAGGGCATGAGTCGCCCGGCGAGGGAGGCCAGGGGCTCCATCCCCCCGGTCCGTCGGCTGCGGGGGAGGGCGCCGCCGCCGCGGGCCGCCCGATTGGCCAGGGCGCGGGCCAGGGCCCGGACGGGGTGCAGCAGGAGCGGCAACAGCAGCCCCCCCTCCACCAGCGGCAACCAGGGGGCCTGATGGAGCGCGGCGGCATAGCGCTCAAAGCCCGCCGGATCCCACCAGGCCAGGCCGAGGCCCGCCAGATGGACCACGGAAAACAGCACCAGCAGGAGCCCGGAGGCGGCGATGGCCACGCTGGCGCCGAAGACAAGGTGAAGGCATTATCGCCAGCGGCACGATCCAGCGGCCTGGAGCGCCATGGGAAGCTGGGCCCCAACCGGAGGGCCAGCACCCTGAGCCGCGCGCGCCGCACGATCGTCTTCAGCGCCTTTCTCACCCTGCTCAACGACAGGCTGGGGGAAACGCTGATCTTTCCCCTGCTCCCTTTCCTGTTGGTGAACCTCACCAATGACGGCAGGGTTCTCGGCTTGCTCGCGGGCAGTTACGCCCTGGCACAGTTTTCCTTCACCCCCCTGATCGGCGCCCTCAGCGACCGCTTCGGCCGCAAGCCGGTGATGACCCTGTGCGTCGGCGGCACGGTGGTGGGGCTGGGGCTGTTCGCCCTGACCCTCAGCCTGCCCTGGCAGAGCCTCTGGCCGGGAGCCACCGCCCGCGGGCTGCCCCTGGCCCTGCTGTTCACGGCGCGCCTGATCGATGGCGTGAGCGGCGGCACGGCCGCCACCGCCAGCGCCGTGCTGGCGGATGTGACCCCCGCGGAGCAACGGGCCCGGGCCTTCGGCCTGATCGGCGTGGCCTTCGGGCTGAGCTTCATCCTCGGCCCAGCCCTGGGCAGCGTGCTCTCCGGCGTGTCGGTGCGTCTGCCGCTGGCATTGGGAGTGGCCTTCGCCGTGTTCAATCTGCTGATGGTGATCCTGCTGCTGCCGGAGACCCATCCGCCGGAGGCCCGCAAGCCGATGCCGACGGGGAAGGAGCTGCAGCCCTGGCATCAGTTGTGGGGGGTGTTGCGCCATCCCCGGGTGGGGCGGTTGTGTCTGGCGTTCTTCCTCTTCTTCTTTGCCTTCAGCGGCTTCACCGGCATCCTGGTGCTCTATTTCAAACGGGCCTTCGCCTGGGGGCCGCAACTGGCCTCGATCGCCTTTCTGGTGGTGGGCGTGGTGGCCATGGTGGTGCAGGGAGGCCTGATCGGGCCGCTGGTGAAGCGCTTCGGGGAATGGCGGCTGAGCATGGCCGGCCTGGGCTTTGCCGGCACGGGCTGCCTCCTCCTCCCCCTCACCGCGCGCACCACCGCCCTGCCCCTGGCCTTTGTGGCCGTGGCCTTCCTGGCCCTGGGCACGGGTCTGATCACGCCCTGCCTGCGGGCCCTCGTTTCGCGACGGCTGGATGAGAAGGGGCAGGGGGCCGCCCTCGGCAGCCTGCAGGGCCTGCAGAGCCTGGGCAGTTTTCTCGGTCCACCCCTGGCCGGGCTGGCCTTTGAGACGCTCGGCCAACGGAGCCCGTTCTGGCTGGGGCTGGGCGTGATGGTGGTGGTGGGGATGCTGGTGGCGGGGGGTCTGCCCGCCCCCATGCCCCCGGCGGCCACCCATGGCGAGAGCGGGTAAGGAGCAACACGCGTGCGGCCTTGCCGGCATTGCTACGTTCACCGATGGTCCGCGGGGATGGCGGACTGTTCCATCAGCGGTTTGGGAGATTCCATGGACCAGCCCATTCCGACGGCAAGCGTGCCCCAGGAGCTCTACATCAACCGGGAACTGAGCTGGATCGCCTTCAACCAGCGGGTGCTGGCCCAGGCCCTGGATCCGCGGGTGCCGCTGCTGGAGCAGGCGAAATTCAGCGCCATTTTCAGCAACAATCTCGACGAATTCTTCATGGTGCGCGTCGCCTCGCTGAAATCCCAGCAGGAGGCGGGGGTGAGCATCCGCAGCGACGATGGCCTGACGCCACTGGAACAATTGGAGGCGATCCAGAAGGAATTGCGACCGCTGCTGGAATTGCAACAGCAACACTACCGGCAATCGCTCAAACGCCAGCTGGTGGACCATGGAATTTACCTCCTGGATTATCTGAAGCTCAACCGCCGCCAGAAGGAATGGCTGAGCGTGTATTTCCGCTCTGAGATCTTCCCCGTGCTCACCCCCCTGGCGGTGGATCCAGCCCATCCCTTCCCGTTCATGAGCAACCTCAGCCTGAACGTGGCCGCCCTGATCCGCGATCCGGAGTCGGGCCAGCGACAATTTGCGCGCGTGAAGGTGCCGCAGAAGATCCTGCCCCGCTTTGTTCCCCTGCCCAACAACCTCTGCGACCGCCATCCCACCCCGGTCTTCACGGCGGTGCCCCTGGAGCAGGTGGTGGCCTTCAACCTGCAGTTGCTGTTCCCCGGGATGACGATCGAGGGGCATTATTTCTTCCGCATCACCCGCGACGCGGACCTGGAGCTGCGGGATCTTGAGGCCGACGACCTGATGGAGGCCCTGCAGGAGGGGCTGCGCAAGCGGCGGCTGGGGGGGGAGGTGGTGCGTCTGGAGGTGGCCAACGAGATGCCCGAGGAAATTGTGCGGCTGCTGATGGAGGGCACCGATGTGGAACCGGAAGACCTGTATCGCATCAATGGTCCACTGGGTCTGGACGACTTGATGCATCTGCTGAGCATCCCCCTGCCCGAGCTGAAGGACGCGCCCTACAAGGGCCGCACCTGCCCCCCCCTGATGCGGGCCCAGACGACGCTGCTGGGGGATGGTTCGCTCAAGGCGGAGGAGTTCCAGAGCATCTTCTCGGTGATCCGACGGGGCGATGTATTGCTGCAGCACCCGTTCGACCTGTTTGCCACCTCAGTGGAGGAATTCCTGAGCCAGGCGGCGGAGGATGCTTCCGTGCTGGCGATCAAGATGACGCTCTACCGCACGTCGAAGGATTCAGCGGTGATCGCCGCCTTGATTCGGGCAGCGGAAAACGGCAAGCAGGTGTTGGCGCTGGTGGAACTGAAGGCCCGCTTTGATGAGGACAACAACATCCAGTGGGCGCGCCAACTGGAGCGGTCCGGGGTGCATGTGGTCTATGGAGTGGTGGGCCTGAAAACACACACCAAGGTGTTATTGGTGGTGCGAAGGGAGAAGAAGAACCTGCGCAACTACGTTCACATCGGCACCGGCAATTACAACTCACGCACCTCCAATCTCTACACCGACCTTGGTCTGCTCAGCTGCCGCCCGGAATTTGGCCAGGATTTGGTGGAGCTCTTCAACTATCTGACCGGTTTCTCCAAGCAGCAGAGCTTCCGCAAATTGTTGGTGGCCCCGGTCACCCTGCGCAAGGGCATGGAGGCCCTGATCCAGCGGGAGATCGACCATGCCAAAGCCGGAAGGGGAGGGCACATCCGCGCGAAGATGAATGCCCTGGTGGATCCAGCCATCATCGCCCTGCTCTACGAGGCCTCTCAGGCCGGGGTGGTGATCGAACTGGTGATTCGCGGCATGTGCTGCCTGCGTCCGGGCCTGGCGGGCATCAGCGAGACGATCCGCGTGGTGAGCGTGATCGGTCGGTTTCTGGAGCACTCGCGGCTGTTCTGGTTCGCCAACGGGGGGGAGGCGGAGGTGTTCATCGGCAGTGCCGACTGGATGCCGCGCAACCTCGACCGACGGGTGGAGGCGGTGGCCCCGATTGAGGACGCCCCCCTGAGGAAGGAATTGGAGGGCTTGCTGGATCTCTACCTCAGCGACAGCGACGCCTGGCACATGCAGGCCGACGGGACCTACACCCGGCAGCCGAGCGAGGCCAAACCAACCCTGGTGCAGACCACCCTGATGAAGCGGTGGCGCGGGGGCCTCCTCAGCGGCAGCGGGGCCGCCGAGTGAGCCCGAAGCGCCGGGCACCGGCCCGGCCCATCCCGATCATGGGCGATCACAAACAAACAGAGCCAACAAGCGAGCCTACACCGAGAACCTGGCCTGAATTACAGAAAGACCTAAGGATTGATACAACTCATCAGATCTGGCTCTGCTAAGTTCCGGCCAAATTCAACCGGAGGAGCAGGGTGATGGGGATCCCTCTGCAATCCGCTCGGGCATCGGCCGGCGTCTCTGACGCTGCCGGGGTCTTGGCGCCACGCCTTTCGCCAGTCAGGGGGGCTTCCGCGGCCGCCGGCCGTTCGCCCTCCCGCAGCGGGGGCGCCAGGGCTCCCGGCCGGGCGGCCACCGACACCATCGGCTGGTATCTCGGCACGATCGGCCGGGTTCCGCTGCTCACTCCGGCGGAGGAGATCGAACTCGCCCACCACGTGCGGCAAGGCAAGGAGCTGCTGAAGCTGCCACCCGAAACCCTCACCTCCCGCCAGCATCGCCAGATCCGCATGGGCCAGCGGGCCCGCGATCGGATGATGGCCGCGAATCTGCGCCTGGTGGTAAGCGTGGCAAAAAAATATCAGAATCAGGGCTTGGAACTCCTGGACCTGGTTCAGGAAGGCGCCATCGGCCTTGAGCGCGCGGTCGACAAATTCGACCCGGGCATGGGATACAAATTCTCAACCTACGCCTATTGGTGGATTCGCCAGGGCATGACCCGCGCCATCGACAACAGCGCCCGCACCATCCGCCTGCCGATCCACATCAGCGAAAAGCTGTCCAAGCTGCGCCGCATCACCCGCGAGCTCTCCCACCGGCTGGGGCGCCAGCCCAACCGCCTGGAGCTGGCCCATGGCCTGGGGATGGAACCGGAGGAACTGGAAGAACTGATGGCGCAAACAGCCCCCTGCGCCTCCCTCGATGCCCACGCCCGGGGAGAGGAGGATCGCAGCACCCTGGGGGAATTGATTGCGGACCCAGCCAGCCACAGCCATCTGGATTCGATGGACAGCCACCTGCAGAAGGAGCATCTGGTCACCTGGCTCGCCCAGCTGAACGAGCGGGAGCAGAAGATTCTGCGGTTGCGCTTCGGCCTGGAGGGAGAGGAACCCCTCACGCTGGCGGAAATCGGCCGTCAGATCAACGTGTCGCGGGAGCGGGTGCGGCAGCTTGAGGCCAAGGCGATCATGAAGCTGCGGGTGATGAGCCACAGGCATCAGGCGGCATGACCGCCCCCTGGCTGGGCCCTGCCCTGGTGGCCGGCTGGCTCAGCCTGTTGGCGGCGCTGGCCCGGCTGGTGCAGGCCCGCTGGCCCGCCCAGCCGGAATGGAGCCGCAAGCTCGTGCACATCGGCAGTGGCCCGGTGGTGCTGATCGCCTGGTGGTGTGGCATCGACCGCCTGATCGCCCTGCCGGTGGCGGGCCTTGTGACCGTGATGGCCGCCTTGAACCACCGCCTGCGCATCCTGCCGGGCATTGAGGACATCGATCGCCACAGCTACGGAACGATCGCCTATGGAGCCTCCATCACAGTGCTTTTCGGGCTGTTGTGGCCGGAGCGGGCCCAGGCCATGGCGGCGGGGGTGATGGTGATGGCCCTTGGGGATGGGTTGGCTGGGCTGGTGGGTCCCCTGGTGCGGTCGCCCCGCTGGCAGGTGTTCGGCCAGACCCGATCCCTGGCGGGAACCGCCGCGATGGCGATCAGCACGGCGGTTGTGCTGGTGGCGCTGGCGGCGCTTCAGCCGGCGAGCGCGCCGACTCCCCTGGCCCTGGTGGTGATTGCCGTGGCGGCCACGGCCCTGGAGCAGTGGGCCACGGCGGGGGTGGACAACCTCACGGTTCCGCTGGCCGTGGCCGGACTTTGGCTGTGGTTGGCCCCTGCCGTGAACACCTAAGCGCGCATCAGGTGTTCACAGCGGGCGGACCAATCCAGGGGAGTGCCGATCGCCGCCACCAGGAGCCGGTCGGAGGGTTCCTCCCGCAAGCGCATCTGCCACTGGCGGATCACTTCCGCCCGCTCCATCCAGACGTCCATCACGGTGCGTTGAATCGCCTCGCCGTCCCAGCTCCGTCCGCGGGCGATGTCTTGGGCCCAGTGGAGCAGCTCATCGAGCTGAAACGGCCGAAAGCCCCCGAAGACCGGGCCCACGGGAGGGGAATCGGCCGCCGCGGACGCCGGCGCCCGCAGGCTGCGCTGTTCCAGATAGAAGAGCTGCAAGGGATCAATCACCCCACAGAACTGCAGGAGGTAGGTCATCAGCCGCCTCGGCGCGAACTGAGTGAGAAGTTACGAAAACAGGACCAGGCTGTTGTTCAAGGCAAACAATTTGAAGGGAGAGCAACAATCTGGCACTCGCCAATTGCGAGTGCCAAAACCATGCGAATTCCCCCTCAGACCGCCGCCAGCTGACGCTCCTGCGTCTGGCGCACGGCGGCGGACAGTTCCTGGAGCAGCTCCAGGGTGGTGGCCAGATCAATGCAGGCATCGGTGATGCTCTGCCCGTAGGTCAGCTGGGAGAGGTCGTTGGGCAGCTTCTGGTTGCCCGCCACCAGATGGCTCTCCAGCATCACCCCCATCACGTGCACCGACCCGTCAATCACCTGGGAGGCCACATCCCGCAGCACGTCGGCCTGGCGGCGGTAGTCCTTGTTGCTGTTGCCGTGGCTGCAATCCACCATCAGCCGAGCCGGCAGCCCCTCCCGCGCCAACTGGGCCGCCGCCGCCTCCACCGCCTCCCGCTGGTAGTTCGCCCCCCCCTTGCCGCCCCGCAGCACGAGATGTCCATCGGGGTTGCCCGTGGTGGAGACGATGGCGGCGTTGCCCTGCTGGCTGATGCCCAGGAAATGGTGCGGGCGGGCCGCCGCCTCCATGGCGTTGATGGCGGTGGTGGCGCTGCCATCCGTGCCGTTCTTGAAGCCGATGGGCATCGAGAGGCCGGAGGCCATCTCGCGGTGGGTCTGGCTTTCGGTCGTGCGGGCGCCGATGGCGGTCCAGCTGATCAGATCGGCGATGTATTGCGGCACCACCGGATCCAGGAGTTCGGTGGCGGCGGGCAGACCCATCTCCGCCAGATGGAGCAGCAGCCCCCGGGCGCGCCGCAGACCGGTGTTGATGTCGTAGCTGCCGTCGAGATGGGGATCATTGATCATCCCCTTCCAGCCAACGGTGGTGCGCGGCTTCTCGAAATAGACGCGCATCACCACTTCCAGTTGATCGCGGTGCTGGTGTCGAGCCTGGGCGATGGCGGTGGCGTAGTCCTTGGCGGCCTCCACGTCGTGGACCGAACAGGGCCCCACGATCACGAGCAGGCGATGGTCACCCGCATGGAGGATCGCCTTGACGCGCTCCCGGGCCAGCTGCACGGTCCGCACAGCGGTTTCCGTGATCGGCATCTCGCGGTGCAGGGCCTCCGGGGGCACCAGCGGCCGCGTTTCCACGATGTGGAGGTCGGAGGTGGGGATCATCGGGCCCGCAGTGGCAGCCGCCAACGAGGTAGGGAATCAAACACCCTACCGTCATGGCTGGATCAGCCCGCCCCCCAGCAACACCTCGCCGGCGTAGAACACGGCCGCCTGCCCTGGCGTGATCGAGAACTGGGGCACGGCGAACTCCAGCCCCGCTTTCCCCCCCGCCAGGGGAATCAGCCGGGCGGGCTCCGGCGCCGTGCGATAGCGCACCTGCACCTCCACCTCCAGGGGCTCCTCGGGCGGCGCGATCGACAGCCAGTTCACCGCCCCCACCTGGCAGCTGTCGCGGGTGGCCTCCTCCCGCGGCGCCACCACCACCCGGTTGAGCGCCCCATCCAGCCGCACCACATGCAAGGGCTCCCGCCAGGCCACCCCCAGCCCGCGCCGCTGGCCGATGGTGAAGTGTTCGATGCCGTCATGGCGGCCCACCACGGTGCCGTCGCCCAGCACGATCTCCCCGGGCCGAGGCGGCAGGTGGGCATCGAGGAAGGCCTTCATGGAGCCGTGGTGGTCCGCCAGGCAGAGGTCCTGGCTTTCGGGCTTGGCGGCGGTTCGCAGCCCCAGCCGAGCCGCCTCCCGTCGGGTGTCCGCCTTGGTCATCTCCCCGAGGGGAAACACCAGCCCGCCCAGCACCTCCCGGGGGAGGTCGTAGAGGAAGTAACTCTGATCCTTGTGGCGATCCAGGCCCCGCAGCAGCTGATGGCGCCCCCGGCCATCCCCGGGCACGGGCAGGGCGTCGCCCCCGTCGGCGTGGCGCACCCGGGCGTAGTGCCCCGTGGCCAGGCGGTGGATGCCCCGCTCGCTCCGGGCCCAGGCGAGCATGGGCCCGAATTTCACCGCCCGGTTGCAGCGGGAGCAGGGCAGGGGCGTGAGGCCCGCCCCGTAGCCCTCCACCAGAAACTGGACGATTTCTTTTTCAAAGTGGGCGCGGAAGTCGACGAGGTGGTGGGGGATGCCGAGCTGGTCGCAGATGGCGACGGCATCCACCAAACCCTCCGCGCAGCAGGCGCCCTTGCCGCTCATCAGCCAGAGGGTGAGCCCCTCCACCCGCCAGCCGGCCTCCACCAGCAAGCCCGCCGTGAGGGAACTGTCCACCCCGCCGGAAAGACCCACCACCACCTGATGGTCGCCGGGCCAGTGGCGCAGCCGTTCCAGGGTGGCCTCCCCCGCCGGGGTGCGGGAGGCCGAGGGGGATCGGCTCTCCTCCGGCGGGGGAAGGGCGTCGGCGGTGGCCGCCAGGGAGGCGGAGGAGAGGGTCATGGCGGTGGGCTGTGCGGAGTGATGGGCCCGAGTCGTTCCCATGATGGGGGGGCGTCACCTTGCCTTGCCGTGCCGGCCTGGTCTCCCCGTCGCTCCCCCTGGCCCGCCCGCGACGCCGACCACCTGCTGGTGAGCGGCGCCCGGATGGCCGAGCTGGAGAGCCAACTCTTCGCCAGCGGCCTGCCGGTGGAGGCCCTGATGGAGAAGGCCGCCCTGGCGGTGAGCCGGCGGCTGCTGGAGGAGGGAGCAAGCGCCCCGACCCTGCTGGGGCCATGGAGAGCCAGGGGGGCCGTGGTGCTGGTGGGGCCGGGGCACAACGGCGGCGATGGGCTGGTGGTGGCGCGGGAACTGCATCTGGCGGGGGTGCCCGTGCGGCTGTGGTGTCCGTTCGAGCGGCGCAAGCCCCTCACGGAGCGCCACTGGAGCCATGCCCGCTGGCTGGGCGTCCCCGTGCTCGACGCGCCGCCTGATCCCGCGGATCCAGCCCTCTGGATCGACGCCCTCTTCGGCAACGGCCAGAGCCGTCCGCCGGGCGAGGCGATCGAAGCTCTCCTCCAGGCGCGAAACGCCGCCGCCGCAGGCCCCCTGCTGGCCATCGACGTGCCCACCGGCCTCTGCGGCGACACGGGCCGGCGGCTCGGCCGCTGGGCCGCCCGCGCCACGCTCACCCTCTGCATCGGCCTGTGGAAGCAGGGCCTGGTGCAGGATG
>JBKDTB010000222.1:0-25451 GCA_046340515.1 Cyanobacteriota bacterium | reverse complement strand
GGCAACCTCCTCATGCGGCCCCCAGTGCCGGCTTGAGCAGGTTGCCCAGCTGGATCAGGATGTCGGCTACCACCTGCAGGCCAAACACCGCACTGACTTTTTCGGTGCCGCGATGTTTGAACTGGCGCAGGCCTCCCCACTGTTTGATCCAGTCAATCACCTTCTCGATGCCTCGGCGGGCGTTGATCGACTTGACGGAGCCCTTATCGCGCTTGGTGCGGCCATCAATGGCAGAACCGCCAGGGCGAGCGGTGTTCTGGGCCACATGCGGTGTCACACCGATACGCCGCATCTCAGCGACGAAACCATGGGTGTCGGAGTTCTTTGTCGGCGACGATGGTCTTCTGATGGGCACCGGGACGATCCGCCGCCAAGAGCCATGGCAGCATCCCGCTCCCCGGTGCCCGTCGCTTGGGTGACGCGGCAGTCGACGATCAGGTCATGGCGGTTGTCCATAAGCACGTGCCCCCGGTAGCCGGGCAGTGCCGGTTGAGCGTTGGACTTGCGGGACAGCAACGCGTCGGGATCCGCGGTGGAGCGGTGAGTCTTGTTGCTGAGCTTGATACCGCGGAAATCACCCTTGGCACGCTTTTTTGCCTCCTTGGGCGCCCCGAAACCCTCACCCGGGCCTGATGGCGGAGGAGGCGGATCATCCTCCCCGTCGATTCGCTCCAGCGAGGCATGAGAAACCCAGGCCTGCAGCAGGGTGCCATCCACAGAGAAGTGCTCATCGCTGAGCAGCGGTTTCACCTCTGGAGCCCCCATCAGCTTTTCCAGGAACCTACCCATCACCTGCCCATTGAGCAGTCGCTCGCGGTTCTAGTGCCTCCGGCACGATCGTCCTTCGGCCGATATAAGGGTGCACGTCGTCGGATGCCAGATCGGATCATCAGGGCTGAGCCCCACAAACCAGCGGAACAGCAGGGTGTAGTTGAGCTGCTCCAGCATTAGGCGCTCCGATCGGATCCCGTAGAACGCCTGCAAGAAGGAGGCCAGCAGCAACTGCTCGGGCGGCATCGATGGCCGACCTTCTGAGGCGTAGAGCTTGCAGAAGGTGGGATTGAGTCGATCAAGGGCCTGATCGGCCAGCTTGCGGATCCGCCGCAGCGGATGACTGGCCGGGATCCGATCCTCGATCGAGACGTAGGAGAACAGCGAGCCGGTTCGCTCCTGTTGACCTCGCATCAAAGGGTGGGCGGTTGCACCATTTTCGCAGGGATGGGCGGGTTTTTCAACGAACTCCTAAGGAGAATCTGGAAACCAGCCCATTCCACGCGAGAATGAGCTACCAATCGCAGGCCAGGGCTGGATTGATGGGCGGCAAGCAGTTGGCATTTGGTGATTACGAGCAGAGCAGGGCCAACAAGCAGACCAAACAAGAGAAATTTCTCTCTGAGATGGATCAGGTGGAGCCCTGGGATGCGCTGACTGATTTGATTGAGCCCTTTTATCCCAAAACCGGCTCCAAAGGTGGTCGTCCGCCCTATCCGCTGGCCACGATGCTCTGGATCCATCTGATGCAGTAGTGGTATTTCCTGAGCGATCCAGCCATGGAGCAGGCCGCTGCTCTTTCCACCAGGAGGTCTCAGCGACCTTCTCGACGATCCCTGAACCCACCCTCTGAGTGCCCCTTTGAAGCTCCCGGAGGCTGTCAACTCATAGGGATGTCGCCGTCCATGAACAGCCCAATGCAGCCCCCATCCGTGAGCCGGCCCGTTCGTGTTGGCGACGCCGCACCCTCCCAACGGAAAACCAGGCGGCGACGATCGTCTTTGCGGCCCCTTGGAGGGAGCCCGCGGACCCCATCCGGCGGGGCCGCCCCGGGCGCCGCCTCTTGACGCCTCCGCCAGAAAACCTCCAAGCCCCCCTCTCGATAACCTCAGACCACCTGCCCCCTCGCGGCCTGTCCGTGCCCGCCATGCTCACCGTCGCCCTGGCCAAGGGAACCCTCCTCGCGGACTCCATCCGCTGCTTCCAGCGGGCGGGGCTCGACTTTTCGGATCTCCTCAACCCGGACCACCGGCAGCTCATGGTGCCCAGCCGCTGCGGCCAGGCTCGGGCCCTGCTCGTTCGCAACGCCGATGTGCCCGTCTACGTGGCCTACGGCCAGGCCCAGCTCGGTGTCGTGGGGGAGGATGTGTTGCGGGAGCACCAGCTGCCGGTGGCGCCCCTGGTCGACCTGGGCTTCGGCGGCTGTCGCATGGCCGTGGCCGTGAAGGCCTCCAGCGGCTACCGGCGGGCCCTCGACCTGCCGGCCCACTGCCGGGTGGCGAGCAAGTTCACCCGCTGCGCCGAAGCCTTCTTTGAGCGGATCGACCTGCCGGTGGAGCTCATCCACCTCACCGGTTCCGTGGAACTCGGTCCCCTGACAGGGATGTCGGAGGCGATCGTCGATCTGGTGGCCAGCGGCCGCACCCTCCGGGACAACGGCCTGGTGGCCATCGAAGACCTTTTTGAAAGCACGGCCCGCCTGATCGGCCATCCCTTGGCCCTGCGCCTGGATGACGGGCCCCTGCAGGCCATCGTTCGCCGCCTGGCCGCCGTTGCCCGGAGCCCCACCCCCAACGCCGTTCCGGACGGGCTGGTGGGGGCGCCCCGCTGATGGCTTCCCTCGACACCCGCCGCCTGCGGCGCTTGCTTCCCTACCTCGGCACGGACCGGCGCCGGCTCCTCCTTTCCCTCTTCCTGCTCATCCCCCTGGCCCTGGCCGGCGCCCTCCAGCCCCTGCTGGTGGGCCAGGCCATCGCCGCCCTCCGGGCCGAGCCGGTGCTCCCGTGGCTGCAGGGGATGCCCGTGCCCCAAATCTTGCGCACCCTGGTGGGCCTGCTGCTGGTGGCGGTGCTCGTGCGCCTCGGCCTGCAGGGAATCCAGAGCTTCAACGTGCAGGTGGTGGGCCAGCGCCTCACCGCCCGCATCCGCGCGGCCCTCTTCCACCACGTGCTCGCCCTCTCCCTCAGCTTTCACGACGCCACCCCCACCGGCAAGCTCGTCACCCGTCTCACCAGTGATGTGGAGGCCCTGGCGGAGGTGTTCGGCAGCGGGGCGGTGGGCCTGCTCGGGGATCTGGTGAGCCTGGTGGTGATCAGCGTCACGATGCTCACCATCGAATGGCGCCTCGGCTTGATGCTCATCGCCCTTCAGATTCCCGTCATCCTCGGCATGCTCTGGCTCCAGCGTCGCTATCGCCGCGCCAACTACCGCGTGCGGGAGGAATTGGGGCAGCTGAATGCCGATCTGCAGGAAAACCTGCAGGGTTTGGACGTGGTGCAGATGTTTCGACGGGAAGAGGAGAACAGCCGCCGCTTTCGCCTCACCAGCCAGTCCTACCGTCGGGCGGTGGATGGGGCGATCTTCTACGACAGCACGATCTCCGCGATGATCGAGTGGGTGAGCCAGGGGGCGATCGCCCTGGTGCTGGCCGTCGGGGGGGCGATGGTCACCGGCGGGGCCATGGGCCTCGGCACCTTGACGAGCTTCATCCTCTTTTCCCTCCGCCTCTTTGATCCCCTGCGGCAATTGGCCGAACGCTTCACCCAGATCCAGGGGGGGCTCACGGCGGTGGAGCGGATCGACGAGCTGCTCAGCCGGCCGATCGACATCCAAGACCGTTCGTCTGTTCACGCCTGGCCGACGGGGGATGGCGGGGCTGGGGAGGTGGTGTTCGAGGGGGTGTCGTTCGCCTATCGACCCGACGATCCCATCCTGCGCGACCTCAGCTTCACCATCGCGGCGGGGGAGCATGTGGCCATCGTCGGCCCCACTGGATCGGGCAAGACCACCATCATCCGCCTCCTCTGTCGCCTCTACGAACCCCAGGCCGGCCGCATCCTTCTCGATGGCGTGGACATCCAAGACCTTCCCATGGCCCTCCTGCGCCAGCGGTTGGGCGTGGTGCTGCAGGACACCTTCCTCTTCAGCGGCAGCGTCGCCAACAACGTTCGCCTCGACTGCCCCCTCAGCGACGCCGAGGTGGAGCGGCTCTGCGCCGACCTTGGCCTGGAGCCGCTTCTGCGGCGCCTCCCCCGGGGGGTGGCCACCCCTCTGCGGGAGCGGGGCACCAACCTCTCCTCCGGCGAACGCCAACTCCTGGCCGTGGCCCGGGTGGCGGCCCGCGAGCCGAGCGTGCTCGTGATGGATGAGGCCACGGCCTTTCTTGATCCCTCCACGGAGGCCACCCTCCAGCACGACCTGGAGCACCTGCTCACCCGCCGCACCGCCATCGTCATCGCCCACCGGCTGGCAACGGTGGAAGCGGCGGATCGCATTCTCGTGCTGCGCCACGGACGGCTGGTGGAAAGCGGCACCCATCACCAGCTGCGGGCGGCCGGTGGCCTCTACGCCCAGTTGGCGGAGCTGCAGGAGAAGGGGCTGGCCACGTTCTGAACCTCCTGATCCAGCCATGCCTCGATCAGCGCCGCCACCGCGCCGGGGTTCTGGACCATCGGCAGATGGCCTGCTCCATCGAGCACCTCCAGTTGATGGGCGGCGGCATAGCCGGCGAGGTGGCGCACGTAGCGGGGCGCCATCACCTGGTCCCGCGAGCCGACGATCCACAGGCTCGGCACGGAGAGGGCATGGGCGAGGCGGGGCAGTTGGCGCACGGCGCCCCGATTCGTGCCGCAGGCCAGCAGGCCCCGGGCCGCCCGCGGGTCCGCCAGCAGGGGGGAGCGCAGGGGGGAAAGCAGGGGCCAGTGGGCCAGGCCCCGGGGGCGCAGGCCCAGAAGCAGCGTGCCGACCCGCCGCAGCTGGCGGAACGGCCGCGGTTGATAGACGCCCCCCCCGACGCTGATCTGCACCACCCCCCGCAACTGCTCCTCGAGATGGGCCGCCGCATGGAGCACCACGCTGCCCCCGAGGGAATGGCCCATCAGCACCACCGGCCGCTCACGCCCCACCTCCCGCTGCACCCAGTCGGCCACCCAACGGCCATAGGACGCCAGGCTGGGCTGCAGGCCCCGCGGCCGGGGGGTGGTTCCGAAACCGGGGAGATCGGGCGCCAGCACCGCGCGGTCCGGCAGTGCCCGCTCCAGCGGCTGCCACAGCTGGCCGGAGAGCAGCCAGCCGTGGAGCGCCACGAGCGCCACTGAAGGGGAAGGGTGGCCGCTCAAGCCCAACCAAGCCGCTGACCGCCCACCCTCGCGCATGGGAGCCGTCTGGCGGCAGGATCGTCAGATTGCGTTGCGCTCGCGCTCCCCCCTTGCCGGACGACGGACTCTTCACCAGCCTTTACGGTCCCACCCATCGGCGTTGCGACCTTCCCGGGGCGAAGCTGGAGGTGGTGCTCAGCCAGGAGCGGCCCATTGATCTGATCGAACTGGAAGCCCTCTGCGACGCCGTCGGCTGGAACCGGCGTCCCCTGCGGCGCGTGCGCAAGGCACTCCAGCACAGCCTCCTGCGGGTGGGCCTCTGGCGCCATGACGGACGCCTGCCGAAGCTGGTGGGCTTTGCCCGCTGCACCGGCGACGGCGTGGTGGACGCCACCGTCTGGGACGTCGCCGTCCATCCCCTCTATCAGGGGGTGGGCCTGGGACGCCAGTTGATGGACTATGTGGTTCATGAACTGCGGGCCATGGGCGTGGAGCGGGTCACCCTCTACGCCGACCCGGAGGTGGTGACCTTCTACAGCCATCAGGGCTGGGAACTGGAACCGCTTCAACACCGCTGTGCCTTCTGGTATGCGCCATAGCGCTCGGCCAGGGTCCAGGGATCCACGCCCCGTCGCCAGGCGCGCCGCAGGCGGGCGTTGCTCCAGCTGACCCGCAGCACCCCCAGGCGCCGCCAGCGGCGGCCATCCACCCGATAGCGGCCCGGCAGGATCCCCGGGGGTGCGATCGCCCGCAGCCGAAGCATCAGATCCAGATCCTCCATCAAAGGGATCGGCGCCACCCCGCCCACCGCCTCCAGGTCGCGGCGATGCACCAGCAGACCCTGATCGCCGTAGGGAAGGCGGCAGAGGAGCGTGCGGCAGGCCACCAGCGCCTCCACCAGCCGCAAGGCGGGGGAGGGATCCGCGATCCCCAGATGAAACACCCAGCCCCGGCCCGGCCCCGCCGCGATGGCCCGCGCCACCCCTGCGGGCCATCCCTCCGGCAGGCGGCCATCGGCATGGAGCAGCCACAGCCAGGGGGCCGTGGAGGCGGCGATGCCCTGGCCGAGCTGGGCGCCCCGGTTGGGAGCGCCGCGCAGGATCCGGGCTCCCGCCAGGGCGGCCACGGTGGCGGTGCCATCGGTGCTGCCGCCATCCACCACCCAGATCTCCCGCACCAGCCGCGGCGCCCGGGCCAGGTCGGCCAGGAGGGCGGGCAGGCGGGCGGCTTCCTCCCGGGCGGGGATCACCACCACCACAGGGCCGGGCAGGGGGCGGCTCATCGCCAGCGCGCCAGATCCCGGGGACGATCCAGATCCCGACCCTCCGCCAGCAGCACGGGCGTCAACCCCTCCACCGCCGCCGCCTCCAGCGTGTGCCGCAGCACCGTTTCCTGACCCCAGGGGATGGGGGCGGCGGCCCCCGCGAACAAGCGGGGCGCCCGCAGGCGCGGCGAGAGGCCCATCAGCCAGTAGCCCCCATCCGCCGCGGGGCCGAGCACGAGGGAGGCGCGGCGCAGGGCGGCGAAGGCGGCCAGCAGGTCCGCGCCGCTGAGCTGGGGAAGGTCGCTGCCGATGAGCACCACCTCCCCCACCGCCTCCCGCCGGGCCCGCTCCACCTGTCGCCGCAGCCGCACCCCCAGGCTGCCCTCCCCCTGGCCCACGAGCCGATCCACCGGCAGGGTGGCGCCCCAACGGCGGCAGGCGCGGGGACCGAGCCCGCTCACGGCCAGAACCACCTCGATCGGTTCGTCGATCCGCCTGGCGGCGCGGGCCGCCTGGCGGGCGGCGGCCAACCCATGGTGCAACAGGCGGCGCTGCACGGCCGCCGCCCGCTCCGGGCCGATGGCCTCCGCCAGCCGACGCTTGCAGCGGGCCGGCGCCGGCCAGCGGGTGAGCACCACCAGCTGGCGGCTCACGAGGACGGCGGCAGGTTGGCGGGACGCACGCTCAGGTCGACCAGGCCCTGCTGGCGCCGCACGGTGAGGGTGAGGGGTTGGCCGATCTGGGCCTGATCCACCGCCAGCTGCACCTCGGAGGGGTTCTTCACGGCTGTTCCCGCCACTTTTTCGATCAAGTCGCAGGGTTTGAGGCCCCCCTGGGCGGCGGGGCTGCCGGCCATCACATCCACCACGACGACCCCGTTCACCTCAGGCAGGCGGCACTGATCCGTGCTGCTGTTGATCTCCCGCGCCAGTTGGGGGGTGAGGGCTTCGAGGCGGACGCCGATGTAGGGGTGGCTGGCATAGCCCCGCTCCATGATCTGGGCGGCGATTTTGCGGGCGGTGTTGATTGGAATCGCGAAGCTCAGGCCGGCGCCGGGGGCCTGGCGGATGGCGGTGTTGATGCCGATCACCTGGCCGCGGTCGTTGATCAGGGGGCCGCCGCTGTTGCCGGGGTTCACCGCCGCGTCGGTCTGCAGGTAGGGCACCCGCTGGCCCTCGCCGACGGCGTTGGTGCGCTGGATGGCACTGATGATCCCCGCGGTGACCGTGTTGTCGAGGCCGAGGGGATTGCCGATGGCGATCGCCCACTCTCCTGGACGCACCTTGCTCGAATCCCCCAGGGGCGCGACGGGCAGGCCGGAGGCCACCACCTTCACCACCGCCACATCGGTGAGGGGATCCGCACCGAGCACCTTGCCGGAAAAACTGCGGCCATCCGGCAGGGTCACCCCCACCTGGTTGGCGCCGTCCACCACGTGGGCGTTGGTGAGCAACACGCCGTCGGAGCGGGTGATGAAGCCGGAACCCTGCCCCTGCTGTTGCTTGATCGAAGGGCCCTGGCCGAAGACGCTCCCCAGGGGGTTCAAGGTGCGCCGCACCGTGTCGATGCGCACCACCGCCGGGCCCACCTTCTCCACGGCCGCCACGATGATGTTGCCGCTGGGCTGCAGCGGGGGCGCGGGGGGAGCGTCGCTGATGCGCTGTTGATCCACCGGCGTGCCGCGTTGGGCGGAGCATCCGGCCAGGGCGGTGAGCAGGGCCGCCAAGGGCAGCATCCGGGCGAGGGGACGGGCTCGCATGAACGTCGGTGGGGACGCTCTCATTTAAGAGCACACCGGCCGGGAGGGGGGCCCAGGGGGCACAGAGCCGGCTCCGGGGGCCCTGCTTAAATTCCCTTTCTGACGAGGGGGAGGGTGGTGCAGCAGGGCGAGGATCTTTGGCCCCAGGTGCAGGACGCCCTGCAGGCCACCCTCAGCAAGCCCACCTTCGAAACGTGGATTCGGCCCGCGCGCTGCCGGGCTGTCAGCGCGGATCGCCTCGAGCTGGAGGCCCCGAACAGCTTTGCCTGCACCTGGTTGCGCAAGCACTACTTGAACCGCATCCAGCAGCTGGCGTCGGAGTTGGCCCAGCGACCGATCGAGGTGGCGGTGGAGGTGGCGGCGGAGGAGCCGAGCCTGGAGTCGCTGGGGCCTTCGGCCGCTGGCGGCAACGGGGCGGCGGGTCCCCGGCCTGCCGTGGGGGGGGCCACCACTGCCGGCCCGGGAGGGGGGCCGGAGAAAAGCTCCGAGCGGGGGGGTGCGGCCCTGTTGCGAGGGGAGGCGGGCCTCAACCCCCGCTATGTGTTCAGCCGCTTTGTGGTGGGGCCCAACAGCCGCATGGCCCATGCCGCTGCCCTCGCGGTGGCGGAGGCCCCTGGCCGGGAGTTCAATCCCCTCTTCCTTTGCGGCGGGGTGGGGTTGGGCAAGACCCACCTGATGCAGGCCATCGGCCACTACCGCCTGGAGATCAACCCGGAGGCGAGGGTGTGTTACGTCTCTACAGAGATGTTCACCAATGATCTGATCCAGGCGATCCGCAAAGATGGCATGCAGGCTTTTCGCAATCACTACCGTGCCGCCGATCTGATTCTGGTGGATGATATTCAATTCATCGAGGGAAAGGAGTATACGCAGGAGGAGTTTTTCCATACCTTCAACGCCTTGCATGAAGCGGGTCGACAGATCGTGATTGCTTCCGATCGCCCCCCCAACCAGATCCCTCGCCTGCAGGAACGGCTGATTTCCCGGTTTTCGATGGGATTGATCGCCGACATCCAGGCGCCCGATCTGGAAACCCGCATGGCCATCCTGCATAAAAAAGCGGAGCAGGAGCAGATGGCCCTGCCGCGAGATTTGATTCATTACATTGCTGGCCGCTTCACATCCAACATCCGCGAACTGGAGGGCGCCCTCACGCGCGTGGTGGCCTTCGTGTCGATCACCGGTCTGCCGATGACCGTGGAATCGGTGTCACCGATGCTGGATCCGGCAGGCACGAGCGTGGAGGTGACACCCCAACAGGTGTTGGACAAGGTGGCCGAAATCTTTGAGGTCAGCGTCGAGGAGATGCGCAGTCCAAGCCGGAAACGGGCCGTGAGTCAGGCCCGTCAGGTGGGTATGTTTTTGATGCGCCATTCCACGGCCCTCTCCTTGCCACGCATTGGTGAGATGTTTGGCGGCAAGGATCATTCCACGGTGATGTATGCCGTGGAGCAGGTGGAGCGAAAGATCAACAATGATCCTGGTTTGGCACGCCGCATTCAGCAGGTGAGGGATCTGCTGCAGATTGATTCCCGCAAACGACGCTGATGGACAGACGCACACTCCAGCCATGAGAAAACTGTTGGTGGTGATGAGCCAACCGCCTGGCTGCAGTGGTGTGCAGGCGTTGATTTACAACAAACTACTGCCCTATTTTGAGATCCATGGCTGGCAGGTCCATTTCGCGGGACCGGCACCTTGGCTGTTTTCCGTTCTCACGGAAGAGCTAAACTACCCTGCCGAACGCCTGCACTACACCACGGCCATCTCCTTGTCCAGGCAGTTTTCCGTGCGCAAGAATCGCCATGGCAAACGCTCGCCCATCCATCTGGCCTATGGCGTTCTGCAGCTGGTGGCCCGCCAACTGGAGCGTCTGACGCGCCACGACAGTGAGGCCACCCTGCTGCGGGGCCTGAGGCAAAGCGTGGTCGACGCGGAACATCGCTGGCACTTTGATCTCATCGCCGGCAAGAGCCCTGATTTCCCGGTGCTGGCCCTGACCCGGCGCCTGTGCCAGGAGATGGACAAGCCCTTCCTGGCGTTGATGGATGATCCCTGTGGCGCACGCGATGAAAACGGTTTCCATCCCCATTCTCCCGAGCTGCAGCAGGCCATCCTCGGCCAAGCCAGGGGGACGCTCTTCATGTCTCCCCTCACCCGAGACCGCTATGTTGCCGCCGGTCTTGTGGAGGGAAGCAAGGCCCATGTCATCAGCGACAGTTATCCCGTCAGCGCGGATCTCCATCGCCCCGGGCGCAGCACCCTGGCGGGCCGAGGTCGGGAAACGGGCGCCAGTGATGCCCTGCGAATGATCTATCTCGGCATGTTGCCGGAATGGCGGCCGATAGAGCCTTTCCTGGAGGCCTTGCAACAGCTGCCACCACCAGATGCTTCGCGGGAGCCGAGGCTGCGGCTGACCATCCATGGCTATGTCTATGCCGAAGCGCGACGGCGCATCGCTGCGGATCCCCGGCTGGCTGCTTTGGTTGACATTCAGCCCTTGGTGTCTTATCCCGCTTCCCATGCCCTGGCGGCCGATGCGGATGTGCAGTTGGTGGTGATTGGCCCGCGCCATCTCGACAACGTGCCCTCCAAGTTTTTTGAGTATCTCGGCCATCACAAACCTGTGCTCATTCTTGGACCCCCTCAGAATCCTCTGCGCGCCATCGTGGAGGATCTGGGGATCGGCGTCTATGTCGATGGCCGCAGCCAGGAGGCCATCCTTGCCGCCTTGCGCGGGCTGCCAGGCCACATCGCCAGCCTGCGGGCGGCCTACAGGGAGCGGGCCGCCGCCATTGAAGCCTTCAGCGCCCCGCGGGTGGCCGAACGCTACTGCGCCCTTTTGGATGCGGCGTTGGACCAGCGCAAACCTGTGCGATGAGGCTTTGGCCCCCTGCACAAGCCAAATCCCCTCTCGATGAGCCGTTGCACCAGCGCAAGCTCTCACGATGAAACGTTGGACCCTGCGCCAACCCCTCTCGACATGGCGTTGGACCACCGCACCCCCCTGGCGATGAAGCGAAGACGCCAGCCATGGCCTGGATCCCTCAGCCCCCTTGGAACGAGAGGGGGCCAGGGGCCGCGGGACGCCCATCCGGAGGGCTGGAGGCGACCATGGGTCCGTTCGGCGGATGGAATCGGATCCCCTTCAAGGGGGTTGGATGATCGGCTCACTGGGATCGAGGCCTTCGATTTCGCCCGCAAACACCCGGCTTGCGGTGATGTCCTCGGCTTCGATCGTCATCAGATCACTTCTGGAGAGCAAGCCGCCATGATGGTTGAACAGCCGATTGGCCTGGCGCATGCGGGCCCGATCAATGGCATTGCGGATCGAGCGAGCATTGGCGAAATAGGGGAGTTGGCGTCGGCGCTGGATGTAGGAGGAAAAGACGGTGGTGGCCTCCTCGCTGAAACGATAGTTTTCACGGGCCAGAATAAGTTTGGCAATGGCCAGTAACTCCTCATCCGTGTAATCGGGAAAGTCAATATGGTTCGCCACCCGGGAGGAGAGACCTGGATTGGATTGATAAAACACATCCATCCGCTCTTTGTAGCCGGCAAAGATGACCACCACATCGTTGCGGTTGTTCTCCATGACTTGCAGTAAGATCTCAATCGCCTCTGAGCCGTAGTCCCGCTCATTGTCTGGCCGATAAAGGTAATAGGCCTCATCTATGAACAATACGCCTCCCATCGCCTTTCGCAACATCTCCTTGGTTTTCGGGGCCGTATGGCCGATGTATTGACCCACAAGATCATCACGGGTGGCCGTCACCACATGGCCCTTGCGCACATAGCCAAGGCTGTGCAGGATCATGGACATTTTTTCCGCCACGGTCGTCTTCCCCGTCCCCGGGCGGCCGGTGAACGACATGTGCAGGCTGGGTTGGGTCGTTTGCAGATCCATCTGCTCTCGCGCCCGATTCACAACCAGCAAGGCAGCGATTTCCCGGATGCGCGCCTTCACCGGCCGCAAACCAATCAATTCGTCATCCAGCTGTTGCAGCAATTGCTGGATTCCCAGGGTGTCGTAGGCCTGCTGAAGATCAATGCGCGTTTCTTCCACGCCCATCGGCTCAGAGGAGGTCATCGATGGCTGCCGCAAACGCCTTTTCCAGCTCCCCCACTCCCTCGCTCTCCCCTTCTTCGGCTCGCAGGGTGAGATTGACGTACGTGCGCCCGAAGCTGATGTCTGGAAAGCGGCCCTCCCGCTCGGAGAGGGTGTTCAACCGCTCCAGGAAAAGGCGGGTGCTCTCGTAGTCCGCAAATTCGAGGCGTCGCTCCAGGCGATCAGGACGCGCTCGGTGGATCCAGGGCTGTTCCATCCCATCAGGTTACGCCTGCCCCTCCTCGGCTTCGGGAGCGGGAGAATCAGGATCGAGCGCATCGAGGCTGTCCGTGCGCGCCTTGCTCAGGCGGGCGGCCCAGGCGGCGGCGTGGGCCTGGTTGGCCGCCCGTTCGTCGGGCACCTCCGTGGCCAGGGCATGGGGGAAGGTGCCGCGGATGGCGGCATTGGTGACACAAAACATGGCTTTTTGAAAACTCATGCAGATCTTCACCCGCACATCCCCTTCCCCCCGACCCTGGCTTCGATACCAGGCATGCAACCGTTCGGGCAGATGCCGAAACATGTCCTGCATCAGCAGGCTGGGGGGGATGCCCGCCCCCATGGTGGGCAGGGGATCGGCAAAGAGGGCGCCGTAGGCGAAATCGCCCTGATCCGCTGGAATCTGCTCCGCCTGGGCGTTGAACGACACCGTGCCCAAAAAGGGCGTGCCTCGCAGAAACACCGCCTCCACGTAGGGCACGGCCACATCCATCAGAAAGGTGAGCCCGGCGTCTGGAGGCAGCACCCAGAGGTGTGCGCCGCCGATGGACACCCCGTAGGTGATTGGCTGGCCCGCCGCCGCCACCAGTCCGTTTTGGAGGAAGGTCACCACGGCTTCGATGCTCGCCACCGTGCCCTGCCGCTCCGCCTCCGCCAGGTCGAGAAACAGGTCGCTCATCACCCGCCAGAACTGGCCCAGGGCATGGGTGGTGGCGGCGGCGCGAATCAGCTCGGGAAGGAACTCGGGAAACAGGGGATGGAGCAGGCCCAGCAGAGGATCGCGGCGAGTTTTGCGTTGGATGATCTCCTGGCAGAGCCCCTGGACGGGCGCACTGTCGAGGTAGGCATCCAAACCGCCGGTGCCATGCCAGAGCATGGCGCGCATGCAATATTCCGCATACTCAAAGTTGATGCGATCATGCATCAGATGACGCCAGATCTTCCCTGGTCTCAGATCCCCATCCAGAAATTTGAAGATGGGAAAAGGGTTGAGGAATTGCGTTTCTGCCTGGTAGATCAGATTGCGGCTGTAGGCATCGAGGACCACGCCATAGCTCTCAAGCACATCCACCACCTGCATCACATGGTTGGCTGATTCCGCCAACAAGGTTTGGCCCGTCAGCAGGCGCCTTTCCAGCTCGGCCGCCTCGGGCCTCCCTCCACAGCGGGTGAGCAACTCCGGAATGACAGGCATCAGCCCACTCCCTGGCCGCCAAGGGCCTGCAGCACCCGGGGCACGAGGGCCAGGGCGGTCGTCGTGCTCTCCGAAAGATGGCCCAGCCCCATGGGCAGGAGACCCAACCCCACCACCGCCAGCGCCAACCCCGTGGCGGGAATGGTCTCCCGGGGCGCCACGGGGGCCAGACGGATGTCCAGCCGGCTCTGGCGCACGGGATCGGTGGCGGGGGTGATGGCCAGACGACCGAAGAACACCCGGTTGACCAGCAGGAGAAAGTAGACCGCCGTCAGGCCCGAGCCCACCATGCACAGAAGGGTGGCGGCGGGGAAGGTGGCGATGGCGCCGCGAAACACCAGAAACTCGGAGATGAACCCCCCCATTCCGGGCATGCCCGCACTGGCCATCACGCCGAGGATCATCAGCGTGCCCGTGAACGGCAGGCCCCGTTCCGGATTGAGGAGCCCCCGCAACACGTCCAGATCCCGGGTGCCGGTCTTGCGATAGACGATGCCGACGAGCAGGAAGAGGAGGGCGGAGATCAGACCATGGCTCACCATCTGGAATTCCGCCCCCAACAGGCTCACCGGGGTGGCGGCGGCGGCGGCCAGCAGGATGGAGCCCATGTGGCCCACGGAGCTGTAGGCCACCATGCGCTTCATGTCGCGTTGCGCAATCGCCGCCAGGGAGCCATAGAGCACGGAGATCGCGGCCCAGATCGCCAGCCAGGGCGCCATGACGGCCCAGGCTTCCGGGAAGAGGCCCAAGCCGAAGCGCAGCAGGCCATAGGTGCCGAGCTTGAGCAGCACCCCGGCCAGGAGCACCGAGACTGGCGTGGACGCCTGGGTGTGGGCATCGGGCAACCAGGAGTGGAAGGGCACCAGGGGGATCTTGATGCCGAAGCCCACCAACAGCATGGCGAGCAACACCAGCTGGCTGCTCAGGGCGAGCTGGTCGCCAGTGACGGGCAGGAAACTGAAATCCAGGCTGCCGCGCAACACGGCCAGGGCCAGAAAGGCCGCCAGGATCAGGATGCCCGACACGGCGGTGAAGATGAGAAACTTCATCGCCGCAAATGCCTTGCCCGAGCCACCCCAAATCGAGATCAACAACCAGAGCGGGATGAGCTCCAGTTCGTAGAACAACAGGAACAGCAACAGGTTTTGCGCCAGAAAGGCGCCATTCACCGCCCCGCTGATCAACAGCAGCAGCGCAAAGTAGATGCGGGGCCGTTGGCTGATGTCGCGGGTGCAGATCACGGACACCAGGCTCAGGGCCCCATTGATCAACACCAGGGGCAGCGACAGGCCATCCACCCCCAGGCTGTAGGTGAGGCCAAGGCCCGGAATCCAGGGGAGCGACTCCCGCAGCTGCATCCCGCCTTGGTGCGGATCGAACGCCAGGAGCACCACCACGCTCCATGCCACCTGAAGGGCGAGCACCACACTCGCGACCTGGCGCATTCGCCCCGGCGATGGCTCCCCCGGCCAGAGCACGAGCAGCAGACCACCCATCAGGGGCAGCAACAGCAACAGGGTCAACATCCGCTCATCTCCCTTGGAGCCAGGCCAGGCTGGCAAACAGAACCACAATCGCCAGCACCACCGTCAACACATAGCTTTGAAGCTGGCCGCTCACCCCGAGCTTCAGTTCCTCCGCAGCGGCCATGGAGGCCAGGCCGACCCGTGCCGCCAGCTGATTGACCACCTCGCGATCGAAGCGGTCTGTGAGGCGGGCCAGCCCTGCGACGAAGGCGACGATCGTGTTGCGGTAGAGCCGATCGGTGTAGAAATCGGCCGCCAGCAGATCTTGAATCGCCCGCAGGGAACGGTTGACGGAGCGGGAGGCGCCCTCTGTGGTCGGCACCAGCCGCTGGGCCGCCAGGCCCAGCACCCCGCTGCCCGCAACGAGGAGCCCGGCGGTGGGCCCCACCGGTCCGAGATCAAGGGAGGGCTCCAGTCGGCGCATGACTGCGGGCAGGAGGATCAGCAGCACACCCAGGCTGACCATGGGCACGGCCATCCACCAGATCACCTCCGGCGTGCGTTTGGTCTTCGGGTGGGGCTGATCGAGAAACACCTGGCGGTAGACCCGCGCCAGATTGAACACGGTCAGGGCATGGGTGAGCAGCACCACCCCCGCGAAGAAGGGCGCCAGGGGAAGGAGCGCTTCCACCATGCGGGAGAGGCACCAGAAGCCCGCCAGGGGCACCACGCCGGTGAGGGCGGCCCCCCCGAGCAGATAGGCGGTGGTGGTGGCGGGCATGCGACGGGCCAGGCCCCCGAGCTGGGTGATGTCCTGGCAGTTGGTGGTGGCGATCACGCTGCCGACGCTCATGAAGAGCAGGGCCTTCGCCAGGCCATGGGCCAGAAGGAGCAGCAGGGCGATGGCCGGCTGGCGGAGGGCGATGGCGATGAACACCAGGCCGAGATAGGAGGTGGTGCCATAGGAGAAGGCCCGCTTGAGATCCACCTGAGCGATGGCCACCAGGGCCCCGGCCAGGGCGCTGATCGTGCCCACCACCAGCAACACCTCCACCGCCACCGGCGAGAGGGTGAGCAGGGGCATGACCTTCACCAGCACCAGGGCCCCACAGGTGACGACGGCGGAGTTGCGCAGGATGGAGGCCGGATTGGGGCCCTCCATGGCTTCATCCAACCAGAGGTGCATGGGGAATTGGGCGCACTTGCCCATGGGGCCGGCGATGAGCCCCAGCCCGATGAGGGTGCCCGCCAGGGGGGTGAGTTCACCGGAGGCCAGGGCCGTGGAGGACCATTGCTCGAGGGCGTCGAAGGAGAGGGAGGGCGCCAGGGCGGCCAGGGCCACCAGCCCCATCAGCAGCAGCACATCCCCCACCCGCTTGGTGAGGAAGGCATCGCGGGCGGCGGTGACCACCAGGGGTTGCGCATACCAAAACCCCACCAGCAGATAGGTGGAGAGGGTGAGCATTTCCAGGAGGAAATAGGAAATGAAGAGATTGCTGCTCAACACCACCCCCGCCATGGCCCCTTCAAAGAAGCCCCCCAAGGCATAAAAGCGGGCCAGGGACCATTCCTTGTCGAGGTAGCCGAGGGCAAACACCTGGCCCACCAGGCTCATGAACGTCACCAACTCCAGGGCGGCGAGATTGGTCAGGGAAAGATCCAGACCGATGCGCAGATCCAGATCAGCCACATGAAACCAGGGCAGATCGAGTTGCTGCGGGCCAAGGGTCCACACCTCCTGAAGGATCAGACTGCCGTGCAGCACCGCCACCAGGGTGGTGAGAAGATTGAGGTAGGCGGCGGGCCTTGGACCATTGCGTTTGATCCAGCCCGCGGCCCAGGGCAGGGACACCAGCACGCCGCTGAATCCATAGAGGGGAATCAGCCAGGCCAGCTGGATCGGCCACGGCAGAGGGGACATCGCAGCAAGGTCGCTCATGGCGCTCCTCCCGGGGCGCGGCGGCCAGGGCATGGCGGGCAGAGCGCCATGGACGGGACGACCTGGTGATGGGGTTGGGCGATCAAGCGGCCGTCCTCACCGCCGAGCCGGCGGACCCGGACTGCAGGCTGTCCAACCAGGAGGCCAATTCCTCCCCGTGGCGCCGCTCGTCCTGCCAGAGGGCGTGAAAAAAGGCCCCGTTGTCGCTGTCGCCGATCCTTTGGCAGAAGTCAAAGGCGTTGGCGTAGTGGTTCACGAGCTGGTGCTCGAGGTCGGCATTGAGGATCAGCAGCCCTTGGAGATCACCGGCATGGGCGGCGGGGCGCACCTGGGAGGCCCCGGGGGCCACACCGAGGTGGATCATGCGGTTCACCAGCCGTTCCGCATGGTGCATTTCCTCCACGGTTTCCCGGCGGAAGCGGTTGGCGGCGTCGTTGTCGCCCCAGGATTCCGCAAGCACGGCCTGGGTGAGGTATTGCTGCACGGCGGTGAGTTCCAGACTGAGGGCCCGGCCGAGGTCGGCGAGCACACGGCGATCGACGGCGGGCATGGCCATCAGAGACGACGGGTGGCGCCACTGCTCGCCAGGGCTGGCTCCACCCCCCCCTCGGGCCGGGCGATGATGTGGGCGGCCACCAAGCCGTCGCCCACCCGCTCGCAGGCATCAGCGCCGGCGCGCACGGCGGCGTTCACGGCGCCTGTTTCGCCCCGCACCATCACGGTGACGTAGCCCCCGCCCACGAACTCTCGCGCCACCAGGAAGACCTCCGCCGCTTTGGTCATCGCGTCGGCAGCCTCGATGGCGGGCACCAGGCCGCGGGTTTCGATCATGCCGAGGGCGATGCCGCGGGGGGATCTCGGCTCCAGGACGCCGGACTGGCGGGCCGGTCGGGGCGGCACGGGGCCGATGCCGGAGGCGCCGCTGGAGCCGGATGGCGCCAGGGGTGCGGCGGCTGGAGGACTGGCGGGTTCCGGCGCTGGGGGTTCCGGGGCGGGGGATTCCTCGCTGGAGGCGGCAGGGGCTTGGTCGCTGGCCAAGGGAGCGCTCACGGCGGGGAGTTCGCCACTGGCGACTGGCGCCGCGGCGGCGAGGTCAGGGGGCGGCCCCGGCTCCGGGCTGGAAACCGGGGGGAGAAGGGCGAGGGAGGCGTCTTCCACCACGGGGTCCACCGCAGCTTCCACCACCGGGATGGCCTTCACCGTGGTGGCCCGGCGGGTGGTTCGACGGGGGACCGGCTGAGACCCCGATCCCTTGCGTGCTGGGGGGCGGCTGGAGCGGGAGGAGGAGGGGGCCATGGCGCGGGGCGTCGTGGTGGGTGGTGAACGGGGAAAGGAGCGGAAGAGATGGGCGGAGGCGTGGCGAGGTCAGCCGTCGGGTTCCCAGAAATCAATGATCCCGCCGATCGTCAGGTCGGTTTGGATCTCGGGATTGCCGCAGGCGAACCGGGCGGCGCTGCCACTGGCGGTGAACACCCAGTTGCCGATGGAGGCGCCCACCGGATCGACGGCGACGCTGAGTTTGCCCTTGGTGGTGCGCAACACCCGCAGGTGCATGTGGCCCAAGCCCTCCACCCGTTGGGTGCAGACCAGGGAACCCGTGACCTGCATGATTTCCATCAGCCCGTGCTCCCTGGCCCCTTGGCGCCGGGTTGGGCCGTGGTGCCGCCGTTGCTGACGCCCCCTCCGGACGGGGGGGCGCTGGCGACGGGTTTGGAGGCGGCGGCCGCCTTGGCCGCCTCCGGATCCCAGTGGTCAATGATCCCGACGATGGTGAGGTCGCTGGGATACGACTTGCTGCCCGCCGCTTCCCGCGCCGCTGAGCTGCCCACGCAGATCACCCAGTCGCCGGGCACGCAACCGACCGCGTCAACGGCCACCTTCTGCGTGCTGCCATCCAGCACGACCTGCAGATGTTTGTGTTCGAAATCGGGGATGCGGTTGGTGGAAACCAGCGGCTTCACCACTTTGCAGATGATCATCTCAATGTCCCCCGACAGTCGGGAAGGAGATTGTGGAACCCACCGCTTCCGCAGGGACGTGCCGATCTTGATCCCGCACGGTCAACAGAACATGGATCAGGCCCTGCTGATGGAGATCCGCGTAGCGACTCTCGATGGCCGCCTGCACGCGCTGCCCGTGGCGCACCGCCCGCTCCCGGGCCCCGGGCACCTGGCCGTGATAGTCGAAACGCACCACCACGGGGATCGGCAGACCGCGGGACACATTCAATCCCTTGAAGATTTTGATGCCCACATCCAGATCCGGGGCTCCCTCCTCCACGGTGTCCATGTAGGCGAAGTAGGTGAGATTGCGGAGATGGATCTCCTTGAAGCCGATGCCTACGCCGATGAAGCGTTCCGCATGGCCGGCATCGGCGTAGTGGCCGCCATGAAACTGGCGCACGTAGTCGATCTGCGAGAGGTTGTTGATCAGCAATCGCGTGATCAAGCGCACCATGCCGGGGTCCGGCGCGGAGGGAGCCGCCTGCTCCACCAGGCTGGAGATGCGCTGGCAGCCCTCGGCGGCGGAGAGCGCCCGGGTGGCCTCATGCACGTCCCGCGCGTCGAGCCAGCTGTCCAGGTTTGTTTGGCCATCCCGTCCCGGCACATGCACCCGCAGGGCATCGGTGTCGGTGTCGAGCCCCAGCAGGAGGAGATCCACGGAGGCACCGCAGCAGAAGCTGTTTTCGATCGCCGTTTGGAAGTCGAGGAGCCGCTGCCGACCGCATCGGGCGGCGAGGCCGTCCTGGCTGCCGTGGGCGGCGCAGCCCTCATGGGACGGATCCAGGGAACTGAAGTGGTAGAGCACCACCTTCAGGTAGCGGGTGTCGGCGTGGGCCGGGTTGGGGACCCCTTCCCGATAGCGCCGATGCTCGGTCTTCACCCAGCGGTTGACCGTGTTTTCCACATCGAACATCGCGCCGGCGTGGGGGCGGCGCCGCACGGAGCCGTAGGGAATCCGCAGGGCGGAGGCCACCGCATGGGCCAGGCGCCCGTCGGCGCAGGGGGTGATGTCGAGAAGGTGGAACCCACACTCCAGCAGGAAGGCGTCGAAGGCTTCGCTGGCGGCTCCGCCGGGTCGTCCACCGAGCGGGTCATCGTCGAAGAAGCTGGCGCTGATCTGTTCGTAGGTTTCAAACAGACACCAGGCGAAGAGGGAGCGCATGTCGAGCTGGGTGACCCAGGCGCTCTCCAGCAGGTGGGGGGGCAGGGAGATGGCGAGTTCGGCCCGGGCGATCTCCTGAGCCCTGGCCTCGAAACCTTCCTCGTGCTGCAGGGCGGAGAGGCGCCGAAGCACGGGAACGAGCCGATCGAACGCCTGCTTCACACGGGTGTCGTAGGCGTGGAGTGCCGCGTTGGCGTTGGCGTCGGTGAGGGGATGGAGCTGACTGGCACTGATGGAGGCGCGCACATCGGCCAGGCGCACCCGGAACGCCTCCTCTGAACCTGGCCAGCGGCGGCGGGGCGAGCTCGGGGCCTGAAGTCGCGGCGCGGGGGCCGGGCGTCGTGGCATCGGGGTCAGCCTCGGGCTCCGCCGGAAATGGTGATCAACGATCCGGCAGAGGTGTTGCCACTGGAGCCGGTGATGCGGCTCACCGGTTCGGGGATCGCTTCATTCCGCTTGGGCTGCACGTTGGGCATGGCCGACACGGGGCCGGGGCGGGACGGGTTGCGACGACGGGCGGAAGGGCCTTCGGTGCCGGTGACATGGCGACCCCGATTCCAGTCATCGCCGGTGATCGTCAATCCGGTGGAGATTCCCTCGCCCGTGACGCGCGACTTGGGACGCTCGCCAGGGCCGGCTTCGGCCGTGGCGGGAGGCGTCAGGGGGCCGCGGGCCTCCTCCCGCTGGCGACGATCAAAGCGGAATTGCTCGGTGCCGGTGACCTTTCCCGCCGCCATGTCGAAGGGACCTGTGATGCGGCCGCCATGCTCGTAGGTGCTGCCGGTGACGGAGCCGGTGTTTTCCCGCTCCACCTGGGCGACCCGGGCGGGGGACTGAACGCTGAACTCCTGCCAGGGGGCGGTGGTGAGGGGTTGGGGGAAATCGACGGGCACGGGGGCCGAGGTGCCGCAGGCGGCGGCGAGCTGATCGGATCCCACGTAGGGGGTGCCGGTGATGTCTTCACAGGCGCCGCGCTCGGCACCGGTCATCACCCCGCCGATTCCGGGCTGGATGCCGCTCATCACGGTGCCCATTCGCACGGGAGTGCGCTGGCGGATGGCTTGCACGTCGTTGGTGCCGCACCAGGCGCCCGCCTCTTCCAGGCCGGCGTAGGGGGTGCCGGTCACCACCTTGCAGGTGCCGGGCTCATCGCCGGTGACCTTGGCGGAACGGCCGGTGCGGGTGCCGCTCACCACCTGGGAACGGGAGGTGACGCTGAAGCCCACCTTTGCCGCCTCGGGTGCGGGGCGGGCCCCGCAGAAGCCGTTGTACTGCTCTGTGCCGATGTATTCATCGCCGGTGATGGCGCGGCACGACCCGGGCTCATCGCCGGTCACCCGCTGACTGCGGCCCACGGTGGTGCCGGTGACGCCGGTGCCCCGCAGGGTCTGGAAGCTGCCCACCTTCTCGGGGGAGCGACCCTTCACCTGGATCGGGCCGGTGACGTATTGATCGCCGGTGAGCTGGCGGCCGGAGCCCGGCTCATCGCCGGTGACTTTCTCCGACCGGCCGACGAGCACGCCGGACACGGGTTGGCCGCCCTCGGTCTGGGTCCGTCCCACCTTGCGGGGGCCGGGCACGGTGACGCCGCACCAGGCCTGGCTCTGGTTGGCGGAGATGTATTCCGTCCCCGTGACCAGCTTGCAGGTGCCGGGTTCGTCGCCGGTCACCTTCTCGGAGCGGCCGACCTCGTTGCCGGTCACCCGGTTGCCGCGGCTGGTGGCGGTCACGGCCACCTTGGCGGGTTGGGACCCCAGGGGACCGGTTTGGCAGAAGGTGTTGAACACCTCCGCCCCCAGATACTCGGTGCCGGTCACGACCCGGCAGGTGCCCGCCTCGTTGCCGGTGGTGCGGGAGGAGCGGTTGGCCTGGGTGCCGGTGACCACCTGTCCGCGGCTGGTTTCCGTGAGGCCCACTTTCCAATGGGCATCGGCGGCGGCGGTGGCGGCTTGCTTGGCGCCATGGCGGTTGGGGCCGGTGGGCCGGGTGCCGCCGTGGCGGGAGCTGCCCGCCGAACCCACCTTGCACTTCAGCTCGCGCACCTTCTGGGCCAATTCGCGGCTGGTGAGGTCGGGGTTCACCTGGCGGGCGACGGACGCGGCGGTGGTGCTGGTGGGGGCGCTGGCGGATTTGCCTCGCTTGGAGAGGGCTTCCCGCCGGGCCAGCACCAAGGCGCGGCTGGGGTTGTACTGGGCGGCGCGCTTGCCGTTGGAGCGGCGCTCGGCCGCGCCGTTGCTGGAACTGGAGGCGCTGGCCCGGCGGGAGGCGCCCGCACCGAGGGACAGGGACAGGCCTTCCGTGCTGGCGCGGCGGGCTCCGGTGCCTTCAGCCGCCTTCTCCTGGCACTTGCAGGGGGCGTGAGAAGTGGCGGCGGCGGCGGTTTTGACCGGGGCCTCCCGGGCGACGTCCGTGCGGGTGCGATCTTTTGAGGTGTTGGCCCGTTTGCCGCGCTGGGAGAGGGCCTCCCGCCGGGCGAGCACCAGATCGCGGCTGGGGTTGCTGATGGCCCGGGCGGGTTTGCGGCTCGCGGCTGGCGCGCTGGCGCTGGCTTGGGCGGCGCTGGATCGGAAGCGGGCGGCCCGCGACCCGTTGGGGGCTGGGGGTGGGGAGGACACGGCGGGAGGCGCCGCCGCCGCCGGGGCTTGGGAGCCCTCGGTGCGGGTCAGGCGGGCATCGGCGGCCGAGCGCGTGCGATTGGGGGTGGAACGAAAGCGACCTTCCGCCTTCTTGCCGCCATTGGTGAGCGCTTTGCGGCGCTCCAGAGCAGCTTCACGACTGGATGTGCTGGCCATAACCACCCGAGAGAAAAGTACTGATAAGGACAGAGCAACCACGCCAGCCGACGGACACGTCGACAGGGAGGAGAAAGCCAGGCCGCCAGCCACGGGGGCTGCCGATCCAGGCGAAAGCGGGACGGGGAGATGAACGGAAGCGGGGCCAGCGGTGGGATCCGACAGCCCCGAAACCGTGCCTTCCCCTCAGGGGAGAAAGGCAGACCTCAACGGCCTTCGAAGACCACGAAGCAGGCGCCCTGGCTCTGGGTGTAGGCGTCGTAACCGACGAGACGCACGTGATGGTCGGGATAAGCCCGATGGCAGGCTTCCAACTCGTTCACGATCACGCCGAGATCCTTCTCACCGAAGAAGGGCAGTTTCCAATACGACCAATAGGTGGCCATGGAACGACTGGGGTGGACGTGCTCGATCAGCGGGCTCCAGCCCTGGGCAATGATGTACGCGATCTGGTCGTAGATCTCGTCCTGCGTGAAAGGAGGCAGAAACCCGAAGGTTTCCAGCGTGGCGACTGTTTGATAGTCACCCACTGCACTTTTGAAAGGCATGGGGAGGATTGGCGTAGGGGTTGGCAATCGGCGTGATGCCGAGGGCTTCACGTCCCTTCACCCCGCGGGAGATCCTGGCCAGGCCAGAATCCTCCCGCAGGACAGGGAATCACTGCACGTCGAGCTTGTCGACCGTGTCAAATTCGAACTTGATTTCCTTCCAGGTTTCCAGGGCGATCGCCAGTTCAGGGCTGTGCTTGGCGGCTTCCGTGAGGATGTCGCGGCCTTCCTTCTCGATTTCCCGTCCGGCATTGCGGGCCTTGACACAGGCTTCCAGCGCCACCCGGTTGGCAGCGGCGCCAGCCGCCGATCCCCAGGGATGGCCGTGGGTGCCACCGCCGAACTGCAGCACGGAGTCGTCGCCGAAGATCGCCACCAGCGCGGGCATGTGCCACACGTGGATGCCGCCCGAGGCCACGGCGAACACGCCGCCCATGGAGCCCCAGTCCTGGTCAAAGAAATTGCCGCGGCTGCGATCTTCCGGCACGAAGGATTCGCGCAGTTGATCGATGTAGCCGAGGGTCGACTGGCGGTCGCCTTCCAGCTTGCCCACCACGGTGCCGGTGTGCAGCTGGTCGCCACCGGAGAGGCGCAGGCACTTGGCGAGCACGCGGAAGTGGATGCCGTGCTTGGGATGGCGGTCGATCACCGCGTGCATGGCCCGGTGAATGTGGAGCAAAATGCCATTCTTCCGGCACCACTTCGACAGACCGGTGTTGGCGGTGAAGCCACCGGTGATGTAGTCGTGCATGATGATCGGCTGTCCGAGCTCTTTGGCGAACTCGGCCCGCTCGTACATCTTCTCGGGAGTGGCGGCGGTGCAGTTGAGGTAGTGACCTTTCTTCTCGCCGGTTTCCTCCTGGGCGGAGCGCACGGCCTCGGCGACGAACTCAAAACGGTTCTGCCAGCGCTGGAACGGCTGGGAGTTGATGTTTTCGTCGTCCTTGGTGAAATCCAATCCACCGCGGAGGCACTCATAGACCACCCGGCCATAGTTCTTGCCGCTCAGGCCGAGTTTCGGCTTGATCGTGCAGCCCAGCAGGGGACGGCCATACTTGTTCATCCGGTCACGCTCGACCTGGATGCCGTTCGGTGGACCCTGGCAGGTCTTGATGAAGGCGAGGGGGAAGCGGATGTCTTCGAGGCGCAGGTGGCGCAGGGCCTTGAAACCAAACACGTTGCCCACCAGGGAGGTGAGCACGTTGGTGATCGAGCCTTCTTCGAAGAGATCGAGGGGGTAGGCAATGAACGCGTAGAAGGATTCCCGGTCACCGGGAACGTCTTCGATGCGGTAGGCGCGGCCCTTGTAGAAGTCGAGGTCGGTCAGAAGCTCCGACCAGACGGTGGACCAGGTGCCGGTGGAGGATTCAGCGGCAACGGCGGCGGCCACTTCTTCCTTGGGAACCCCTTCCTGGCCGGTGCACTTGAAGCAGGCCAGAAGGTCGGTGTCGAGGGGGACGTAATCAGGAGTCCAATAGGTGTCGCGGTACTCCTTGACCCCCGCGTCGTACTTTTTGCTCATGGAGATTCTCCAGTTGGGTCGGTGGAATGAGGGAGGGATTCAACGCCTGGGGCGTGACCTCCTCAGTCCTTGGACCCCAGACCGAAGGTGCTGTTCAAAGCGGGCTCCACTTCCCTGGGGGGGCGGGCGATGATGTGGGCGGCCACCAGGCCGTCGCCAACACGCTCGCAGGCGTCGGCACCAGCGCGGACGGCGGCGTTCACGGCGCCGGTTTCCCCACGCACCAGAACGGTGACGTAGCCGCCGCCGACGAATTCACGACCGATGAGGCGCACTTCGGCGGCTTTGGTCATGGCGTCAGCCGCCTCAATGGCGGGCACCAGGCCCCGGGTCTCAATCATGCCGAGGGCGATGCCCATGGTTTCACTTGCCATTACCTGCTCCTGG
>JBKDTB010000221.1:0-2997 GCA_046340515.1 Cyanobacteriota bacterium | reverse complement strand
TATGGCTCACCGGTGCGGGAGCAGCCCAGCAAGTCGTACACAGAGTTGGAATTCGATGTGGCCAGCGAAGCGAAACTGCCGCGCTTGATCTTCCTCCTGGATCCCGAAGCAGCACCATCGGGTCTGCTCGTGAAAGCGCTTCATGATCGTCGCCAAGGAGAGCAGCAGGAAGCCTTCCTGCGGCGTGTCCAGGGCTCTGATCTGACCATGAAAAGGTTCAGCACGCCCCAGGACCTGCAACTCCAGATCTATCAGGCGTTGGTGGAGTTGGCCGGATCGGAGCCGCCCCGCCAAGGGAGTGCCGCCCCCCGTTCCGTGCCCAACCGGCCTGGCGAGCCCAAGAAGCCCGGCGTGCCCGAGCTTCTTCCCTACATGCCGGATCGCCATCCTCAGGAGGAGCGGCTGGCGGAGGCCCTGCGGCGGTTGGTGGCGAGCGGCGGCACGAGGCCCTTGGTGGTGGTGTTGCATGGGGAGGAGGATCAGCGGCCGGATCGTTTTCGGGATCGCTTCCGCGACCACAGCTTGCCAAAGCTGCTGGGTCCAACCCTGAGCCCCCGCCACTTCGCGTTGCCTTGGCCGGTGGATTTGTTGCCGGATGAGGGGTTTGCGGAGCGATTTCTCCAGCGCATTGCCACGGGGCTGTCCGGGGACCCTTGGGAGACAGGCCCAGCGCCACTGTTGGCACGCAACAGGGAGGAGCTGGTGGTGTTGCATAGCTCGCTCTACACCGACGACTGGGGCCACCAGGGGGCGCGGTTGTTCGAGGAGGTGTGTCGCTTTTGGCGAGAGAGCGAGGCTGTTCAAAACCACTGCCTGCTGCATTTGGTGACGATCAACTACAAGAAACCCTCCGCGTACACACCCGGGATTCGGCGGCTGCGCTGGCTGGAGCGGCGGTATTGGAGCCATTGGTTCAGCCGCCGCCGCCTGCGCCAACGCAACAGGCGCATTCGCGCCACCCTGGAAGCCATGGCCCGCTCCAGCCCGGCCATGGCTTCCCCGCTGGTGGTGCCCGAACTGGAGAGCGTGCGCCGCAGTGATGCCGAGAGTTGGGCGCGCAGTCACGAGGTGACCAGGTTTCTGGGGGATCAAAGCCCTTGGTGGCTGGAGGACGCGGTGGCTGCGTTCTATCGACGCTGGGAATCGGAGCGTGGAACAGAAGACATCCCCCTGGAGGAGCTGGCGCCGTTTTTGGCAGGAGAGCTGGCTCGGGTCTCCCCAACGGCGGAGCCTCCCTGAGCCGTGGGGCTCCAGTGTCCTGCGCCAGAACAGTTATATTCAGGCGGTCGATCGCGTGCGAGGGGAGTGGCGCAACCGACCGTTGGCCTGAAGCTGGAGGCCTTTTGCCTGCGCCGCATCTCTTCGCTGGACCCGGCGGCGGGGGGCATGGGGGTGATCCCGAAGGATGCGGCCGGCAGGGGTGGGCCGGAGCCAGGGTCCCTGCGGGTGGCGGGGCGGCGATGAGCCAGCCGTTCGAGCTTTTCCGCGGCGATCGCCGCCAGCAGCCCGGAGCGGCGGACCAGCTGCCACCGCCCCTGTTCACCAGGCTGTGCCAACCCGAGCGCTATCTGGTGGAGGAAGGCCTGCGGGATGCCTGCAATGTGGCCCTGTTGCTGGGCCAACCCCTGTTGTTGACCGGGGAGCCTGGCACCGGCAAGTCGCGCTTCGCCCATGCCCTGGCCTGGGAATTCGACCTGGGGGAGCCGCTGGTGTATGAGGTGAAATCCACCAGCACGGGACGCGATCTCTTTTATCACTACGACGCCCTCAAGCGCTTTCAAGACATCCAGAGCGGCCTTGCCGCCGCTGAGGCTCCCGTTTCCCGTTATCTGACGATCAATGCCCTGGGCCAGGCGATCCTTGATTCGCTGGAGTTGGGCGAGCGGCCAGCGGCCATCGCGGGTCTGGCCCGGAGCGAGGCCCCGCGGCGTTCGGTGGTGCTGGTGGATGAGGTGGACAAGGCGCCGCGCGATTTTCCCAATGATCTGCTGAACGAGCTGGAGAATCTCTACTTTCGGCTGCCGGAATTGGGTGATCTGAAGGTGGGGGCCCATCCCGATCGGCGCCCCTTGATTGTGCTCACCAGCAACTCGGAGCGGGATTTGCCGGATGCCTTCCTGCGCCGTTGTGTTTACTATCACATTCCTTTCCCTGACGCGGCGCGCTTGGAGCAAATTGTGGCCCTGCAGCTGCAGGATTTCCCCACGGATTCCGCCCTGATTCGCGATGCCATTGCCCTGTTTGTGGAGCTGCGCGAGCCACGCAGCGGCCTGCGCAAGAAGCCCGCCTCCGCTGAACTGCTCCTCTGGCTGCTCACCTTGCGGCGTCTGCTGGGAGCCGCCGCCGACAGCACAGGCCTGAAGGTCTCAGCCCACCAGGAGGCCGTGGGCCGCAGCTTGAGCAGCCTGATCAAAACGGCGGACGACCGGGAGCGGGCCCAGCGGGTGGTGAGCCAGTGGCTGGCCGGCTGAGCACCGCCTGGCCGGCCCACCTGGAGGAGCTGCTGGAGACCCTGCGGCAGGACGGCTTCCGTGTCGGCGTGGCGGAAACCCTGCGCCTGCGGCAGCTGCTCCTCGCCCTGGTGGAGCGGGACGTGCCGCTGGAGGATCCGCGGCGGCTGGCGGGTTGGCTGGGGCCGGTGTTGTGCCGCTCCGCGAGCGAGCAGGAGGCCTTCCGGCGCCACCTTGCCCGCTGGTGGGAGGGTTCGGTGGCGGCCGCCGCGCGGGAGGCCGCCGAAGCCGAGGCGCACCTGCCACCTGAAGCGCACCCCGCTGTCGAGGGGCAGGCGGCGGCGGGACGTTCGCGAGCGGCGGAGAGCGGGGGGTCGGCGGCCGAGGCGACGACCGTGAACCAAGCACCACCCGCCCCCGCCGCCGCCCTGCGGGAGGCCCTGGAGGCAGTGGAGCGCCGCCGCCGCCGCGGGCTGCGCTGGCGGCCGACCACGCCGCTGGCGTTGGGGATGGCGGCGGGCCTGGTGGTGGGGGCCGGGGGCGGGGG
>JBKDTB010000220.1:0-3450 GCA_046340515.1 Cyanobacteriota bacterium | reverse complement strand
AAAATTTTTTGGGCGCCTGCGGCGCCAATCCCATGGGCTCTTGAGTTTATGGCAAGATTGCATTTGGTAGGAGAACTTTCCAGGGGCGGGGTCGCCTCTTCCGAGTGCAGGGCCTACCAAAGACTAGAGATGCTAAGTGTAGAGATCTAAAGAGTTTAAGTGTAAAGAATAGCGTCCTGGGGGAGGCAACAGACGCGGAACCCAACATGATCGCCGCGGCCGACCGGGGAGCCGCTGTTGCGGTAGGCCGAGCGGCAGTCCCTGGGATTGCCGCTCCAAGAGCCGCCGCGCAGCAGCTTCGATCTTCTTGTCGAGCCCCTCAGGTCATTCCTTCGCATGATCTCATTCCGCCGAAGTCCTTCGGGCTGGCTCATGGGATCAGGGTCCTCAACGTCGTTCATTGACGGCTCATCCAACCATGCCCTCCCATCCTCAGGAGCCCCCTCATAACTTGCATGCCAATCATCCGCGCACCATTCCCACACAGTTCCGTGCATGTCATGCAGCCCCCAAGCATTCGCTGGAAAGCTCGCCACATCCGTTGTCTGTGCTCGATAGATTCCTTTGACACCATCGCCATAAACGTAGTTTCCGTCGTAATTCGCCAATTCCGTCGACAACGTCGTGCCAAAATGAAACGGTGTGGTGGTGCCTGCCCGGCAGGCATATTCCCACTCCGCCTCGCTTGGGAGGGTATAGGACTGTTTGAAGCGATGGCTGATGCGCAAGCAAAATTCCATGGCGTCCTCCCAAGACACCCGCTCCACCGGCCGATCAGGCCCTGGAAATTTGGAGGGTTTGGGATCCAGCCGTCTGGCGAAAGGGGGCTCCCCTGGTTTCGGTTTCCATCGCGCCACCGCCTCCCACTGCGCCTGGGTGACGGGCGTCTGGCCCAAAAAGAAGCCTTGCAGTTGAACCGAATGCTGGGGCCCCTCGTCGTCAGAACGATCCGTTTCTTCCGGTGGCGAACCCATCCAGAAGCGCCCTGGGGGAATCCAGACCATGGGAAGGCTGACCTTGGGCGTCAACGCCTCGCGATAGCCCACCGTGCGCCGGCGACGGGTGAGGAGAAAGGAGAACGAACCAGGCTCCTGATCGGATGTTGCGGGGGAGCGGGTCATGGGTTGGCCTGCTGAGAGGGCAGCGGAAAAGGTGGGCTGTCGTCCCCGGGACATGCCTGGAGCGGCCCACCCGGCGCTGTGCGGATCCCGGCGAGACCGGGATCACGGGAGCGGGTCTGGACCCCTCGTGTGCTCCCGCTGGGATGGCTTCCAGCGGCTCGGACGGTGAAGGGTGCTGGGGGAGGCAACAGACGCGGAACCCAACATGATCGTTGCGGTTGTCCGGGGAGTTGTTGTTGCGGTAGGCCGAGCGGCAGTTCCTGGGATTGTTGTTCCAAGAGCCGCCGCGCAGCAGCTGGGCGACCCGCCCGACGTCAGGGTAAACCCTCGGCGAAGGGAACCCCGGCAAACAAGCGTCGTCGCAGGCGCCAGGTGTGGCCGTGGGCGAGGTGGGCGTTCCAGCTCTGGAGGCTGGCTCGGGCGGCGGATGGGGAAAGGTCGCCTGTGGCGACGCCCTGGTGGAGGGCGCTCAGGCGGCGTTTGCCCTTGAGGAGGTTGTGGTTGCGCACCCGCACGCGGCCGGGGAAAACGCGAAAGCCGACAAAGCTCACCCCATGGCGGGTTTGACGAATCTGGCTCTTGATCGGATGGAGCCGGAGGCGGAGGGCCTCCAGTTCGGCCTCCAAAACGTCGCGGGCCTGGCGAAGGGAATCAGCGTTGTTGGCGAAGAGCGCCACATCATCGACATAGCGCAGGTGGGCCGTGATGCCAGGGAGGGCGACGAGGCGGTGGTCGAGGGCGTCAAGGTGGAGGTTGGCGAGGAATTGGCTGGTCAGATTGCCGATGGGCAGACCGCGGGGGCGTTCCAGGGGGGTGAGGAGCGTGTCTCCGGGAAAGCCATCGAGGGCGGGGCCGGGGATGGCGCCGTTGGCGAGGATGCGATCAAGGAGCCAGAGGGTGTCGGGGCAGGCGATGCGTTCGGCGAGTTGCTGGCGCAGAAGCGTGAGATCAATGCTGGGGAAATAGAGGCGGATGTCGGCGCTGAGCACCCAGCGATGGCGGGCACACTCCGCCACGAAGCGACGCAAGGCCTTGTGGGTGCCGAAGCCCTGGCGGTTGGCATAGCTGGTGGGCAGAAACCGTTGCTCCAGGGGTGGAACGATGGCGGCGCAGAGGGCGTGGTGCACGACGCGGTCGCGGTAGGGGGCGGCGGAGATCAGACGGCGTTTGGGATCGCGGATTTCAAACTGGCGGTAGGGGCCGGGGGTGTAGGTGAAACCGCGCAGCTCGTCTTGGAGCTGGAAGAGATGGGCTTCCAGGCGGGCGTTGAAGGCCAGAACCGCTGGTCGGTAGCGCTTGCCCCGCTGGGCATTGAGGGCCGCGGCATGGAGGGAGGCGAAGCTGGTGAGGCGTGGATAAAGATTGGTGAGAGGGAGAGGGGGAAGCAAACGGGATTCAGGCGGGCTGACGGCGCTGTTGGAGAAGCCAGCCGCTGTGTTGCTTGGCGATGGTGGTGAGCAAGCGGCTGGCATGTTCATAGCGCTGCATGTCGATCAGGTGGAACTGATGCAAGAGGCGAGTCTGCAGCTGAATCACCACGATGTGGGCTTTGAGGGGTTCGAGGATGGGCAGTTTGGCGCGGGCATAGCGGGCGTGCACCAATTGATCCAGGAGATGGTAGAGGTTGCCGATCAAGCGATCACCGAGGCCGAATTTGTGATGGCGCGGAAGGCGATTCAAAAGGGGGATGAACCAGCGAATCAGGTCGAGGCAAGCTTCGATGATCGGGAGGTCACCCGTGGAAGCGGGAGGGGTGGTCATGGGGTGTGGAAAAAATTTTTGAGGCGCCTTCGGCGCCTTTTCATTGGAATTTGGGGGTGATTGAAAGCTTGCCTCAGGAAACTGAGCCTGGGCAAGGGGAAGAAACATCTTTCAACAGCGGCAATAGCCAGAAAGAGGTGAGATGCAAAGTGTAAAGATCTAAAGAGTTTAAGGGTAAAGAATAACGTCCTGGGGGAGGCAACAGACGCGGAACCCAACGTCGTCGTCGCGGAAGTCCGGGGAGAGGCTGTGGCGGCAGGCCGAGCGGCAGTACCCGGGATCGAGGAACCAAGAGCCGCCGCGCAGCAGCTTTGATCTCTCTGTCGGCAATCCTTTTAAACCAAGCCAAGAGACTTGATTCATAATAGAGGATTTAAGGGCGGGAGCATTATTCTTCCCGGAATACTCCAGCCATGCCCTCCCGTCCTCAGGAGCCCCCTCGTAGCTTCCATGCCAGTCATCCGCGCACCATTCCCACACATTTCCATGCAAATCATACAAACCCCAAGCATTCGCCGGAAAGGTCTCCACATCCGTCGTCTGCTTCCGGTAGACCCCTTTCGACCCC
>JBKDTB010000219.1:0-4651 GCA_046340515.1 Cyanobacteriota bacterium | reverse complement strand
GGGTCTGAAACTCCCCAGCTCAGCCCTCTTCGGCGGCCTCAGCCACGGCGCCATGCTCGGCACCATCAGCCTCGGCCACATCCTCGGCATGGGGGCGATTCAGGGGCTGGCTTCTCGCGGGGTGCTCTGAAGGTTTCCGGCGCTTTGGGGCCTCGGGTGGTTCGGGGCTGTGGTCTTGTTGGGGCCTCGAGTGGTTCGGGGCTTTGGTCTTGTTGGGGCCTTGGGTGGATAACACCTGGTGATGTTGGGGCCCAGGGCTCTTTTGGCTTGGGGTGTTTCTGTGCCTTTGAGCTGGTGGGGGCTTTGCGCATTGAGGGCGCCGAGCTTCGAGCCAATCTGACCTCTAAAGGTACTGGAGTCGTTGGGCCCAGCCTGTTGGTTTGGGCTCGACCTTCAAGTAGCTGAAGAACATTTGCGCCGCACGCTGATCCATCAAGTTGGAACACAAACCTAGGACGTAGAAAGTCAAGGAACTCCTGCAACTTAACGAACAGCTTTGACACTGAGTTCTGTCTGCAGGCTGTGGTGAGGGCACTTGGAGGGGGGCGTGAACCAGAGGTCCGCCATTTTGATCAAGACTGCCAGTTAACTTCCTCCGAGGTTGTGGTCCGATTGCAGGCCGAGGGGATCAAGATCAGCTGCTTGGGGAAGAAGCATTGCTACGACGAAATCTTGCCCGAAAGGCCTTGGAGAACGGTTAAGTCTGAAAATGTGTGCCTACTTGCCTACAGCGATGGCTGGGACACGGAATTCAGTCTGGCCCGCTTCCTCTGGAGTTATGGCCATGTAAGGCCCAACTGTTCCCTGGGAGGCAGAACTCCCCATGAGGCATATAATGCATCCGACCCTTGTTCCTCCTGGTCAAGGCTAACGATGCAACGGGATCGAACTTTCCAGCAAATGGCACTCACCTTAATTCTCCGCAATGCATTTTGGCATCAAGGATGATCTGAAGACTTGGTCAGAGATTAGAGATTATCTTCAATTCTTTGTCTCTGATTGGTGTTTTCGCGGCCAGCGCGATTCAGCCTGGGGGCTGAAGACATCCTTGGAGCGTGCAACGACGCGGATCCCCAACGTCATGGCTGAACATACTGTGCTCCGCCATTTCACTAGAAATGCGCACAACTATTTGCAAGCCCATCACATACCAGTGGATTTGCTTGAATGGTTTGCTCTTATGCAACACCATGGTGCTCCAACTCGACTGTTAGATATGACCACATCACCGTATGTAGCTTGTTTCTTTGCCGTCGAGAACTCTCTCGATGAAACCGGCAGCAGTGCCGTATGGGCTGTGGATGAAAACTGGTGCCAACAGCAAGGTCGTGACGTCATCCGTAAGCACTTGGCAAATGATCCGCATTATTCGAATTATAAGGTGCGTAGCTATGTGTGGAAGGACTTGGAGTTCCGGAAGATTTTTGAGCAAGAGAGGATTCCGCTTGTTATGCCGGCAGAACCTTACCGACGGAATGAACGACTAACGATTCAGTCCGGACTGTTTCTTTGTCCGGGCGACCCAAATAAAGGATTTGAAGGTAATTTTGGAGAATACGATCAGAAATCGCTTTCCAAACATCTAATTAAGGTTGTGATTCCAAATAAATTGCGCGTCGAGATCTTAACAGATCTTTACCATATGAATATTAATCGAGCGACTTTATTTCCAGGCATCGATGGTTTTTCGCAATCGCTCAAGCAGCAAATTCTTAATCTAGAAGACCATGGCTTAATCCACAAGCGAGTCCTAGGGCGGATGAAACTTGGTGAACCGTTTGTCTGATTAAGTATCGTGATTAGGTAGAATATCCTGAACATACTGGTCGATTGCATCAAAGCACATCTGATCGATTCTTGGTTGCAGAATGTGTGCAGACTAATTAGATTCTTCCTAAAAAAATCATTCGGAGTCTTACACACGTATTGGCGCAAACATCGAGCTTAACACCTTTTTTAGGATCTTGCCTGAATTTTGATTCTAAATCATCGAGTGATAGCCTCTGGTTCAATTTCGCGGAATTCATCCCATGGGATGAATTGATGACAAGAACGCCTGATAATGCTGAACAAGATTTGGGGCTTCCTGTCAAGCCACTTTGCATGACAATTGGTGCCATGATCACCAAGTATTGAATGAAAAGGTAGGGAAACCCATATTTTCAATTCTTCAATGATTTGGTAGCCCTTCATTTCTCTGCGCCTTTTGATCAGTAGATGATGGTGTGCTTGCGAAAGCGTTTGCGAGAATCGATCGTCGATGATTGTAATGACAGAATCGTTCGGCATGGCTTAGATATGATTTAAAGCTCCCAGAATGATGATGATTGAGATAACACACCTCACGGTCAGTCTAGTGAACATTATGTGAACAAAGACACACATCCATCGAAAGACAATCAAGAATTCCTATTGACTAATGCCACCTGTGCTCCCGCGGACATCCGCTATCTGACTGATCTATCCCTTCTCAATGAAGCTAGAGAAGTCACTGAAAGACTCATTGATGCAATGCATCCTCATGTTAGAGAGAGATTTAGCCTAGAACCATGCATCTATCGGCAAGGGGCAAAACAGAAGTTTCTTGCTGTTGCGAAAAAGAACCGCCTTTGCGTCTTCAACATCAACATTGCTCCCAAGCAACAATTCAACCATCTTGAGCGCAGTCTTTCTGCTATTGATGCCCTGATGGCCTGCGGTGTCTGGCTTCTGCCTGCAGGCAAGCACCGGTTCCGTAAGCTATTGGCGGTAAGTGAACTGGTGCGGCAGCGGAAAATTCTCTACCACTTATCAAGCAGAAGCATTCCCGATCGAATTACAAATCTCACTCAAGCTTATATCAGACCAATTGTTCGCGGCAAGTCACGTTGCAATGTTGAATTTGGAGCCGAAATTTCCATATCAGTCACAGGTGATGTTTCTACCTTCCTGGATCAGTTGAGCTTTAAACCCTATAATTAAGGAGAAGACTTGATTGCCCAAGCCAAAGCTTTCCGTTGTCGGTATGGCCATTATCCCAAAGTTATCTGTGCTGACAAGATCTATCGAACACGAGAGACCAAGGCATATTATCAACGTCATGGAATTCGCCTGAGCGGGCTTTGGCTGCCCCAAGAATGATCCTGAGCTTGTAGAAGCAGAAAAGCACCAGTTTGTGGATCATTCTCGGCCACGATTTGCCGTTGAGTGCAAAATCGGGCAGGGCATGCAAAGGTTTGGCTTGGGTCTGATTCGTGAGAAGCTAGATATCACACAGGGGGCAGCTATTGCGTTGACTGTGATAGCGATGAACCTCGAGAGGCTGCTGCAGCTTCTTTTCGTCTTTTTGCCCTCTGCTCATACCTCTTTATCGGTGCAGGGATCAATGGCATCAATCATCGGCCCATAATCTATTCACCAGGAACAGCCTAAAGATCACACAGTGCACAGCCAGGTGGAGGGATCTTTTTAGGATGGCGATACTTCTGGCTTTCTCAGCAAGCCCTACCTGAGATGCAAGCGGGAATCGAGATGCAGTCAAGGGTCCAGCGGGGCCGATGCCCATGCAGAGCTATCCTTCCCTATGAACGCGTACAGCCCCTCGAACTCATCGGCAACATTTCTAAGGGAAATTCTCTGGCTTCTTGTATGCCATCCTTGAAGCGGCGAAGTGTTGACAAGCGCTGCTGACCATCCAGGACCAAATATCTCTTGTCAGGTTGTTTAACGAGAAATTCCAGGGATCGGATCTCCAAGAAGAACGGATTCAATGAACTTGTCCAGTTGAGACTTATTCTAAACGAAACTGTATTGGAGACTTGCTGCATTGATTCTAGCATCCTCATGCCCAAAGCTGGGTATTAGAATGTCTTCATTCTCCAGGCGGCGGTTTAGTCCATTTACGTCAAAGTCTTGTCCAGTATAGATGACTTGAGCTGCTTGTACCTCGGTGGTTTCGAGATCCCAAACTTCTTGCTTTGTTAGTCCTTTGGGTTTGTCGTAGGTTAGTGCATCTACGCCTTGCTCGGATATAGTCATGTCGTAACGATCCCGAGCGCTTTGGTAGTCATATGTGATTATGGCATCTGTAGGTTGGGTGCGACTTCTGAGAGAGGCTCACGCTTCCCTTCTAACCAGCCCCTCGAGTGTACAAGCAACCACCCGCTCTCAGCTTCGCTACCCCAAGCTCCTTGCCTGCCACTCAGGGGCAGCCTTTGCTGGAATCCCAAGAGTCTCTCTTTTCCGTAAGAAGGGCCATCAAGCGATCTTGATAGTGTATATTAGGAAAGAGAGGTTGTCTCAAACCTTCGTGTTCCAAGATCCTGAGTCGCTTGGCTATGCTCCAAAGATTGTATGTGCACAATTTTAGATGCTTGGAGAATTTTGAACTTTCCTTGAAAGAATTGTCATCCGCACTCTTAATTGGAAGAAATGGTGTAGGTAAGTCAACCATTGCTAGTTCCTTAGAGCTATTTCAGAGCATTGGCAGAGGTGTCAATAGAGTAGGGAAGTTAGTTCTACCTAAAGACTTTTCTCCAAACAGATCTAATGTGCCAATGCGATTTGAACTAGAAGTTCTGCTTGAAGATAAAATGTATAAGTATGTGCTTGCACTAGAATTGCCGAAAGGTTTTAGAGAACTTCGAGTATTTGAAGAGCAATTGTTGGTTTC
>JBKDTB010000218.1:0-4590 GCA_046340515.1 Cyanobacteriota bacterium | reverse complement strand
GCCTGTCTGAACTGAAGCATGAATGGCTGAAACATGTTCCTGAAGATCTGCGAGATCTTCAATCCTCCTTTTTGACTCTTCGTCCAACTTGTAGATCATGGTAGAAACCTCTTTGCCCGATTCTAGCAAGCTTCGAGGATGGGGTCAGCCTGGGAGCCTTCTGATGCTTGATGGCCTCCAGAATCTATCCAACGCTGGCCTTGAGTGGCAGGCAGGGGCCTTGGAATGGCGGAGCAGAGGGCTGATGGTGGCCTGTCCACTCGAAGGGCTGGTTAGCCGTCCCTCGGGGCCACACCTACAGAGAGCTTTAGTCCTACAGCTCTAAGTACTTTCAGAATCGTTGAAAAGCTCAGATCACCCTCTTCACTCAAAGCGCGATACAAGCTCTCTCGGCTCAGGCCTGCATCCTTCGCTACCTGTGTCATGCCTTTGGCTCGTGCAATATCCCCAACTGCTCGCGCTATTCCAGAAACATCATCAGGAAATTCATCAAACCATGTGTCAAGACAAGCCGCCATCTCTTCAGGCGAACGAAGATAATCTACAACATCATAATGAGAAAGCTTGTCGGATTTAGAATTGGCGTGCAACTGTGCTTGTGTCATTGAGGGAAATCCTTGAATAAACGGTTGAGCTTCAGTGCTTTTTCAATGTCTTTATTCTGAGTTGCCTTGTGGCCGCCTGCCAGCAGTAAAAGAAGCTGATCGTCACGAAAGCTGTAATAGACTCTGTATCCAGGGCCAATATCTATTTTTAATTCAGACACTTCCTCATTGAGATTTCGGTGAAGACCGGGGTTGCCATGAATGAGTCGGTCACCACGCATAAGGACACGAGATCTTCCTGCCACGTCTTTGAGGCCGTTAATCCAAGACTGGTACGCATGAGTAGAAAACACCTCCATCCCACCAGTGCAGCTCCTGGGCTACGGAGATGCAAGAGTGTGCCTTGGAGTTTGGGTGCGGTTAGCGCTGCCCCTGAGTGGCAGGCAAGGAGACTGGGGTGGCGAAGCAGAAAGCAGATGGCGGCCTGTCCACTTGAAGGGCTTGTCCGAAGACGCGCATTCCTACAGGAAACGCCCGCAGACTTCAGGTGCACAAGCATCACTCATGCAACCTCAGCAACACCTTCAATACTTGCGCTCTCCTTCAGAGATGCGCTCAGCTTGAAACCCAAGACTGAGATGACCTTCAAGATCGCGGCAAATCTAGGGCTCTGATCACCTGAAAGTGCTTTATATAGCCCTCCCAGAACAGTCCTGACTCGCGCGAGACCTGGGTCATCCACTTGGCAAGTGCAATATCTCCCAAGGCTTTGGCAATGAAGGAGGCATCCCCGTATGAGACCTGAATACAGGCCTCCAGGTAGGCAGCTGCCTCTTCAGGAGTCTGCAGGACTCGGCAACGTCATAAAGCTCCGTTTTGGTCTCCATTATTCATCCTCCCTGAAGCGATGAGCGAGATCCAGATAAGTCTTTATACCGTTTCCTAATGTCAAGTTCACGTTTCTTGGTTTCGCGATTCGGCCACGTGTGTCTCGCAATTCTCGGGGAATCATCTAAAAGGCTATTTGCCGGTAGTGAGTCCGCAGGCTCTCGAGCGTATGCGGGAGAGGATTAGGTCGATAGGGATTCCATCGCTCGTGTATCTGTCGCTTGAGGAAATCGCTACTTTACTGAATCCAGTGCTTCGAGGCTGAATTCAGTACTACGGGCGTTTCTTTAGGACAGAACTAATCGGGAATTTGTATCGCCTCTTGGGTGACGGAATTCCAGCCTGATTACGGCAGAAGTATAAACGGCTGCGGGGCCATCGGCTCCGGAGCTGGCGATTACTTGCCAGGATCAGGTCTGGTTATCGTGATCTGTTCGCGCACTGGCGTCGAGCCAGTGAAGTGCTAAGTGGATGATGGGAGCCGTATGACGCGAGAGTGCCACGTACGGTTCTATGAGCACCTCGGGGGGAAGTTCCCTGGGGTGACTCGACATGGTTCGCTTGGTTGAGGTGGTACTCAAACCAGGGAATCGGGCCTGCCCACCCCTGGCAATGCCAGCCGCTGGGCCGGTCGCCTGAGGTGCGGATGCTCAGCCCCGGCTTGGCCGGGGCTGAGGCCAAGGGGATTTACACCTGCTGGGGACGCCAGCCTCAAGCTGTTAACGAGTGTCACTTGATGACGAAAGAAGCCTTGGCGTCATACACGCATGGAAGCCCAAAGCCCGAGCCTTCTCGCCTGATCGACTGAAAGATAAACATCCTAATTCTATTACAGCCTTGCGCCCGTTCGAGCAAAGAGTCGTTAAATGGCATAAGAAAGGGTCGCTCGGTGCACTGATGAGTGACGTTAAAAACGCCCGCACTCGTTTCGACATTTAGATTGACCCAATAGTATCCAGAATCCGACCGAACAGTTCCGGTTAGCGATTTAATCTGCAACGAGTTATCATCGCTTGAGAACTCAGTCCCCGTGAACTTGTAGCTCCCCGAATTTGGCATGGTCTCTTCAAAGACCAATGTCGCGTTAAATTCAATTGGATCCACAGATGAAGATAAGGAAACGCATCTACACTTTGCCCAATGGGTGCCTCAATGAGAATGTAAGGCCCTGTAAAAGTTAACATTCAATCCAGGGCGCAGCCCGGGCCCATTAGAAGTTCGCTGAAAAAACCGGCCACCCCTGCGAAAATGGGGCAACCGCCCAGCCCTTAATGCGAGGTCAGCAGGAGCGCACCAGCTCGCTTTTCTCTTCCGTCTTTTTCGAGGATCGGATTGCGGCCTGTCATCCGCTCCGGCGGATCCGCAAGCTTGCCGATCAGGCCCTCGATCGGCTCAATCCAAGCTTCGCTCAGCTGTATGCCTCAGAAGGTCTGGCCTCGGTGCCGCCGGAGCAGTTGCTACTGGGGACGCCAGCTTGGGCGGAGAGGAAGTCGACAGGCTCAGCTCATGAGAGGTGAGGGGGGATCATGACCAGACAATTTGCGCTCGCTCTTGCCGATCCTTCGAACGCAAAGTGGGCGGACCCGTATATTACAGTCTTCCCCTCCATTTTTGCCGCCTAAGATTGAAGGCAATGCGGCTGGCGCCTGTAGGTTCCCTTGGGCCGATGTGGGGCTTGCGTAAGTCTGAACCTATCCGCCTTCGATGGGCGGGTCCGCCTATAACAGTTCGTCGTGTTACAAAAGGTCGGCGGGGCTGGGCACGCCCAGTGGGCAAAGGTTCAGAACATGTGTGTAGATCATTGTGGTGCTCATGTCTTTGTGGCCCATCAGCTCTTGAATCGTGCGCCTGTCCTTTCCGCCTTTTCCCTGACGCACCGTGATCTGCCTTTGCTGAAAATCCACGTCATGCACCCGGAGCCGCAAAGCCTCCGTGAGGCGAAGCCCTCCCCCGTAAAGCACACCAGCCACCAAGGCTTCCACTCCATCCAGCCGCTCGAGCACGGCTCGCACCTCTTCCATGGTCATCACCACCGGCAACCGTCGTTTTGTTCTCGCCCTCACCACCCCTTCCAGCGCCAGATCACGCTCCAGCAATTCCCTGAACAGAAACAAAAACGCTGACAGGGCCTGGTTTTGGGCGGAGGCGCTGACATCGAGATCGACCGCCAGATGCGTGAGAAACGCATTCACCTCCTCGCTGCCCATCTCCCGTGGATGGCGCAGCTAATGCTCGTAGGTGTCAATCGTGCGGCGGGCATAGTGACGGGCCTGCCGTTCCTGCTTGTAGCGCTGGATGAGGCCCGGCGCGCGGGTGCCGGTCGGCGGAGTTTGGCGTTTGGCCATGGGGACCTTGTTGGATCTGCTTCTTCAGCATTTCTCTCCATTCCCAACCGCGAGATTGGCCAGCTTTGAGGGGAGGAACCTATGCCGTCGGTTCTTGGACGTGGATGTTGGGTTCCATGGTCTCTCCCTCCTTCAGCCTCCCCATCACTGATCCGGCAACTGCCCCGTCAGCAGGGCCATTCGCCGCTGCCGCAACCACCGATGCAGCCATTCCAGGGGCTTGCGGCGGTAGAGGGGTTTGGTGGACCAGAGGGGGGCCAGCTCCAGCCAGCAGACGCGGACCCGCGTCAACGCCCGCACGCCATACAACGCTGACGTCATGCCGCAGACGCGGAGATCCTCGCCCGGCCGCGCTTCCCCCAGCAGCTGGATCAACACCTCCAGGGGCAGGCTGGAGCGCAGGGGGGGCGCCAGCCAGGGCTCGCGCAAGGGGCCGAAGCTGCCGCCGGGGGGGGCCTTGGGATGGTCGATCAGGAGGAGGCGGTCGCGGGCGGGGTCGAAGCCCTCTTTCCGCAGCCCCTTCGCCCAGAGGCGCAAGACTTCCAGCGGCATCTGCTCGCCGGGGAACTGGTGGGCCAGGTTGGGCACGGAGCAGAGCCAGAGCGGGCGACCGGGCACGGCTTGCGACCGGGCATGGGCCAGCTCCCCAGCCCCCCGCTCCCGGAGCGCCTCCACCAGGGTGGCGAAGAGCTCCAGGCGGGCGGCCTCCGGCGCCGGTTCGGGGGGCGCCGGGGGGCGATGCCAGCGGGGCTGGCGGCCGCTGAGCACATGGCGCACGTGGCGGCCGGGTTCGCGGATGGGGAGGTTCAGCA
>JBKDTB010000217.1:0-3126 GCA_046340515.1 Cyanobacteriota bacterium | reverse complement strand
CAAATGCAGTGGAAATCGGGGCACGATATTGAGAATTTGCTTACCAATGAAGAGTTTGGCCCAGTAGTTGACAACCTTGCGACTCAGCTTAGGCAGGCATTGGGGAACTTGATGTGCACGGACATGAGTGGTAACCCATCGGACGTAGCGCTGAAGAGCTACCCAGTTATCCGCTATCTCCATCGAGATGGCGACAAGCCAAATGGTGCCACAGATTCTTGTCTAGACAATATCAGGGGGATTGTCAAAGACATTTACCAGCAACTTCAAAGGCATGGAGTTTCCCCATGATTTCAGGACGTGGATTTCTAAAAAAAGTAATCGATGAGTATGGTAGAGAATCTGTCAAACGAAGCTATCGATTCCCGATTGCCTACCTCTCGGTTGAGAGCAGCAGGTTTGCCACTATGGATGACGAAAAACGCGAGCTTGAGTTTGCGTCATCTCTGGGAATAACAATCAATGACTTACGCAACCTTGAAAACAGGCTATTCTTCAATGTCCAGCTGTTTGTTCCTGGTGAAAGTGATACTCTGCCGGTTGAACGAGGTGAGTCTTGGCTGAAGCTTCTGATGGAGGATGGGTCTGACCAATCAGATGTAGAGCCTCTTGAGCATGGCCCAAAGACCCTGCACTTCTACGGGCATAAGGGAGGTCAGGCTCGCTCTACCGTCTTGTCATTTCTGGCTCGGGCTTTGGCTGACATGAGATGGCGCGTGTTGACTGTGGATGTAGATGCTGAGGCCCCAAGTCTTGATTTAATCTTTAGGGACACACCACCTGATCTGGGGGCAACACTTGTCGGAGTCCGGGCTGGGCATCGCCTCAGGCCTTATCGCGTTTATACGGGATTGGAAGATGGATACGTCGATCTTGTAGCGTTTCGAGGTGACAACGATGACGTCGATCTGGATGCCGCTGCCCTTGCCATGGAGCTTGCGCTCTCACCGCCCACTAACGATCTTCTTGTGTCTGCTGTTCGTGCCGTGGGCAAAATCTATGATGTCATCTTTGTAGATCATCGTTCTGGCCTTGGGGCAACCATCCCGCCTTGGGTGCGAGGTTTGCCAGGGCCCATCATTGCCTTCGCGCGGATGGATCATCAGTGGAGACGCGCTAGGAGTCATTTGACAGCATTGTGGTCTCTAAGACCCAGCAATCCGGGAGTTCTGGTGAGTTTTAAGCCTGATGAAGAACTCGAAACGCGTTTCGTCGTCAGGCATATTGACCAGGCACGCAGTGCGCTGGAATGCCTCGCTGAGGCAATGAGCCTGGCCATTCCTGCCGGCAACGAGGCGGTCTCTGTCGATGACGTCATGGATCACTGGATTGTTTGGCCATACGATCCAGCTTTTCGGGAGGAAGGTCCGGCCAGTGCGTCGAGTGTCGGTGCAGGGGTGCGGCAAGCGCTCCATGAGATGCAACGACTTTTGGGATTGGCAGGGCTCCCACTCTCTAAGCGTGACGGCGCTTCTGTGGTCAGTCCTCTCCATCCAAGTGGGGCCCAAGATGAAGGTGAATTCATTGTCACACATGCGCTTCGTGAGTTGACCGCACCCTCCAGTCCTTACTGGTTCGTATCGGGTCGTAAGGGGACGGGCAAAACACGTCTAGTAAGAGAGCTGGCCAAGCTAGACTGTGGCAGCCCACTTTTGGTCGCGGATGATTTTCCCGAAAGTCTGGGAGGTGTCAATGTGCGTAATAAATCCGTAAAGTTTCTGATCGACGAAAAGGTTGATCGTGAAACTTTTTGGTGGTCTCTGATCGCATCGGCGAACAAGGTGGGAATCCACCGCCAAGCTCTTGAAACTGAGCTAGCGTCCTGGCCCGGTCGCCTCGTGGCAGGGGAGACCCCCTTTGCTTCATTGTTGAATGATCTTGGGGGCAGCACAAGTGATCGTCCACCCCAGGTATTCCTGATCGATGGGTTGGAGACTGCGTTCACACGAAAGGATACCTACGAGTTTGTAGAAGCGTTGTTCCGAGTGTGGTCAACGATTGAGAGCAATTATCAGCTCCAATCTCGGATTGCCCTGCGCATTTTCATTCGTACGGACCTGGCAAACAGAGGTTATGAAAACTTTGAACAACTGACGCATAGCCGAATGCTTGAACTTCGATGGAATACACAGTACATCTTAAACTTTGCTCTTTCCCGTATTCTGGCGCATTCTTGGTTTCAAACTAATTTTCCGAAGGTTATTGAGGAGCTTGAGGGATATCGTCGCGAGATTCGCCAGGGCGCATTGTCTGTCGAAACATGTGAGCAGTTCTTGCTGAAAGTCTTTCCTCAGCGCCTTCGTCGTCAGAACATGCTGACGACGACATTCCTGCGAACATGGTTCAGCGATGATCCCAAGGCTGAACAAGGATTCTATCCGCGCATCTATGATCTGTTCCTTAGCACAATCGCTGACCCTCCTGTCAGCTCAGATTTCTCAGATGCCAGGATCGAAGATGGTGTGATCAGTCAAGATCTTATTTTCTATGCCCATGAACGAGCTACGATTGACTTCCTGCAACAAGTGCGCGTCGAGTTAAAAAACCTAGTTGATCTGAATGACGAAGAGATTATTCGTGTTCTTGATGCATTTCGTGGTAAACAAACACCATTCGACGTGCAAAAAATGGAGCATGATCTGTACAGAAATACGAATATCGAGCCTTTTTTAGTTAGGCAGACCTTGGAGCAGATGAAGGCCCTAGGAGTATTTGAAGGTCGCCCCGGATATGCTGGCCAGTGGAGGGCGGGCCGGCTTTTCAAGACCTCACTAGGAATGCTGTACAATCGAAAAAGGAGCGAGAAAAAATCTAAATCTGTCCCATTTGAATGATAGTGTTGTATATGTTAATCGTGTGTATATCGCCCTAACCCGCCCCGAATGTCAGCTGGATCGGCAGCTGCAAAAAAATAGCTCCAGCGCCTCAATCCGATTGGTTCACCTGCCTTCACCAGCCTAATTTGCACTCAACAGCAGCCGCAACGCCGCCAGCACCCGCCTGGGGTTCTTGCGGTGCATCGCCATCCCCAGCCAATAGGCCGCTTCCTCACGGGCCATGGCCTCAATGCCGCGGGCGCAGTTTTCAATCGCGGCCACGTTGCGCATCGGGGCCAGCAGCTTGAAC
>JBKDTB010000216.1:0-50240 GCA_046340515.1 Cyanobacteriota bacterium | reverse complement strand
ATGGTGGGCATGGCTTTGAGATGCTGGAGCCGACGGAGATGATCGAGGTAAAGCAGGGGCCCTACGCTGGCGAGCACGACAAGACCCGTTTCCAGGGCATCAGCGCCGATCAGGCTGAGATCAAGCCATGACCGATCCCTTCGAGGCCAGCAGCCGCTACTACAATCTTCTCTACCAGGAAAAGGATTCAGCTGCGGAAGTTGCCTACTTGCACGCCTTGCTCCAGCAGTATGGCAATGGCGGAACGGAACTGCTCGAATTCGGCTCAGGAACTGGCCGCCACGGTTGTCTTCTCGCAGAGCGGGGTTATCGCGTGCATGGCCTGGAACGCAGTGCTGCCATGGTGGCTGCCGCCCAGCAGGCCGCAGGCTTCAGCTGCCAGCAGGGCGACATCACCACCACAAGGATCGAGCGCCGCTTCGACGCCGTGTTGGCGCTCTTTCATGTGGTCAGCTACCAGATTTCCAACCCCGCCGTGCAGGCCATGTTCGCCAATGCGGCACACCATCTCCACTCCGGTGGCCTGTTCCTTTTCGATGTGTGGTATTCCCCCGCTGTGGCCGCTCAGCGTCCAGCGTTGCGTGTCAAGCGCCTTCAAAGCAAGGATCTGGCCATGACACGCATCGCCGAGCCGACGATCCATCCCAATGCCAACCGGGTGGATGTGCATTACACCGTGTTTGCCCAGGACCTCCGCACCGGCACCGTCCAAAGCTTCGAGGAAATCCACCCGATGCGCCACTTCTCCCTTCCCGAACTTGACCTTTTGGCTGAGGCCGCCGGCTTCGAACGCCTCACAGCTGAGGAATGGCTCACGGGAGATGCACCATCGGAGGCCACTTGGGGGGTGTGTTTGGTGCTGAAGAAACGATGAGCGTCTTCATCCCCGTCAACGAGCCGCTGATCGGCGAGCGGGAAAAAGAGCTGGTGATGGAGTGCCTCAACACCGGCTGGATCTCTTCTGAAGGCCCGTTTGTCAGCCAGTTTGAGGAGGCCTTCAGCCGCCGCGTGGGTCGAAAGCATGGTGTGGCCTGTGCCAATGGCACCGCCGCTCTTGACCTGGCTGTAGCCGCCCTGCGCCTTGGCCCCGGAGATGAAGTCATCCTCCCCACCTTCACGATCATCTCTTGTGCGGCGGCTATTGTTCGCGCCGGTGCAACTCCAGTGGTAGTCGATGCTGACTCCGACACCTGGAACATGCTGCCAGAGCAAGTGGCAGCGGCTATTACATCTCGCACCGCAGCCATCATGGTGGTTCATATCTATGGTCTTCCCGTGGAAATGGACCCGATCCTTGACTTGGCTGAACGCCACCAGCTTGCTGTCATCGAAGATGCTGCCGAGCTGATTGGGGGCACCTACAAGGGGCGCCCCTGCGGTTCTTTTGGACACATCAGTACCTTCAGCTTCTACCCAAACAAGCACATCACCACAGGGGAAGGTGGCATGGTCGTCACCGATGATCCTGCTCTGGCTGAACGATGCCGTTCCCTATGCAACCTCTGCTTTCAGCCCAAGCAACGTTTCATCCACGAAGAATTGGGATGGAACTTTCGACTGACGAACTTGCAGGCTGCCTTGGGGCTGGCCCAGCTTGATCGCCTCGCCTGGGCTCTAGAGAGAAAGCGTGAAATCGGTAAGTTCTACGTGGAACGACTTTCCAATTCACCTCAGATGCAGCTTCCGGTTGATTCGACCCCATACGCAGAAAATGTCTATTGGGTGTTTGGAATAGTCTCCCTTCTCGCTGATCTAAACGCGGCTGCTTTTATGCGTAGTCTGGCCAAACTGGGGATTGGTACGCGACCCTTCTTTTACCCTATTCATTTGCAGCCTGTCTTTCGAGAGCATGGTCTTTTTGAGGGATGCCATCTTCCCAACTCGGAACGTTTGGCCAAACAGGGATTTTATCTTCCGTCAGGCTTGGGTTTGACACCAATGCAACAACAACATGTCATTGACATGATGGCATCTCTTTCGCTTGCTTAGGCTTCCATTGCTCGGAGAATACCTTTTGTTGTGCTTTAGCCCATATGCGTGACTCTAACTATTCAAAATCCAGTAGAAAAGCACTTCTTGTCTTTCCAGATGCCCATCTTCGTTATTCACCTTCTGCTATAAATGCGGCCACCGTTCTTGTCGAACACGGCTTTGATGTGACCATTATTTGCGTGAGTAATCATTATGCTTCTCCCGGATTAGGGCCTCAAATCCATGTCAAAGCGATCTCTCTTCCTGAATTCAGCCATAGGTTGCCTGCGAGACTCAAGCTATTTCATGCTGTTGGCTTTTTCTTGTTAGCGATAAAAGCATGTTCTTTTGGTTTCAAGAATAAACCGAATATTGTCATTGGCTTTGATGCAAGGGGTTATCTTGCTTCCCGATTGGCAAGCCGCAAAGCTGCTTACTTCTCTCTGGAAACAATCCATGATTTCTACCATTCATTCTCCCGCTTCCTTGGAGTTCAAACCCTGATAATCCAATCACAATTGAGAAAGACATTCTTGTTTAATAGGCAATCGAGTATGAATGTCTGGTATGTGCCAAATAGTCCTCTTTCTGACCATCAAAGCCTCCCTTCAAGGCCATCGATCAAGGATGGTCCGATAGAATTGGTCTATTGTGGAGGGCTTATAGCCTCTAACTTTAGCATCGAATGCATTGATCTCTTGAATCAAGATCCTCGCTACCAATTAACGATTAAGGGGCCGGCCAATCCAGACTACCTTGGCTTCATATCAGAAAAGTATAGGCCGTTTCTCCATTCTGGCCGTCTGCGCATTGATACATCCTATGAATCCCAGGCCGACTTGGTTCAATACTTGGCATCCTTTCATGTCGGAATTTGCATCTACCCAACAATCGTCTTCGATGATTTTAACTATCTCACAAGTCCTTCTGGCAAGATGTATTCATACTTTGCGGCTCAGCTCCCTTGTGTAGGGTCGCTCGTGCCAGGTTTGTCGGAAATCGAGCATTATAGGGCAGGTATTCTTGTTGATCAACTCAGTCCACAGTCGCTTCATTCCGCCATTAAACGGATAGCTTCTGACTATCTTCTTTTCAAGAGAGGATGCGCAGAAGCAGCTGAGAAGCTGGATTTCAGACGCGCCTTCAGCTCTTTTCTGGCGGCCCATTCGTGCGCGTAGGTTATCTCCTCTCTTCGGTAACGCAATATGGCAAGCTTCTGTCTCCTGACGCTGGTCCGCCAATAGCTGATGAGTATGGCTGGACCTGCTGTGATGCCTCCACGGCCTCGACTGAATTATACGATGTTATCGTTGTTGATAACAGACACCACTGCCGGCAGGAATTGGAAAGCTTGTGGTCGCTGATCAACCGGCAACCGGCAACCCTCTTCATCTTGCGGGTGAATGATCCATTCGTTTTTCACGTTAGTGATCCCTGGTACCAATTCTGTGCATCTCTGTTAGATCGGCCACGGCTTCATCTGCTTACCCCATATCAACCTACCGGTATCCTGAGCCACTGGCTTGCCAACTCTCCCGGCACCCAGTTTGTTTACGCTCCGTTTACTTACGATCGTAAACTTGAGCTCACGATCAACCACCATCAGCGCCTTAAACGGATCGGTGTTAGTGGAAACCAGCGTCGTGATCTCTATCCCCTTCGTTTTATGATACAACGAGCCAGTAAGTTTCGTTTGAGTCGCAGCTTGTTTTCTACAGAGCGTCTTGATCACCCGGGCTACCCAGAGAAATGTGGAGTACCAAGCCATAATTTGATGGGAACTTCATACCTGCAATGGTTATCTCGTTTCACCGCTGCATTTACTGATTCTACAATCTACCGAGTTGAACTGTTGAAATTTCGAGAAATCGCTTACGCAGGCTGCGCCCCAATTGGTGACTTACCATGGTCCATGTTTGAGTGTCCCCAGTCCGTTTTCTTTGAGGTTTTTGGCTTGTGGGACCTGTTTCGATTTCGCCCCATTCTCCGTGATCCGGACACCACAGAGGCCGCTGCTCAAGGCTATCGGATCTTCATGCGCCAGCATCGTTGCCGCACCCATTGGCGTTCTGTCGTTTCAAAAGCTATTTCCAACCTCCTCTGACTCAGAAAGCTCTGCTTGATGAAACGCCTTGCCGTCGTTTTTCAGTCCTTCGTTCGTGCAGGTTCCCAACGGCATCTTGTCGAAATCCTCAAGGGAATTCGTCTTTTTCGACCAGAACTAGAGTGCACGCTCTTTTTAATCGATGCTCCGCGTGATGCATGGGGTACATTCCTTCCAGAAATCCAGCAAGCTGACATATCCGTCATCAATGCACCCTATGTCTTCCAGCGCAAGAATGATCCAAGCCTGATCTCTCGTCTCCATGACTGGTTGAGTCGTCATTATCTTGAGCGAAAGCTTAATCAGAGTTTCTACCGACAGCTCGCCGATTTTGACACTGTAGTATGCGCTGAGTTTTTCGTTGCCGATTTACTTCTTCCCAATTTACATCCGCGACAGAGGCTCTGTTTTCATCTGATGGAACACTTGGCCCAGCGAACTGACTTTGCGCATTACCGGTTATTGCGCCATCCAAGACTGAATTTGATCTTCATGCATCCTAGCCAGATCGACCAGCTACCCTTAAAGCTTACCGTTGATAAAACAATCACATGGCTTGTTCGGCTTTGTCCTGATCATTTTCATGATCCTGAAACAACCCACCCTGGTAATAATAGAACGCTGCGAATTAGCCATTACTCGCGTATTTCGCCCATGCGTCTTATTGATCAGCTCATCGATGCTTTTTCCCTTCTCCATGAGCAAACAGATTGCTCGCTTCGAATTGCTGGTCACATCGAGGATTCCGCCTATCACCAACGCCTTCTGGCCCAAATTGAGCGCCTTGGATTGAGAAACGCGGTGTCCTTTGCTGAGCCCGTTCCGAGCCCGGCGGAGGATCCTTACCGCAGCAGTGTGGATCTGGTATGGATGATTTCCCTCAGCAGCCATATTGGCTACGCAGGGATCGAATCCATGGCGGCAGGGTTGCCAACGTTGTTCCTTGAAGTTGATGCCCGTGCAAGTATCTCCCAACCGGATCCCGAGCTCGCATCCCTGATTTGTACCCGCCCGCAGCAGTTGGTTGAGCGCAGCCTTGCTCTTAAGGCAGATCCAGCCTCATTCTGCAGACAGCAAGGCCAGTTAGTGAGAGATCGATTCATGACAACCCAATCCGGCATTGACGAGCTTATTGGTTTTTACCTTTGCTCCCGTTGAGAGATCCCTTTCTACAGCCCTCGGCCTCACCGGCCCATATCGACCGTTACATAGCTCGACAGACCATCCTCGATGCTCTCCGTAGCAATGCTCATCACTTGCGCGGCCTTTGCCTTGATGTGGGTTGTGGGGACATGCCCTATCGATCTCTGCTGCTCACCCCCCCCTTCCAGGTCACCTCCTACATCGGCCTCGATCGCCTTGGAGAACGTGCACAACAAACGCCACCCAATCTTTACTGGGAAAATGATCGCATTCCCCTTGCTGATGCCACAGTTGATTGCGCACTGTGTACTGAAGTTCTCGAGCATTGTCCTGATCCCATCCTTTTGCTGACCGAGGTGCATCGCGTCCTCAAACCTGGTGGCACTCTGGTACTAACGGTGCCTTTCCTCTGGCCCCTCCATGAGGTACCCTACGATTGGTGTCGCTACACCCCCTTTGCCCTGCGTCACCTCTTGGAATCTGCAGGATTTTGCGTGCAAGATTTGCGACCTCTTGGCGGATATGATCGTAGCTTGGCCCAGATTCTCGCCCTTTGGGTCAGACGTCGCCCGATGAATCGATGGCTCAGATTGCCCCTCACGTGGCTGATCTATCCAATATGGAGCCTTTTGCGGCTCAGCTATGAGCCCGACTTTACTTGTTTCGAAGAGGGAATGATGATTACAGGATTGATTGCAAGATCGGCATCGAAGCCTTGATCAGGTATTGTCCGTGTCCTTAGAGGTCCCCGTTCCGACTTGTTTCGTTTCGTGCAAAAGTGCCATTATCTCATTTCACAACCTTGAAAAAGATCATTCAGAATCTTGTAAATAAGCTGGGTTATCAAGTCGCCCGACGTGACTCGATGATTCCTTCTGGGGATCCTTTTGACGTTCTCTCATTTCTCTGTCGAGATGTCTCCTCACCAATCATCTTTGATGTGGGTGCTCACGAAGGTCAGACTGCGTTAGCCTTCAGAAAAGTCTTCCCCTCCGCGACTATTTATTCATTGGAGCCTTTTCCGGCCTCCTTTTCTCGTCTTTGTTTAGCGACCGATCTTGACTCAGGCATAAAAACTTTTAATCTCGGTTTGAGTGATCAGAATTCTGTACTTCCATTCTGTTCCAACTCAAGTTCAGCTACAAATTCTCTTCTTGACTCGGATGATCGTTATGCTCAAACATGGGGGGAAGGATTGTTGGAAACGCAAAATAAAATCATGGCTGAGTTCCGAACTCTTGACTCTTTCCTCGCCGATCAGGGAATTCTAAGATTAACATCTTAAAGCTTGATGTTCAAGGTGCTGAGTATAGAGTGATGCAAGGGGCATTAGAGGCTTGCAAAAGGGGGCAAATAGACACTGTCTATACAGAGATAATTCTGCAGCCTACATACTGTGAACAAAAGCGATTTGATGACGCTTTGACTGTTTTCTACTCGGCTGGCTTCGACCTCCATGGAATTTATAATCCCATTCCCACGGATAGCGGCAGGCTCGCACAGGTTGATGTTATCTTTGCCAAGATATAGCCTTTAGTGTAATTACTTCTTTTCCTTTCCCGCAGGGAAGGTTGTGCTCCTGTCCTGCATTTGTTTCGTTTGACATTAGAAAAGTCTTTGTCTGCTCGTGCATATTCCTGTTCTTCTTATCATCTGGCGCCGTCAGGATACGCTCAGGAAAGTTTTGGATGCCATCCGCCCAGTGGCTCCACGCTTCTTATATGTGGCCTCAGATGGTCCTCGCCAAGAACACCCAGGGGAGGCGGATCAGGTGGCTTCTACCCGCCAGCTCTTTGAGCAATCTGTTGATTGGCCCTGCGCGATTCAACGGCTCTACTCAAGTGTCAACCAAGGATGTCGACTGGGACCCATTTCGGCTATAAGCTGGTTTTTTGAACATGAAGAAGCAGGTATTATTCTCGAAGACGACTGTGTACCCCATCCGGATTTTTTCTCTTACTGCGACACGCTGTTATCTCGGTACCGAAATGATAACCGTGTGTGGTGTATTAGCGGTAACAACTTTCAGAATGGCCGCTTGAGGGGGCAGGCAAGTTACTATTTTAGTCGCTATGTTAACTGCTGGGGCTGGGCAACTTGGCGCACCCGCTGGAAATATTTTGACCCCCAGCTTTCAAGTTGGCCCCTCTTGCGTAGCAGCTCGCTCTTCCAATCACATTTCTCGGATCCGGTTGAACGTCGCTATTGGAGATTGATTTGGGAGCGGACCCATCAATGTCGCCATACAGCTACTTGGTGGGATTATCAATGGCAGTATGCTCTGGTCTCCAATCATGCCTTGTCCATCTCTCCCAATGTCAATTTGGTGCAAAATATAGGATTTGGTGCGGATGCAAGTCACATGACGGGGAGTGATGCCATCCATCTGAGCTTTCAGACGCATGCGATTGGCCAACTGTCTCATCCTCCGGTTGTGATGCCTGATCTCCTTGCAGATGAATTCTTATTCTATTCTCACTATTTGGGTTCAGGTTCTTCCCCCCTGAAGCGCTTGCTGCGCCATCTTTGGAGATTTCTTCAGCAAAGCTGGGAAAATCTTTCCCATTTCAAGATTTGACGTTCATGGAGAATGGCCTGGAAATCCTACATCTAATTCCTGGCCTTCAAGGTGGAGCTGGCCGTGCAGCAACACGCATACATTTGAGCCTGTTAAAACATACCGATTCCACGCTTCAAAGTCGTATCCGCTGCTTGGAAGGAGATTCGGCTGTCCCTGGGCTAATTACAGGTTATCCCACGAAGGCTTCTCGCATTGCTGCAAAGATCCGGGACAAACTAAATTCTTTTATCAACAGACAGTTTCGTGGCGATCCCTATCTTTACCATTCCTTTGGCTACCCTGGTATTGGCTGTCCAGAAGACATTAATCACTCAAGCGCAGACATCGTTCACCTTCATTGGTGTGGAGGCTGTCTGATTTCTATCGAAGAGATAGCCCGTATCCGTAAACCTATTATCTGGACTTTACACGACCAATGGGCTTTCTGTGGAGCGGAGCATTATGCTTCTCTTTCTAATTCTGGTGACTATCGATTTCGGGAGGGGTACAGCCACTACAATCGTCCCCTGAATGAAAAGGGACCTGATCTTAATCGGCAGACATGGGAACGAAAGAAGCGGTCTTGGCGACACCCTTTCCAAGTCGTTGCCCCGAGCCGTTGGCTGGCTGACGGGGTGCAACAAAGTGCCTTGATGCGCGGCTGGCCAGTGGATGTGATCCCCCATCCACTGGATACGGGCCAATGGACCCCAATCGACAAGATGGCAGCGCGACAAGCCCTTCATTTGCCGCAGGACACAAAAATCATTCTGTTTGGTGTTGATATGGGTTCTTCCAACCCCAATAAGGGTGCACAGCTTCTGCTCCAAGCTCTCCATCTCCTGAAAGAACGCGTCGGAGATCCTGACTCTCTAAGTCTAGCTGTTTTTGGTCAACGTCTCTCCTCTTCTCTCAGTCCCTATCCATTTACATATCACTTTCTCGGAAGGTTTCATGATGATGTCTCTCTGCGGCTTGCATATTCCGCTGCCGACCTTCTAGTAATGCCCTCCCGTGTGGAGGCATTCGGGCTTACGGCTGCAGAAGCCCATGCTTGTGGCGTTCCTGTTGTCGCCTTCAACACGAGTGGTTTGAGAGATATTGTTGATGATGGTCTGACCGGCAGATTGGCTGATCCCTTCGAACCAGTTTCCCTTTCTTCGTGTATTGAGTGGGTGTTGCAGGATCCCCAGCGATGTGCCGCCCTAGGCCATGCTGCCAGGGATAAGGCTCAGCGAACATGGGCCGAGTCCGTCGTGAGTGAACAGTACCGGTGCCTCTACAACCGGTTGATTCCTTAAGCATTTGTTCCCGCCAGTCATCTCTCCAGTGGACTTCCGACACACCAAGCTCTCGTTCTCAAGATCCCTGACCAGTTATTCAAAAGTCCAGCGCATATATTCCAATGCTATTCGTGGTAATCCACTTCAGTTTAGGAGGAAATGGCTCATCGCAAAGCCTTTTCTCAATATTGGCTGCGGCGAACAGCACAACCCTGCTTTTATTAATCTAGATTACAATTGGGTTCCTGGGGTCGATCTTTGTTGGGATCTAGAGACCAATGCGTTGCCGTTCCCACCTTCCTCAATCGAGGGAGTTTTCACGGAACATTGCTTGGAACATCTGAGTTTTGGTGGTGCGCAACGGCTGCTTCTTGATCTCTACCGAATCCTCAAGCCTGGAGCGACTCTTCGCATCGTCGTGCCGGATGCAGAGCTCTACATACGGTTATATTGTGAATGGAAAGTTGGGATGCAGCCCACTTTTCCAGATGGTCAACCTTCGCAAGTGAATCAGAGTTTCTTCTCTCCCATCATGCCCGTTAACGCCATCTTTCGTAATTATGGGCACCGATATGCTTACGATTATGATTGTTTGGCTCTTCTGCTTCGAACTTGTTCTTTTAGCCATATTCAACGTTGTGAGTTTTCGCGTGGCCGTAATCCAACCTTGCTCATTGATACAGAGGCTCGTCGCCTGGAATCTCTGGTCGTGGAAGCGACTAAATGACAGCCTTGCAGAGAATTATTCATCTTAGTCCAGAACCTGCCGCAACTTCTGAAACCTTCATTCGTGCGCACCGGGAGTATTTGCCGTTCGCGGTCATTTCCCTTTTTCGTTGGCGAGCGCCTTATCGAACCGCAGATGGTCGATGGGTGGCTTTCTTGCCTGGAACTCTTCGCCTCCTGGCCGACCGCTTGAAGCTTAGAAATCTCACCCGTGCCACCACATCTTGGCTTCATCGTGAATTGGCTCAATGGCTCAGAAACACAGGAGCTTGTGCTGTTCTAGCTGAATATGGCCCGCTTGGCGCCAACATTGCACCGGCCTGTTCTTTGGCTCGCATCCCCCTGGTCGTGATTTTTCACGGCTTTGACGCCTATCAGCAAGTCACTCTTGATCTTCATAACTCGCTCTACAAGGAGCTTTTTTCTATCGCTTCAGCCTTGGTGGTCGTCTCTGAGCCAATGCGGCAGCAGCTCATTCAGCTCGGTGCTCCACCTGAACGTCTGGTTGTGAATTCCTGTGGGGTTGACCCTGCATTCTTTCCTGCAGCGAATCCAGCTGATGCAGAACCCCATTTTTTAGCCGTTGGCCGTTTCGTCAGCAAAAAGGGTCCCATGCAAACGATTCGTGCGTTTGCTCGTGTGCTCCAGGTGGTGCCTGAGGCACGGCTGACGATGATTGGAACTGGTCCTTTGCTTGCTGACAGCAAAGCCCTAGCTGAAAAGCTCGGCCTTTTGGACGTCATCTCTTTTCTTGGAGCCTGCAGCCACTCCACCGTTCAAGCGCAGTTGCGACAAGCGCGTGCCGTTGTGCAGCACTCTCTGCGTTGCACCAGTGGCGATCAGGAAGGGACCCCAGTTTCTCTTATGGAGGCCCAGATGGCTGGCGTTCCTGTGGTGTCCACTCGTCATGCCGGTATACCTGCTGTTGTTATTGATGGGCAGACTGGCTACTTGGTCGCAGAAGGGGATGAAGAGGGGATGGCGGACGCCATGATCAGGCTTGCCCTTGATCCCAGCCTCGCTGCAAAACAGGGAGTTGCTGCCCGAGATCATGCCATGAGACATCACACCCTAGATCGGCATATCACGTCACTATCCCACACCATTCATCGCGTGCTGGCACAATCCCTTTATTCCCATGGATTCAGCCATAAGACCAGTAAATCATTGACATGAGAAAGAACCAAATCTAATTCCTGGCCTGAGACATTCATCCCAACACCCCAGATCCATGGTCATTCGACGGCGTTTCTCTCGCATCCTTGCAGCTCCCCATGTCCGCGCTGTGAGGGATCATGTTAAACACTTGCAAACTGTTCAAGCTCTATACAATGTTTTTCCCGACGTCGTCTTTATCTTCCAGTTCTTTAATAAAAAGCGAAATTGCTTCCCCGTCCTGTCCCCGTTTATTGAAAATCATTGCCAAAACATCATCGTCTTTGCCGACGGCTGCATCGACTCTACATCGCAGGTCGCCCATAATCTTCTTCCGGGCGCCAGCCATTTTGTCATTTCTGCCAACGACCGACATGAAATTGCGAACTACCGCCTCGGTCTTCACATGGCAAAATCTCTTGGCTGTCAATATGCTGTTCTTTTGCAAGATGATGATATCTATGAAAACACCCTGTTTACCTGGATTTCTTCAAGTCTTCAGTTCATGAAGTCTGATAATATTTCAATTGTAGGCGGTTGTTCAGGCTGTGACCTCGATCCTGACTTTACCTATAATCAGGCAGATGCTGCTTACTGCACAACAAGATTTACCATTGATCAGACAGCAACACCACCTTGTTGGTCCTTGGGCTCTTATCAACGAATGATTGTCAGCCAGCCCGTCAATCCCACGTTTGGTTTGCCAAGAGTGTATGCTGCGACGGTTTCCCGTGCACCACAAATAATTGATGTAGATGTTGCCCTGCAGTTGGGTTTCTTTCCCTCATTTCTTGAGCCCTATCAGTATGATGATGATTACAATGCTTTTCGTTCCTGGCTTTCCGGATACAAAGTCTTGTTTTGCCCGGTTTCGGGAAAAAGAACAGTTGGCTTGAGTGGTATGCGCCTTTATAATAACATATCAGAAACAAGCAGGCCTGATCACGTTGCCTCTAACTGGAATGAGATTCTTGAACACTTCTCCCATGCGATTCATGCCGGAACGATTTCTAGACTGGTGAATGAAGCCAATGCATCCATGACTAATTCTTAGATCCATGCACACTTCTCCCCGAGGCTTGGTCTCATTAGTCAAGAAGGTGCTGCGTCGACAAAAGCTGGAAGTCATCCAGTTGAGCACGTATGCCCAGCAAGTGGCTACCATTAATGGTCATAAGGCTGCGCTGGAGGTTTTTTCCAGCCCAAGCTACCAAGCTTGTGCCAACCAAGATCCTGAACTTAATCACTTTCTTGAATTCTATCGTTTGCATTGGCCAGGTAGTTCCAGCCAATGGTCTCAGGATGTCTTTGTCCTCTGGGTTTCAAACCTTTTAAAGGGTGGGACTTTTCTGGAGATAGGAGGAGCGGATGGTTTTACTCACTCGAATACCTTTTCTTTGGAACGTCATCATGGATGGCAAGGATTGCTGCTGGAGCCAGATCCAGAACAGTTTCAAATACTCAGGCAATCGCGTCCAAGGAGTGTCTGTCGGAACACATGCATCTCTCCGGAAGGCCTGTCTGATAAGCGTTATAGGCTTAGACAATTAGATCAGCTTTCCGCTATTCACGGCTATGAAGGATCTGACATGCATTCCGAAGCACGCCTCCAGTCCAGATCCTTTGTCAATGTTACCTCTGAATCCCTAAACACTGTGCTGGCTGCCACCGCCTATGATTACTTTTCGCTGGACGTTGAGGGCGCCGAACTCCCTATCATTCAGACCCTTGATTGGGCTAACATTAATAAGCCTAGTGTGTTAACGGTAGAGCACAACTTTCGCGAGGATGATAGGGCCGTGATGCTTGAGATCCTAGCGGCACAAGGATATAGAACTTATTTTGATCGATATCCATGGCTTACAAGGGGTGATCTCTGGGCCGCTTTGCCACCACGAACTGAGGTTTCAAGCTGACTTCATGCGCTGCCTCTGCCTGTTCATCCACTATTTCAATCCTCAGGGCCCTTTCGGAGGTCGATCCCGCAGCCAAGAGCCTTGCGTGCGTCGCCTGATCGTGGAACGTGCCCTTTTTTCTCTTCGCGCGTTGCGAGATGTGGATGTGCGGGTCTGTGGTCATGATGGGTTTAGCCTTGTGCCCCTTGATCTCGATCTCAAGGATCACACCGACAACCCCCAGTATCTCGTCTTTGAAGCCCTCCAATTACTTCATGACTTCTCGGATCAATATGACTATTTCTTGGTGATTGAGGATGATCTTCTCTTGATCCCTGATGTGTTTCATAATGTGAGCTTGTTCGACGATCAATTTGCTAACACTTCCGCTCAACGCTGGATTCTTCATCCGAATCGAGTTGAATATCCCTCAGGGCAGGTCCCCTTCTGCATCGACCTGGCGGTCGTCCGACGTCGGATTGGGGAGCCTGTACCCTTTCAAGGACGCCAGGTGCAGGAGCATGAGAATCCACACAGCGGGCTTCTCCTGGTGAATCAAGCCAAGTTGGCGATCATTCGTCGTGAGGTTGATCCTCGCTTTCGCGGTGTCGTCATCGGCGGACCCATGGCTTCCGCCTTTGCTCACTACCACAAGCCTTTCCGCCTATTCCGCTTCATTGATGGCCTTGATCGCCACACAATCCAACACTTAGATCCCATGGATTGGGCCCCGCCCTCCCTAACCCAGAGGGCTGTCCGCCGCCTCAGACGCGGTTTTCAAGCGATGCCGGGGATCTGATGGCTGCCAACATTCACTTCTACGGCTTACTTCACCTTAATAGCAGTGAGAAAACTGCTATGAATGTTGGCATTAAAGACTTTGAGCACCAACGGTCTATTTATAAGAGTAATGCAGTGACGCTTGCACGGTCTCTTTCCTTTGCAGGTCTTCCGTTCACCTTGCTAACCAATTCAATTCAGCTTCTCGGCGATCTGCCTGGATTTATGCACTGTCAGGAGATCTCTTTCTCTCTCCAGATTCCATCCGGTACAAACTTCTATTCTGCTCATCACAAGATTGACGTTTTTCGCTTTTTCGCTGATTCTGTAGGTGGCTACCATATCCTGTGCGATCTTGATGTCATCTGCATTCATCCCCTCCCACTCTCTCTCCGTAATCTGATCGATGCTGAGATTCCTATTGTCTACGATGTTTCAGATCAGGTGATTCCTGCTTATGGCCACGAGGTAATTATTAGTGATCTCACGCGTCTCGCTGGTATTGCTAGTGAAGGTCGATGGTATGGCGGAGAGCTGATTGGCGGTACACCCGCATTTTTTGAACGACTTTGCACCGAAATAGATTATACTGTTGATGCGTATGTTGCAAATATCCATTCACTGCACCATACAAGTGATGAGGCGATTGTTACCCCTGCCTTGGAGCGGCTTAGAAGGCGTGCTGAGAACATTGCTGATGTCGGTAGTCTTGGCGTTATTTCTAGATACTGGAGCACGGATGTGGCTCATCCCCAGAGACCCTATGCCTGGAGTGCCACTTGTTTTCTTCTTCATTTGCCTTATGACAAGGTTCTTTTGTCGGAAGCCAGCCGCTGGCCTGATCATAAGCTTCGCTCTTTTTCGACGCACTACATGGCACTTATGAAGCAGCGGTTGAATCCATTCCGTAGGTTCTTGGCTAAGGCACTGTCAGCGGTCCGGTGGTTTTTTCCAGGTTCATGACAAGAGCCATTCATCGTGTAATCCTCTGCGCTGATGGAGATTCGCGAGATATTGATCTCTGGTCTAATATCCCCTTTCTCCTTGGGGAGGAGCTTGATCGCCGTCGGATTGAACTGATTCGCCTTGATCTTTCCCAGCCCGTATGGATCAAACGCTTGTGGCGTTACACCTTTGGTCCTCGACACAAATTGTGCCACTGGGACACCAGTATTGATTTTTATCGCTCTGCCACCAATCACTGGCTCACTACCCTCCGCCTGAATCAAGCTGTAAGACGCTTTGGCGGACCCGGCTGTCTTTTAATCAATCTATCCATCAGTTTTGCTCCTACAATTACCACAACTCCAGTGGTATTGCTCAGTGACTGGAGCTATCATCACTATATCACTACTCGCCTTGGTCGTGTGCCTGATCGATCTGAATGGGCCACGATCTCTCGCGACAGCGCTGCCATGGAGCGTGCGACCTTGGCTGTGCTCCTCTTCCCCGAATCCGCCGCTCGTCTCCAACGCCAGATTCCGGGTGGGCACTTCCGCTTTCTTGGCCATGTGATTAACGACCATCCCCTGGCTCCTCCTGCCCCGGCGGAAGCACCTGCATTGTGCTCTCATGTTCCCTGGAACCTTCTGTTCATTGGACGTCCACGCTACCGTGAAGGATTGGAATTGTTGTTGCAAGCTCTGCCCTTCATACTCTCGCATGTTCCAGTACGACTTGATGTGATTGGCATGGATCCAGCGAAATACCCGGCCTCCAGCCCATCTGGACAAGCCACATGTTTTCATGGGTATCTCAGCAAAGCTGATCCGATCCAAAGAAGACGCTACTACGAATTGCTGAATAATGCGGATCTGATTATCAATGCCAGTGAGCGCTGGGGAGGTTTCTCTGCGACTGTGGAAGCCATGCATCGCTATTCAGCTGTACTCACGCCTCCATATGCTGAATTCGAGGCAATGTTTGGTGAAGACATACCCTTCGGCACCTACTTGCGGAATCTGACCCCAGATGGTCTCGTCGAAGCCATAACCGGCATGCTTCAGAATCCAGCACGTCTGGCCCAACAACAGCAGGCCGCTCATCAGGCTGTTCAACATTTTAGCTGGAATGCCTTTGTCAATCAACTCTTTGACCTAATCGAAGTCTAGCCTCCTGAATGTCTTCCTCAGACGAGCATCTTCGACCAATAATCGATTCGAAGTCTACCTGCCTGAAAATGACCACTCAAAATCTTAGATCCCAATTCACATTTCTTGCCTATGCCCTGCTGCTTTTCCTTTGCAGCCTTCTAATGGTGGCAGTGCTTGCCAAATTCTCTGTTTTGGAGTTCAGCGGCAAGGCTCTGGCCTGTAAATGGGATTGTATATGGTATCGAACCATCATGACATCTGGCTATCAGGCATCTTCGCAGCCAATCATTCCTGACAAGGCTGCAAATTGGGCTTTCTTCCCTTTGTTTCCTCTCTTGGCAAAGTGCTTGTCTATCCTCTTTGGTCTGACTCCAGAGAGATCGCTTCTCTTTACAAGCAAACTACTGCTTCTGCCAACGATATACTTTTTCATGCTGTATGCTCAGCGCCTTTTTGGTGCTGGCTTTGGAATTCGAGCTGGTCTGCTGCTCACTTTTAATCCAGCCATTATTTATGCCCATACAGGCTATACCGAAACTCTCTACTCTCTTCTCACAACTCTTGCCTTTTTCTGTTTGGAGCGTCGTCAGTGGATCCTGGCCGGAGTTCTGGGAGGCTTCCTTTCTGCCGTGCGAGTTGTTGGTATCATATTTATCCTTCCCTTCTTGATGCGTTGGAAGTCTGCCCAGATGGACACCATTAATATCAAGAAGAAGTATTTACTAGGCCTGCTGCTCTGTCCGGTTGGCCTGGTTGCATTCATGTGGATCTTATATTTACGTACAGGAGATCCTTTTGCCTTCATGCATATCCAGGCTGCCTGGGGACGTACGATGTCCAACCCTGTTCTGGTTTTGACTGCGGGTCTTCGTTCCGGTGGCTGGGGTGCGATCTATGCCCTCACGGCATTGTTTGCTGTTTTTGTATCTATTTGGCTTTGGTTTCGCAAGTTTTCGGCGCACTCTGTTTTTCTTGCGGCAGCCATCCTGATTCCCCTTGCAACATCTCTGGCGTCCATGCCTAGATATCTTTTTTGGCAAATGCCATTATTTGTAGGGGTTTTAGATCTCATTGGCAGGCGAGCCAGTCTTTTTGGAATCTACCTCGCCATGTCTTCTGCCATGGCTGCATTTATGATATTGTCCTGGCTTTCCGGTATGAAAAGCTATGTCACATAGGTTTTCCTTTGTGGGGAAAATTGTTTTATCCCGCTATGTGTTCTCTGTTGATTCCCAGAGGAATGCCTTGCCGGAATTCTTTGCTTGTGTCGTGCTGCTCAATACTCTTGCATGATCGAATTGTCGATCTACATATGTTGTTTGTGAAAAAATTTACCCCAGGCCCGTCTTTCTTTGGCTACAATTCAATGATCCTTCCTTCATGTTTGTCGTGAGATACTTAAGCCTGCGCCGCTGCTGATCAATTGTTTTGCTATAGACTAACTATTTGGAGCCTCTGCATCGTTAAATGGGAGTTTTGTGTTGACTTCATCTTTTGGCGCCTTGTTTTTATCGCCTGATGTTCCTTTCAATCTTCGCCTCTTCTACTGTCGTCTTCCCGTTGTGACGTGTGCTGATCAAGGCTTCTCTTGTCACTTCGCAGAATCTCGCACAAAACCTCATCCCTCTCCTCTGTCCGCAACACAGAATCTTCCCTCTTTATCGGTGATCTCTTTCTTCTTATCGTCCTGTCTTGAAGAGCTGTTCGTGGTCAATAAAAAGACGGCATGCTGAACAAAGTCTTCTCCTATTTGCGGGATAAGGGGCTGCGATCGACGCTCACCTATATCTTGGCAAGATTTAATTTTCTTGTTTCTCCGCCTGAGACCCCTGGTGAGTTGCGCGCCCGTTTGGCTCGTGATTTGTCTTGCCAACTTAATCATACAGTTATTGCTGGACTGTTTACCGGTCTCATCATGCAGCCCCAAGCAACATGGGGAACCGGTGATCGTGCCAGCCATCTGCTCGGTACGTACGAGCAGGAAGTGCAAGATATCATTTCCACGTATGGCGAATCCTATGCCTGCTTGATTGATGTTGGTGCGGCCGATGGCTACTACGCTGTTGGCTGTATGCTCAAACATCTCTTTGAACATTGTCATGCTTTTGAAGTTGTCGATCGCTCCAGATTGAATATTCGCTATCTTGCGGAGTTGAATCAAGTTTCCGCAGCCGTCACTCTTCATGGAGCTGCCACGTCAGAGTCGCTTGCCTCCCTTCCACTGGCTTGTCGTAATAATGCTTTTATCTTGATGGATATTGAGGGTGGAGAATTCGACTTGCTAACTCACGCTGTTATTCGTCACTTCAACCACGCATTCTTTGTTGTTGAGCTCCATCCGTTTGCCCACCCCGCTGGCCCTTCAGCGGTCAACAACCTTCGGGATCGATTCCGTTCCACTCACGAGACCTGGACCGTGGGACAGGGGCCACGGGATCCAGGACAATTTGACATCCTTCGCCACCTCCATGACAACGAACGCTGGCTGTTGGTATCTGAAAATCGTGGTCAGTGGATGGAATGGCTGATCGCCAAACCTTGGGGCGGTTCGTGATGAATCCCCAGTTCACCATCATTACTTCCACCCTTAATTCGGCCTCCACCCTGGAGCGCTGCCTGGAAAGTGTGGCCTCCCAAACCCATACCAGTTTTGAGCATCTCATTGCGGATGGTGCTTCCCGAGATGGCACCTTGGCGATCGTGGAGCGCTTTCGCCACAGCTATCCGCTGAGAATTGTTTGTTCAGCCCCAGATAGTGGCCTTTATCAAGCCTGGAATCGAGGTGTTGATGCGGCGCGAGGCGAATGGATCCTTTTTCTTGGATCAGACGACTTCTTGCTGTCGTCAGAAGCTCTCAGTGATGTCTCTGAGGCCATTCATGCCAATCCTGCGCTAGCGACGTACACTTTTCTCTTTGCGGATACCGAGGCTCCTCACCCTCAGCCCAATTGGGCGACCTACCGCGAAAGAAGGTGGAATCACTGGCTGCGGGGAGTCACGGATTATCCTACGAGTGTCTTTATAACCTCACGTCTCTTTCAAAAGGGGCATCGCTTTGATGAAAGCTACCGTATTTGTGCGGATCACAAGTTCTTTGCTGAGCACGATTTCTTCCGCCATTCGGCGTACATCCCGGTGCCGCTTATTTCTTTTCAAGATGGTGGTATCAGCAGCAACACCAATCTTTTGCAACTCCACTATCGTGAGCGGCGCCGCATGCTCCAGGAGCTCGGTCGTCCCCGTCCGTTCTTTACCGAGTGGTACTACTGGCTTCGCTCGAAGTCCTGATCGGTCTCATCTGCTTCAAATCGTCTTGCCTCGCCTATCATTCTATCCTTAGGTTTGTTTCGCCTTGATAAAGTCGGTTGCTATCGTTGATTACGGCACTGGCAATATTGCCTCCCTTGACCAGGCCTTCGCCGCCATTGGTTCCCGTGCCTTTCTCGCCTCCACGCCTGCCGATCTTGGTGCGGCCGAGGCCTTGGTGCTCCCGGGGGTTGGACATTTCGGGCCTGCCAGCAGGGCCTTGGCCGACTCAGGCCTTGGCCCGGAGATTCGCCAACTTCTTCAGAGCGGCCTCCCTTGTCTGGGGATCTGTCTTGGCTTTCAACTGCTCACCCTGGCCAGTGAGGAGGCCCCAGGCAGTCCTGGGCTTGGTTTGCTGCCTCTCCACACCATTCGCATCACTCCGGCCAACCCGCGCCGCTACAAGGTCCCCCACCTTGGCTGGAACACCCTCTCCACCACCGACAATGAGCCCACCCTGCTGACTGGCATCCCTCCGCATCGGCGCCGTTTTTATTTCGCGAACGCCTATGCTGTATCTCCCTCGCCGGTCTTGGCAGCACAGACGGGCTATTACACTCATGATCAAGGCTGGCTTGGCCTTGTCCAGCAAGGCTCCATTAACGCTGTGCAGTTTCATCCTGAGAAGAGCCGTTCCCAAGGCCTGCAGCTCCTGCGAAACTTCCTGAGGCTATCGGCGTGCTGAGTCCACGCTTGATCGTCGCCCTGCTCGTGGACCGCGACCTCCATCTTGTGAAAACCACCTCCTTTGCGCAGCGGCACTACCTTGGTGATCCCCTCAATGCGGCCTATGTGTTCAGTGGTTACGAGGTGGATGAGCTGTTGGTGCTTGATATTGATGCCACCCCAGAAAGCCGCTCCATTCCTCTCCGTTTTGTTGAAGCCCTGGCCCGTTTCACCAGTGTCCCCCTCTCCGTGGGAGGTGGCATCCACAGCCTCACTGAGATTCATGATTTACTGAGCCTTGGCGTGGAGAAGGTTGTACTGAGCGCTGCCCTAAGGCGTGACTTGAGCTTTTTGGAGGAGGCAGTCGCCCGCTTCGGCTCCTCGACCATCACCGTGGTTCTCAATATCTATCCAGGATTGGAAGGACCCTTGGCCTGTTTCGGCCGGCCCGGCCCCACCAACCCCGGCCAGCCTCTGGTTCCCCTTGCCCTGGCCTGTCAATCTGCTGGCGCTGGGGAGATTCTGATCTACGACACTCGCCGCGAGGGCACTCGGTCCGGCTTTGATGTCTCTCTCCTCGCCCATCTCAACGATCAGCTCACCATCCCCTTGGCGGCTCTTGGTGGTTGTGGTGAAAGAGACCATATTGAAGCTCTTCTTTCCTCCTCTCCTCTTTCTGGAGTTGCCGCTGGAAGCCTCTTTGCCTATGCTCCGCATTCTCATCAGGTGTTGCTCAATTATCCCCATATCAGCGCCTGGCTTCAGAGTTGCTTGCCCGCCCTGGAGGAAGGTTGGAGATGACCACCCCCATCAGCAACGCCCCACTTCGCACCCCCCAGACCTGTCAGCGTTGTGTGATGGATACCTCAGACCCTTGGATCCGCTTCGATAGCGACGGGGTTTGCAACCACTGCACCGATTTTCTCGCCAACCGTTTGTCCGTTACAGCCTATACCGACAGGGCTCAGCGTGAGGATCGTCTCGCAGAGCTTTTCGAGTCCCTTCGTCAGTCCCGGCCGCCCTCTGCGAGTCATGATGTTGTCGTCGGAGTGAGTGGCGGCGTGGACAGTTCGATTACGGCGCTGCTTGCGCAGAGAGCTGGTCTGCGTGTGCTTGCTGTGCACATGGATAATGGATGGGACACGCCAATTGCGCTCCAAAATGTACTCAAGGTGATTTCCTTGCCTGGTATTGACTATACGGTTGAGGTGTTGCACTGGAACACTTTCAAAGTCGTGCAACGGGCCTTCATCTCCGCTGGTGTTCCTGACATCGAGCTGCCTACGGATATTGCCATCCTTGCTGTTTTGCACCGCACCGCCCGTCGTCACGGTATTCGGGCGATTCTCAGTGGTGGCAATGTGGCTACAGAGGGCATCCTTCCCGCTGCCTGGATGTATAACGTACGTGATTCCCGCTTCGCTGAGTCGATCCTTAGACACGCCGGACTGGATCGACGCCTTTATTCGCCAATCAAGCTAGGTTTTCGCCAGGAATTGAGTGACCGTCTCTGGCATGGGTTGCGCATGCTCTATCCCCTCAACCAATTTTGTTACGACAAGAACGAGGCCCGACGAGAGCTCACGGAAGCGATCCGATGGCAGAGCTATGGCGGGAAGCATTGTGAATCCACCTTCACCCGCTTCTGCCAGCTTATTTATCACCCTCGTCGTCACGGAATCGACTACCGCCGTGGCTATCTCTCTGCAGATATCTGTTTGCGGCGTCTAACTCGGGAGCAAGCGCTTGAGCAGCTCCGCATTCCCCCTTGGGCTGACCTCGATGTTGCCCACGATGTGGCCTTTGTCGCGCGCAAGCTGGACTATAGTGTTAACGAGTTGGAGTCGGCCATGCAGGCTCCCCCTCTTTGGTACACCGATTATCCACATCGAGAGCGCTTGTTGGGCCTTGCCTACAATGCTTTTAGATTTTTCACCGGCCGTCGCAAGGCCTCCAACTTTTAGTCCCCTTGACTGTTGCTCCGCTGGGCCGACCACAGGGCACTCCAGCCACCACCGCCTCTAAGGAATGGAAGCGTTGCCGCCCTCTCTGGTTTCGCGTCAACACTCCGCTGCGCATTCTTTGGATTGCCTGGTCTGTTCTTCTTGCACCTTGGCGGCGCCGTGTCCCCTTTGAACCCTCCCGCCTCCAGGCCTTGATTCTGGTTCGCGATCTCCATTCCCCCCTGCCGTCCCTTGTGGCGGCCTTCCAACAGCAGGGCATCCCCCTTGCCCGCATCACCCTGGTCGATACGGGAAGCTCGGCTCCCGCTTGCCTCGCCGAGCTTGGTCGCCTGGAGGGATTGGGTTGCGTGTGGCATCGCCTCGCTCCCGCTGAGCAGGCTTTTGGCCCCTACGCACCGTGGCTCAGCTTTGGCTTGTCTCGCCAACTCCGCCGCAACAACGAGCCGTTTCTGGTGACGGATGCTGATCTTTTCTTTCCTGATTCGCTCCCGAGTGACTGGCTCGAGAAACTCTTTGCTGCTCTCAATACTCACCGTTTCGCTGCCAAGACGTCCTTGCCCCTGCGCACCAGCGATATCACTGTGGCGCAGCGGGAACGAATCGTTTCCCATGAGCAAGCCTTGATGCTTCACCCCGCTTATCGCCTTCTTACGACAGTTCTGCTTTGGCGCCATCCGGGTCATGTCGCTTGCACCACGGACACCACCCTCTCTCTCTACCGGCCTGGTCGCCACTTTTCCACTCTCTCGGTTCGACTCCCGCTTCCCTATGCTCTATCCCATCTTCCCTGGTATCAGACGTTCATTGATACGGATGAATTCCAATACTATGTCTCCCATAAATTGAGCCTCTTTGGCGAGTGGAGCAGTCTTCAGGCTCATGGCTGATCCGCGTCACATCCTTATTCTCTGCCCTTATCCCCGGGATACAGCCCCCTCTCAACGTCTCAAGTATGAGCAATATATTCCCTATTTAGAATCTCGTGGTTACTGCCTCAGCATTCACCCATTCTTTTCTCTTCCTACCTATTCCATCCTATACAAGCATGGCCATACCATCCTCAAGATTCATGGTGTCCTGCAGGCCATAGTCCGTCGTTTTCTTCTGCTGCCACGCATTGCACGGGCTGACGGTGTTTATATCCATCTCCATGTGTGTCCCATCGGTCCCCCTCTCCTGGAGTGGCTGACCTGTCGGTTGGCCCGCGCCGTGGTATTTGACATCGATGACATGGTTCATCTCTTGCCGACAAGCGACGCCAATTCCCGAGTGCGCCGGTTGAAAAGTAGTGAGCGCTTCTTTCTGCTCATGCGTCGGGCTCAGCACGTGATCACATGTACACCCACTCTCGATCGTCTGGTCCGTCGGTACAACGCTTGGACGACAGATATCTCTTCCACGATTGATACCACAACCTATCAACCTTGCAATCCATATAGCAATGATCGCGAGCTCGTGATTGGATGGAGTGGAAGCCACTCTACCGCCCCCTATCTGCATCTTCTCGATGGGGTGCTCTCCCAGCTGGCACTTCTCTTCCCTTTCCGGTTATTGGTGATGGGACCCGCATCCTTTGCAATGTCTGGAGTTTGCGTTGAAGTGATACCTTGGTCCGCTTCCGTGGAGCTGGCTACTCTTCAACGCATTGACATAGGACTCTATCCCCTCCCTGATGACGACTGGGTACAGGGAAAAAGTGGCCTCAAAGCACTTCAATACATGGCTCTTGGCATCCCAGTCGTAGCCAGTGATGTTGGTTGTAATGATCGGGTTGTACGCCATGATGATACTGGTTATCTTGTACGCGATGACCAGGAGTGGCTGGATCGTCTCCAGCAGTTGATTCTGGATCCAATGCTTCGCCGGCGTCTGGGCATGGCTGGCCGGCAACGAGTTGAAGCCATCTATTCTGTGCAGGCCAACCGCGACCGTTATCTTAAAATCTTTCAAGACACCTATGGTGTCTGATTGTTTATCGACTCGAGTCTGGCTTCAGAGAAACAGCCTGTCACCCCAGCCATTGTTGTTCCTCAAAATTTGGGGATTCTTCTCATCAATAGACCATTCACATGATAGTGGTCGGGCGAAGGGATGGAAATTCTTTTTTAGTGAGGTGGTTTATCTCTCATTGTCATTCCATCGCTGCCCTGCTTTCTCCCTTCTCCCTCTCAATCTTGTAATAGACCGGCCCATTTGAGTATTCTTTGTGCCACTATCCCGTATCCCCTGACCTTGAGACCTTAGCGATGCGCAAGATCTTTCTCGACATTGGCGCCCACACTGGAGAAACGCTCCAGGAAGTCAGCAAATCAATCTATGGCTTTGATCGTATTATCGCTTTTGAGCCCTCATCCGCCTGTTTTCCAGCCCTCTCCGCCATTGCCAGCGGTGACCGCCGCATTGAGATCTGTCGTTTTGGTCTCGGCGAGGGCCAACAGCAGCTCATCCTTTACGGAAGTGGCTTGGACTCCGCTTCTACGCTCCAGGGGGATCCCGATGCCTCCACCGAAATCGTGCAGCTGGAAGATGCCTCTTGTTGGGTGCGTGACCACCTGCTTGATGGGGATCTGATTGTGGCGAAACTGAATTGCGAGGGTGGTGAAATCGCTATTCTTCGCAGCTGGTTGGCTAGTGATATCCTCGCCCGATTCTACAGCGTGATGATCACCTTTGACATACGAAACTACCCATCTCTGCGACATCAGGAAGGACTCATCCGTTCCCAACTCCGCCAGAGGCCTGAGGCTAACACTTGCTTCGCCGACGACGTGATGATTGGACCCTCCCACGGTGAACGTTTAGCCCATTGGCTTTCTCTTTTTGGTTTGGACCAACCACCCCTTCCCACACTTGACCATTACCGCTCCGTTTACGCCCCATCTCTGACCGCGTACTCTCGCAAACGCGGCTATCGTCAACGTGCTGAGGTTATCATCAAAGAAAGGCTGGGTTATGGGGCGCTCCCGGCGCCTGTCAAGGCGGCTTTGCGTGCTTTCAAGTCTGGAATGGGCATGAGCACCGAGCGATCACAGAAGTTGCCTCGCTAAGTCCATAACCGCTTACTCTTCATGCAAAAATCATCACTTCCTGACTCACGATCCGGAAACTTGCTACTGATTGGTGCCATTACCCTGCTTGCCGCAATGAATGCGGCAACTCTCTTGAAACCCTATTCATTCTGGCTGGATGAACTCGCCACGGTTTCACTCTTCAATGCGTCTGGTGGCTCATTGTTGTCTTATTTGATGCAAGATAACTTTCCCCCACTTTACTTTCTGATCATCAAGGCCTGGGGATTGTTTTTTGGTATTAGTGAAATCTCCCTAAGGTTCTTCAGTTTCCTCTGTACCTTTGCAGCATTGGCCGTGGTCGGATACTTTGTAAGGTCTTATGAGCGTGGCGGATGGGTCTGGCCGGTCTTCACTGTTTTCTTGTTTGGCACTCTGCCCACAGTTGCTTATTATGCTCAAGAATCTCGCCCCTATGCGCTGCTTCTTTTGCTTTCGTCGTTAACGATTACGAGCGCTCTGGCTGTTGTTAAGGCGAAGTCTGATCGCCATCCTCCATATACAGAGACTTGTTTTTATGTTTTTGCTCTCCTTCTTTCCCTCACCCATTACTTTGGACTGTTTCTGGTCTTTTTGATCGGTCTCGCTAACCTTGTATTTCTGAATCGGGCGCAGAAGCTTCGCAACCTGGTTTTGTTTGGAGTGTGTCTAGTCTGGCCGTCACTTCACTTTTCTCACAGTAGTGTCCTGGCACAAACAGGTGGAAATTTCTGGATTCAAGTCTCCCCGGTCTTTGGTACTTTGAAAGTTCTTTTTGTTACAACACCCTTTCTTGTTCTTTTTCTGCCGCTTGCTGTTGCTTGCTTGCTGCTTGCTTTACGCGGCCAGTTCTCTCTAGTCGAGACTCCCCTTCTCCGGTCGGTCTCGTATCTCCTCTTCCTGCTTTCTTCTTTTGTTGGCGTGATGATCCTTGTTGATATTCATACTCCTCTCTCTCTCCCTCGTTACTTTATTACGATAGTACCTGTGGCGACACTTGCTGTTGTCGAGTTGGTGCAAGTTGTCTTTGCCTCGCTCAGATGGCCCCAGTTTAAAATTGGCTTTGCTTTGGTTGCGATTCTTGTGCTGGCGGCCCAGCTCGTTAAGGCTGAACAGCGAATCGAATTAAAAAGTGCTCCGGAACAGGATTGGAAGACCTTGGCTGCCGTTGTTCGTCAATCCAGCCTCTGCAGCATGGGTTGTGATGCTCTTGGTTATTCGAAATGGGGGGATTACTATTTTTCAGGCTTGTCCATTCGCAACCTTGACCCTGGAGCATCCGCACAATGGAATCATTTCAAAATTCAGCGCCCCTTGCTTGGTTTCCATCGAGCTGCAGCCCTGATCCCCTCGCTTGCAAAAGCCAATCCTGGAGTGGTTTGTCTTGAACCCAAACAATCCATCCCTGGCTCTGCCTTTCTCATGGCTGACCCCAGCCGTTTGTCTGCGGCCCTACGCCAGCAGCTTCTTCCTTGCTCTCTGGCGCCGAGTCAGCCATAGTCCCTCTCTCCTATCAGGCGGACTCTATTGCTGATGTTTTGATTTTTCTGCCCCAGTCCTTTAGAAGGCCACATCCACATGGTTCCTTATTTGGTTTCTTGGGCATTTTTTGCTTTTGGGGGCTTTGGCGGCTCCCGCCGCCTATCGGCGGCTGCTCAAATCGGCCTGCTCATCTTCTTGACTCTACTCATCGGCCTGCGGGATCAAGTCGGGGGCGATTGGGGGGGATATCTCCCCTATTTTCTCCGTATGGCCGATCTCCCGTTCAATGAGGTGATTCTGGAGGATGAACCGGGTTATGCCCTGTTGAACTGGTTTGCCAATATTACCGGTGGAGGAGTTTACTTTGTCAACACTGTCTGTGGCCTGATCTTTTCTTTGGGCTTGGTGCTCTTCAGCCGAGCCCAACCCCGTCCTTGGCTTGCCCTCACGCTTGCTTTCCCTTATCTGGTGATCGTGGTGGCCATGGGCTATTCCCGTCAGGGCGTAGCCATTGGCTTTGAAATGCTTGCGCTGTTGGCCTTGCAGCGCGATCAGCTCCTGCGTTTTCTTGTGTGGATCGGCCTCGCTGCCACGTTTCATCGCACCGTGCTAGTGCTCTTGGTTCTTCCGGTATCCACGCTCTCTCCTTCCCTGCGCTTCAGTCAGATGATTCGACTGGTCCTTCTCGCAGGTGCTGGCTACGGAATCTACAACGCCTTGCTCGCGCAAGATCTTGATTATTATACTCAGGGTTATATCGATACCGCATACCAGTCTCAAGGTGCCCTGATTCGTGTCATGCTTTGCCTTCTACCTGCTGCCCTTTTCCTCCCTTTTCGCCGCCACTATCGCCTGCCACCAGCCATGCAGAGGATTTGGACTCTGATCGCCATCCTGGCCTTCGTTGCCGCCATTGGCCTCTTCACCATCGCCTCCTCAACGGCTGTAGATCGATTAGCCCTCTACCTCATTCCTCTACAACTCTTCGTCGGCAGTCGTCTTCCCGATACACGAATCTTCGGTCTTAGCTCTGCCAATTGGAGTCAGCTCCTGGTTCTTTTTTCCCTTGCGGTCATGTTGGTTTGGCTCCTTATGGCCAACCATTCTGTCTATTGGCTCCCCTATCGCAACCTTCTATTGCCCTTCTGAGTGCCAGCCCTATCTTCCTGACAGACTACTTCGAACGACGACATTGGACCATCCAGCAGGCACACTGCACCACGTTGCTGATCAGGTTCTGGTTATTCTTGACCGGCTGGCCTCACGTCTGGGCAAGCTGTGGCCCATTTTTGTTCTGTTATTGGCCATTGGCATCAGCTTCTTCTTCTCGCCCCCATACTATCCGTTGGTGTCCGAGTTTCTGCAGCAACCGTTTGGTCAGGCGAAAACTTGGTGGCTGCAACATCCTTTCCAGTCTGTTCCGGTTGAGTCTTTCTTTCCGTCAGCTGATCTTCATATCGGTTTTAATGCTGGGATGGCCTCCCATCTGGACAAGCTGACATTCCGTGCTTTTTTGCCGCTTGTCCATCAGCTTTTCCCTTTTGGATTATGGACTCTGGTTGCGGCTTCTCATCTGGCCGGTATTGCGATCTTCTTCTTAAGCTTTCTTGTCGTTGCCAGGCATACACAGGACCGCGTTGTCGCTGCCCTGACCACCTGGTCTGTGGCGGCATGTTTTGCTGGCCAATATGGATTCCTTGATTATCGCTTTGGCGATGTCGTGGCTGTTTCGCTGCTGCTTGGAGCTTTGTGCAGTCGTCACAAGCCACTCGTTTCACTGCTTGTCTTCTTTTCCTGCCTGACAGACGAACGCATTCTCTTCCTGATTCCATTGTCGCTGATCTTTCATTGGACGTCTGTTCAGACCCTGTTTCCATCTGGGCAAAACCTTCCGCGATCCCTTGTTGCGGCCATGACTGCAGTGGTCCGTGAAGGTTGGCCCATCCTCAGCGGCTTAATCCTCTATTTGCTGCTGCGCATCACCCTTGCCTTCACTGCCAATATCCACACCGGTACTTCGGGCCTTTTTGATTCGGCTTTGTTTTATCAACGCGTCTTTTCAGACTATCCACTTCGCTTCTTTACGGTCTTTGAATTCCTCTGGCTGCCACTGCTGATCTTTTCTGTGAACTTCTGTTTTGTTGGCCGCCCACTCTTTCGTCTGTTTGTCTGCACACTGATCTTGGCTGTTTTCCCTGCCCTCGTTGTTTGGGATCTCGATCGGAGCCTGTTCTATCTCCTCCCTGCCATCATCTACTCCGTAGCTCTTTTACCTGTGTCTCTCCAGGCACGTCGTCTTTTAATGTTGGCCATTGTATCTGCGAACCTGGCTTGGTTTTCTGCGGCCCACAGTGTCCTGGAAATATTGAGATAGGAATCCTTTCGCTTCGACTGGTTGCCGGATCTGACGCTTCCGCCCAGGGACCGTCCTGTCTTCATGATCCTTCTCCCATGGTTTCTTGAGAGGCTCCTTCTGCCTACCCTGATGGCCTCAGGTTCCTCCTCCTCCTCCTCCTCCAGATTCTCGATCACCGGAACCTTGTTTCTCTCTTCCGCAATGTGGCCCTCGGGGCCTTCTCGCCCCTCGTCTTGTGCTTTCACCCTCAAGGAGAGAATCGACGCTATTTGCTCGTTTGAATGTTCACAGTCTTCCAGCCAGGCTTAACTCTGATGCAGATTTTAGAAGGCTCTGGACAACTCCAGAACCCTGACCAGGCTGGCAGCCAAATACGATCCGGAACTGGGCCTGTGCCGGGACAAATTGGGATTGGGTGAGTTTTCCAGCGCATCCTTCACTCTGACCCTTGGCCCTACGAACAACCCTATGGCGTCCTTCCCCCCAACGAGTTCTTGGACTGCAGGTGGGCATCATCGTCCCCCTGCGCTTTCGAGTCCGGCGAGATGGGTCTGTTGCGGCCATGGGGTTCTGTCCGGTTGCTGTGCTTATCCATCTGTCTGATGATATCCTTAAAATCTTCTCGAATGTCGCCATTCTGACGGTGTTTCCTCGTTTTCCACGCATGATCTATTTGTCCTGGGCTGATCTATCCATATGACCAACTCTTCTCCCGTCGTGCTTCTGGTGGCCAACACCAGCTGGTATCTCTATAACTTCCGTCTTCCCCTGATGCGGGAACTGCTGCGTACAGGTCACAGGGTTGCGGCCGTTGCCCCTCGCGATGCCTACTCTCCCCAGTTGGAAGCCGAGGGCATCCCCGTCCACCATTGGATGCTCGCCCGCAGCTCGATCAACCCCATGCTTGAGCTGCGAGCTGTGGTGGATTTGGTGCGTATTTACCAGCGGGAAAAGCCAGATTTGGTGCACCACTTCACCATCAAGGCCTGCCTCTACGGCACCATTGCCGCCAAGCTCGCTCCTGTCTATCGCGTCATCAACGCCATCACGGGCTTGGGGCACGTGTTTCTGGGGCAGCGGAAGCGCACCCGGCTTCTGCGTCGCGGGCTCAAACCTGTTTACCGGGCTGTGTTCATGTCCCGCCGCGCCCGGGTGGTGTTTCAAAATGCCGATGATCAGGAAAAACTGATCCACCTGGGCCTCACCGAACCTTCCCGCACACGTCTCATTCGCAGTTCCGGCGTCGACATCGAGCACTTCCAGCCGGTGGCTGATTCCGCCGGTCGGTTCCACCCCACCCTTCAGCTGCTTTTCCCATCCCGTCTCATCCGTGAAAAGGGTGTGCAGGAGGTGCTCGAGGCATGCCGCCTGCTTTGGTCGCAAGGGGTGCCCCTCGAACTCCTTGTGGCGGGGGATCTGGATGCCGGCAACCGCAGCTCCCTCTCCATCTCCGAACTCAGCGCTCTCCGCGCGGAGCCCCGCCTCCGCTGCCTCGGCCATGTCAGTGACATGCGCGCCCTCTATGCCGAAAGCGACATCGTGTTGCTGCCCTCCTGGCGCGAGGGCCTCTCCCGCGCCTTGATCGAAGCCGCCGCCATGGAGCGCCCGATCATCACCACCGATGTGCCGGGTTGTCGCGATGTGATCGACCACGGCCGCTCCGGTCTGCTGGTGCCCCTCCAGAGTGGATCGGCCATCGCCCTGGCGATTCTTCTCCTCCTGGAAAACCCCGACCTCGCCCGTCGCTTTGGCCAAGAGGCGCGTCGCAAGGTGGTGGATGAATTTCGCGTCTCCCTCGTCAACTCCCACACCCTGCAGCAATACGCCCAGCTCCTCGCGCTGCCCATTCGCCCCTCCCGCCTCCGCTGGCGGCCGCGCCTCGCCTGATGTGTGGTCTCGCCGGTGTCTGGCACCCCCGCCCCGCCTCCGCGGATGCCCTGGAAGCCCATGCCCGGCCGATGGCCGATGCCCTGGCCCATCGGGGGCCCGATGACGCAGGTGTTTGGACCGATCCGGGCGCTGGCCTGGTGCTGGCCCATCGTCGCCTGGCCATCCTGGATCTCACCCCTGCGGCCCACCAGCCCATGATCAGCGGCTCCGGCCGCTTTGCGCTGGCGTTCAACGGCGAGATTTACAACCACCTCCACCTGCGACAGCAGCTCGAAGCCAGCCACCAGCTCAGTCGCCCCTGGGTGGGACGCTCTGACACCGAAACCCTGCTGGCGGCCATCGAGGCCTGGGGTCTGGAGGCCACCCTCCAGCGCTCCGCGGGCATGTTCGCTCTCGCCCTCTGGGACCGGCAGGAGCGACGCCTGGCGCTTGCCCGGGATCGCTTTGGCGAGAAGCCGCTGTATTGGGGCTTGGTCGGGGAGTCGGCTTCGCTTCTCGGACGCCGGCTCGCCTTCGCCTCTGAACTCTCCGCCTTCCGCGCCCTGCCTGATTTTGACGGGGCCATCGATCCGGCCGGTCTGAGCGCCTATTTCCGGCTGGGCTGCCTGCCGGCGCCCCTGACCATCCACCGCGGTCTTCAGCAGTTGCCTCCCGGTCACCTCTTGGTGCTCCCCGCTGGCCCCGCCGGCTGTGCCCCGGCCCATCTTCCGGCATCCCGACCCTGGTGGGAGCTCATCCGTGCCGCTGCTGCCGCGAGCGGGGCACCCTCTTTTGCAGGGGAAACCGAGGCACTGGATGCATTGGAGACTGTGCTGCTCCAGGCCGTGCGCGAGCAAGCCATCGCTGATGTGCCCTTGGGGGTCTTCCTTTCCGGCGGCATTGATTCCTCCCTCATCACGGCCCTGTTGCAACGCTGCGCTTCCCATCCCGTGCGCAGCTTCACCATCGCCTTCCCGGAGGCCGGCACCGGGGAGGCTGGCTTTGATGAGGGTCCTCAGGCCCGCGCCGTGGCCGCCCATCTCGGCACCGACCACACCGAGGTGGCCCTCACCGCCGCAGAGGCCCGCGCCTTGATCCCCAGCCTGCCCGGGCTCTACAGCGAACCGTTCGCCGATTCCTCCCAGCTCCCCACCCACCTGGTGTGCCGAGAGGCCCGGCGCAGTGGACTCACCGTGGCGCTGAGCGGGGATGGCGGCGATGAACTCTTCGGCGGCTACAACCGCCACCGCCTCGGGCCGCTTCTCCAGCGACGTTTTGGCCCCATCCCCGCTCCCCTTCGCGAGCTTCTCGCCAAGGCCTTGGATCTCTGGCCCGTCAGTGGTCGCGGCCTGGCGCGGGACAAACGTCAGAAGCTGGTGGCCGCGATCCGTGCCGCAGGTTCCCTGGAACAGCTTTACGCCGTGCTCACCTGCGTCTGGCCCGATCCCTCCACCCTGCTCACCCGCGCCTGGCAACCGCTTTGGGGAGCCGGCGACCGTGGCCCGTTGCCGCCAGCGCCCAGCCCGGCGGAACGGCTGATGCTCGCCGATGGGCTGACCTATCTCCCGGCTGACATCTTGGTGAAGGTTGACCGGGCCGCGATGGCCGCCAGCCTCGAAACCCGTGCGCCCTTCCTGGATCATCGGGTGGCGGCCCTGGCTTGGCATCTCCCCCTTTCCCTCAAGATTCCTCCCCGAGGCCCGGGCAAGTGGGCATTGCGGCGGATCTTGAGCCGCCATGTTCCTCCTGCCCTGACCGATCGCCCCAAGGCCGGCTTCGCCATGCCGATCGGCCCCTGGCTCCGTGGCCCCCTCCGCGGCTGGGCGGAGGATCTTTTGGATCCCTCCCTTCTGCGGCGGCAGGGCTTTCTTCGTCCGGAGCCCGTTGAGCGGGTGTGGAAGGAGCACTGCTCCGGCCGGGCGGACCACACGCCACGCCTTTGGAGTGTGCTGATGTGGCAGGCCTGGCTGCAGGAGTGGTCAGGGGGGCGCTGATCTTTTTGTTGCAACTATGCGTTTATGCGCATAGGGGCCCCTGTGGGTCTGTTCAGCGGCCGTCGAAGTAGCGGTTCCCGTCCGGGCGCTTTCCGCCGAATTGCCGGGCCGCCTGCCGGGTGAACTGGCTGACGCTGGGATTCGGCACCAGGGGATCCACGTGGGCCACCTGTTGCCACAGCTCCCGTGGTGCCCAGCTCACGTCATGGCGCGTTTGGTCGTGCCGCACCACATGGCACCAGCGGGCACTGCCACACTGGGGGCAAAACAATTCTTCCAGCCATTCATTGCTCAACACCAACACGGGGTGGGCCTGGATGACCAGCTTGGCCTTCTTGTCTGACATCCCACGAGCGCGCAGCTCCTCTGGAAGGAGCAGATGCAAAAAATATTTGCGACCGTTTCCCTCGATGCGCTGGTCTGGATGGGTTGGGCAGAAGAGCTGTCGAGACTTGGGTCGGCGATTGCGTTTGGCAGGGGGAGGGGGAAAATCGTTTGGTGGGATGAAACTGTTCACGGGGGCAGAAGTGTCGGGTGAATATGGGCATTGATGCCAGGATCTCCTTCGTGGCCGTTGAGATCATGGATCCAAGGATGGAACGGGGCAGCGATTTCTTGAACGGATCGAAGCCATTAGGCAAGGGCTCCTTTCGGCCGCAAAACTCCAAACCCGCGGTGAAATCTCACCACTGACGCCCTTGCGACCCTCAGACCATCGGCGTTGATCCCGGGTGCCAAAGCCTGTCAATAAGTCGCAAGCCAAACGCATGTCAGATGGACGGCCGGGGGGTGGATTCAGCTTTAAATGTTGGATCCATTTTGGCTTATAGGTGACCTAATTGATCCAATCTTAGCACGCATCCCGGGGGAAAGAGGGCTGATGCTGTCTGGAGCCCTGGTTTCGGCTGCGGGCCATTGGATGAAAGCGTTGGACGTGGTTGTTTTGTCGCAAATGTAAACCGCTTTTTTCGTCTGACGGTTCGGTGTGGGTGGAGACCCTTCTCCTGTCCCGCTCGTGTCGGTGGTCCTCTCCGGGCGGCCCTGTCGGGCTGGACCGGCGGTCTTCCCCTGGCGCCTTCGCGGAGGTGCCGGAAATCCCGCGCTGTGTCATCGTCTCAGCAGCGCTGGCGTTGTCCCGTTCCACCGCCCATGTCCGTTCTCGTCACCGGGGCCGCTGGCTTCATCGGGTTCCATCTCTCCCGGCGTCTCCTGGAGCGCGGGACCCCAGTCCTCGGCTTGGACAACCTCAATCCCTACTACGACCCCGCCTTCAAACGGGCCCGGGTGGCCCACCTGGAGGCGCTCGCGGCGCGTCTTGGCGTGCCCTTCTCCCTGCTGCGGGGGGATCTGCAGGATCAGGCCGCGGTGGAGGCGGCGTTCCGGGGCGAGGGGGTCGGGGGGATTGCCCTGCCAACGGGCCGGCCGGATCGGGTCGTGAATCTGGCGGCCCAGGCCGGCGTGCGCTACTCCCTGGAAAATCCTTCCGTCTACATCCAGGCCAATCTTGTCGGCTTTGGCCACATCCTGGAGGGATGCCGCCACCACAAGGTGGCCCATCTGGTCTATGCCAGCAGCAGCTCCGTCTACGGCGGCAACACGGTTCTCCCCTTCAGTGAGCACCAGAGCGTTGACCATCCCGTGAGCCTCTATGCCGCCAGCAAGAAGGCCAATGAGCTGATGGCCCACACCTACAGCCACCTCTTCGACCTGCCGGCCACGGGCTTGCGCTTCTTCACGGTCTATGGCCCCTGGGGGCGCCCGGACATGGCCTTGTTTCTCTTCACCAAGGCCCTCCTGGCCGGGGAGCCGATTGATGTCTACAACCAGGGCCAGATGGTGCGCGACTTCACCTACATCGATGACATCATCGAAAGTTTGCTGCGGGTGCTCGACAAGCCCGCCACCCCGGATCCCGCCTTCAACACGGCGGCTCCCGATCCCGCCACCAGCTGGGCTCCCCATCGCGTGTTCAACATCGGCAACGCCAACCCCACCCCCCTGATGGACTACATCGAGGCCCTGGAAGACGCCCTTGGACTTCAGGCGGAGAAGCGTTTCCTGCCCATGCAGCCCGGCGATGTGCCCGCCACCGCCGCCGACACCACCGCCCTGGAGGCCTGGACCGGCTTCCGTCCCAACACCCCGGTGCGGGAGGGGGTGGCCCGCTTCGTGGCCTGGTATCGGGAGTTCTACGGGGTCTGAGCGCGGCGGAGGCGCCCCGGCCACTCCTCCTTCTCCCGGCTGCGTGCTTCCCTTGGAATGGCTTTGAGACGCGCGGATGACGATCCTGGTGACGGGTGGGGCGGGATACATCGGCAGCCACGCCGTGCGTGCCTTGCAGAGGGCCGGTCTGTCGGTCGTTGTGCTCGACAACCTGGTTTACGGCCATCGCGGGATTGTGGAGGATGTGCTCCAGGTGCCGCTGGTGGTGGGGCAGGTGGGCGATCGCGACCTGCTGGAGCGCGTGTTGCGGGGCTCCCCGGCCGGGCCCGTTCAGGCCGTGCTCCACTTCGCCGCCTACGCCTATGTGGGGGAGAGCGTCACGGATCCGGCCCGCTACTACCGCAACAACCTCGCAGACACCCTCACCCTCCTTGAAGCGCTCGTGGCCGAGGGGCGCCGCCGCGAGGCCGCCCTGCCGATCGTGTTCTCCAGCACCTGCGCCACCTACGGCGTGCCCCAGCAGGTGCCCATTCTGGAAACCACCCCGCAGCACCCGATCAATCCCTATGGCCACAGCAAGCGGATGGTGGAGCAGCTGTTGATGGATTTCGGCGCGGCCTACGGGCTGCCCAGCGTGATCTTTCGCTACTTCAACGCCGCTGGCGCCGATCCGGCCGCTGATCTCGGCGAAAACCACACACCGGAAACCCACCTCATCCCCCTGGCCCTCGATGCCATCACGGGCCGCCTCCCCTGCCTTCAGATCTTCGGTGACGATTACCCCACGCCCGATGGCACTTGCATCCGCGATTACATCCATGTGAGTGATCTCGCCGAGGCCCATCTGCTGGGGTTGCGCTGGGTGCTCCGGGAGGCCGGGAGGCTGGGGCAAGGGGGCGGCCCCGCTCCGGCGCGGCCGGCGGTCTTCAACCTGGGCAATGGCAAGGGCTATTCGGTGCGCGAGGTGATCCAAGCCGCCGAGACGGTCACCGGTCGGTCGGTGCCGACACGGGTGGCCCCGCGCCGTCCGGGGGATCCGCCCGTGTTGCTCGCCGCGGCGGAGGCGGCCCAGCGTGATCTGGGCTGGCAGCCCCGCCATCCCGAGCTGGAGGTGATCCTGGCCCACGCCTGGGCCTGGCATCAGAAGTTGCATGGCCACCTGGCGTAACGTGGATTGAATTTTTTATTGCATGTGCGGCCTGATCGGGGACTATCGCTGGAGCCAACCGGCCCGGCCCCAGCCCCTGACAGGCTTGCGCCATCGCGGTCCCGACGCGGAAGGCGGCTGGAGCAGCGCTGACGGCCACTGCTGGCTGGGGCACACCCGCCTGGCCATCCTCGATCTCACCGCTGCGGGCGCCCAACCGATCACGAGCCACTGCGGACGCATCACCCTGGTCTTCAACGGCGAGATCTACAACCACCTGCAGGTGCGCGAGGGGCTGCGCTTCCGCGCCTGGAGAGGCCACAGCGACAGCGAAACCCTTGTGGAGGGGCTGGTGGAGCATGGCGTCGCCCTCCTGCCGCGGCTCTGCGGCATGTTTGCCTTCGCCGCCCACGACAGCGCCACGGGGGAGCTGCTGCTGGCCCGGGATCGGCTGGGCATCAAGCCCCTCTACGTGCAGTGGTTGGCGGATGGCGTGCGGTTTGCCTCCGAGCGGCGGGTTTTGGATCCCACCTGCCGGCTCGCGGCCGATCAGGTGAGCCAGGTGTTGGCCTTCGGCCACCTGAGCACGCCGATGGCCGTTCTCCCCGAGGTCCCTTCTCCCGCAGTGGCCAGCCTGCCCCCGGGGGCGCTGGTGCGTTTGCGGCCCCACCACCGGCCCGATGCCAGCCGCTGGTGGCCCTCCCGGGCGCCCTCCGACTGGACCCCCCTGCCCATCCCCGCGGCCCGTGAGGCCGGGCAGCAGACGCGCGCCCTGTTGGAGCAGGTGGTGCGGGAGCACCTGCTGGCCGATGTGCCGGTGGCCTGTTTTCTCTCCTCAGGCCTGGATTCCGGAATCCTCACGGCCCTGGCCTGTCGTTTCCAGCCGGGGCGCATCGCCAGTTTCACCGTGGCCTTCGCCGGCGCACCGGAGGATGAGAGCGACCTGGCCCGGGCGATGGCCCGCCATTGCGGCAGCGATCACCATGAGTTGCGCCTCAGCGACGACCAAGCCCTGGCTTGGATCGCCGATGGGCTCGCGGCCATGGACGGGCCCACCGCCGATGGCATCAACACCTATTTGGTGAGTCGGGCCGTGGCGGAGCAGGGCATCAAGGTGGCCCTCAGCGGCCTGGGGGCGGATGAGATCTTCGGGGGGTATCCCTCCTTCCGCGTGGCTCCGGGCCTGCGCCGGCTGCGTCGCTTGCCCGGGGTGCTCCGCCACCAGCTGCTGACGCGCATCGGCTCCCTCCGACCCAAGCTTGAGGGCCTTCCGGCTTGGGATGTCTGGACGGTGGGGGTGGCGATGCGCCGTTATTACGGCGAGGCCGAACTGGTGGCGGCCGGGGCGCAGGCGCTCTCCTTCCCCGAGGCGCCTCCGATGCCCCGGGTCGCGGCCCATGGCCAGATCAGTTGGGCGGAGCTCTTTGGCTACTGCGAACCGATGTTGCTGCGTGACAGCGATGTGTTCAGCATGGCCTCCAGCCTGGAGCTGCGGGTTCCGTTCCTCGACCACCGCCTGGTGGAGCTGGCCCTGCGGATGCGCCCCCGCTTTCACGGACCCGCCAAGGCCCTGCTGCGGCAGGCCTGCCTGGATCTGTTCCCCGCCGATCATCTCAACCGTCCCAAGCAAGGCTTCACCCTGCCGATGCGTCCCTGGATGCTGGGACCCCTGCGCCCCCTCTGCCAGGAACGCCTCAACCACCTGGAGGGCAGCGGCTGGCTGGATCCCGGCTGGATCCGCGGGCAATGGCTGGCTTTCGAGGCCGACCGGCTGCGCTGGACCCGCGCCTGGGATCTGGTGGTGCTCGGGGAATTCGCCCGGCGCGCGGCTCAGTAGAGCTGCATGCGCACGGCGTCCGAAAGGGTGGGCAGATCGGGGTCCCTCCCCCGCAGGCACTCCACAAGGGCGAAGCCGAGGAGCAAAAGGATGCCGAGAAAGATCGTGTTGTCGAGGGTGCGCACCAACAGAGTGTTGCCGAAGGTCTGACGCAACAGAATCTCCATGGCCAGCCGCAGCACGACCACGAGGATGTCGATCATCAGGGCCAGGAGCACGTTGAAACGCACGGTGTAGGGCACCTGTGGATTGCGCACCACGGCCATGTAGAGCCCAAGAAACAACAACAGGCCCCCGAGCCCGAGGCCGCCAACGGAAAAGAGCTGGCGCAGTTGCAGCATCGGCAGGGCCGGGAGCACGAGCACATTCAACGCCGGGAACTGACTCAGCAGGGGGGTGCCGAAGTCGAGAGCGTCGCTCCAGGGCAGGGTGTAGGCCAAGGCGGCCAGGAGTCGTTGCCAGATCGGGGGACCATCCATGGACGTTGCCGCGAGGTGCCTTCTAAAGCCACCAGGTTAGGCCTGCGTGTGGCCGCTTGGGCGGGTTTCACATTTGCATGGTGTAGCTGATGGGTCCCGTTGCGTAATTGGTCTGGCCCAGCCATGTGGACGGGTATCCAACGCCAACAGGCAGGGGATTTTGTGGCCTGGATGGCTGGGGGTTGATGTAGCCGTCTGAATACTTGGCGACCAGCAGGTCCGCAAGATCCCACCAGGCGTTCAGGACAGCGTTGCCGTGGTCCGCGCACATCGCGGCAAGCTCTTTGCGGGAGCAGCCACTGAGGGCTTTTTTGTCCCATTCTTGAAGGCGCTTGATACCCATGGTTTCCAGATCTTTTTGACAGGGTTGAATGTCAACCTGCACCATGCGCTGAAAGTTCAACCGAGCCCAGTTGGCGACAAAATCAAACGCCCACCAGGCAGCCTTGCGACTGAATTTCTGGGGGTCACCAATTTGGAAGGCCTGCGGAAGTTGGCTGGCTTTTGCTGGGAATGGGAGGAAGCAACTTGTGAAGGCGATGTCGGGAGCAAACCAACACAGGCCCTTCGTGAGATCAGGAGCTTTGGCGCGGGTCTGACAAACGTAAGTGTAGCCCTGGTAATAAACAGAAATCGGGCGCTCCCATGCGCCGTAGAGTTGATGGTTGGAGATGTCATAACTGGCTCCATCATAGCTTCCGTAAACCCGCGTCGGGTCTCCATAGGGTCCAGCGGCGATCCCTTTGGTCATGTCAAACTGTGTGTCTTCATAATGATCTCGGTAGAGTGAAAATACATCCTTGCACTCCAGCTTGGATTTGGGTTTGACAGAAAACGGATAGTCCTTGCTGTAGCCCCCATCGTTCACCCAAGGACTCAATCCAAGATCCGGGTTGACCCGGTCAAAGACTCGCCACACCCGGCGGAGGGAATAGTAGGGATGGTTGTATTCGCCATCGCTGACCGCGGCAAGCCAATCCCAGGGGCCACCCTCTGTCGCCCAACCGACTCTTTTGAGGCCAGGAAGCAAGCGATCTGAAAAAATCTGGTTTGGATCGCCGGGTTTGATATCGCGAATCCGAAATTGGTTTGCGGCAACAAAAACGGTGCCGTCGGGAACGCGCTGCGCGATCCAGGCGGAATGATAGTCCTCATCTGGTAAGGCGCACATTTCAACGACCCAGGCTTCCTTCTCGTCGCCAACGAGCAGGGTCTCCCCAGTGGAGAAATAGCCGTATTCATCAATCAAAGCACCCATCAGCTCGACGGCCTGGCGTGCGGTTTGGCAGCGCTCCAAGGCAATGCGCGATAACTCAGCACTGTAAAAAATTCCGGCAGTGTTTGCCTGTTTTTTCCGCCTCCGCTTGAGAAACGGGGTCTGGCATGAACTTGGCACCATTTGTACACTCGCCAAGCATGAGATTGTGCTCATTCATGATGCCATAGCTGCCATCAAAATAAGCGTATGTGTGGGTTGCTTGGGGAATCTTTCCCAGCAGGGGAGTCTCGGGCCAGGTGGGAGTGTTGTAACCGGGTCCCCGGTCTTTGCTGACCAGGCGCGGATAGCTGTCGACGGTTCCATTCACCACGCCACGCAGGCTGCCTGGAGGATGGTCCTGCGCTGGAACAAAGATCAGCCGTTGGTCGGATAATTCATTGTCATCCGAATGGGTGACCATCATCGAGCCATCCGCCGTCGCTCCAGGCGTGATGATCATTGTTGTGCACATGGGGATTCATGCGAAAGGGCTAGGGGTGTTTTTGAGGCGTGCTGATACCACAACGGTTAAGGTGGAAAGGATCAGATTCAATGATCACACTTGCAATACCACTGGCCAATTTGAGAGCCGATATTTGTGCCGTAAGCGCTTGCACCAGCACTGCTGCCAGGCGGCGGAGGCTGGGGAGGAAAGGCTTGACCATGGCCATCCATGAACACCAACTTCTTGTCTGGTAAATCCTGGTAGATCACAACAAATGAGGAGCCGCCGTAGTGGAACATCCCCATCTCCTGGCCTTTTTTAACGACGGCACCTTTCTTCATCGCTTTGTCGAATTGGACCGTGGATACTTCGCTCATGCCAAGCGGCAGACAGCAGACCCGGCCGTAATCCTCTGTCTCGAAAACAATCAGACCGCGGGCGTTGGCCTCCGCGAGATAAGGCGTGGAGGCCGTCGTGGCACCGCCATAATCGGGCAGGACGAGCTTGCTGAAGAAGCAGCCAGGGATCACCATCGGATCAAAGAGCACCTTCCCGTTCACGGGCACCCACCAGCGGTGAAAGTTGTAGGGGTTTAGATAGGTCTGGAACACATAGCCTCCCTCAAACATCTCGGAAAGACGGAGTTCCTTGATGGCCTTGTTTTGCGCTGGGTCTGGAGAGCTGAAGATGTCATCCAGCGAGTAGGGCATTCCTTTTAACCAGAAGACATCCTTCTTCTGGACCTGCGACTCCCAGCAGAACAGGGATCCGTCGTTGGGGCAAATGACGATTTGGTTCGTGTCTTTTCCGGCGATGGGTCGCTGCTTGCTGGGGTCAATGAACTGTCGGGTGAAAAAAGAATCCCATGACTTCCAGTAGGGAAGTGTTGGCGAATCTTTTTTCCACTGATCAAAAGCATATTGTTTTTTGGCTGTTGGCGAGAGCCATTGCTCACCTTCTTTGCTGAAGCCAATGGCCGATTTTGGGGATGTCAGGAAAAGGGCCCATTCCTGAAGAATCGCCTTCATCTTCTCGTTGAACATCGGCAAACGCAAAAGGGCGCTGCCTTCGAGTGTGGCGTCAATCGACACAATGAGGGCTGAAAACGGCAGGCCGACCAAATCATTGTCAATAAACTGAGGGGCCTGATCCAGGATATGGTTGAATCCGTGGAGAAGCGTGTCTAAATCTCTGATGCGTGGAATCGGCGCTTCTTGGGTGGATTGTGAGGCGGCAATGATATTGGCGTTTTGTTGGCAAGCGTTTTGGGTTAGGTAGGAGAGGACAGGATTGCTTTCGATCAGCGTTTTCAGGGCTTGAATGGCGGGGGAAAGCTTCTTGGGTTCTTTCGCCAGGATGGTTCGTATGAAGGTCTGGACCGACTTTTTTTGTGGATGGGGCAGCCAGCTGCTCTGAACAGTGAATGGGACCACCTGATGGGATTGGTACATGGTGTGTCTTTCGTGAGGAGGGTGTGGTGACTGGGAAATCTCCGGATCTGCTTGGGAGTGCGCACCATGGGTCAACCCACCCATGGCTTGCTGAGATTCAGTGGTTTGGGTGAAGAGGTGGAGAGGGCCAGGGATAGCCTTCCCTGGCTTGAAACAAGCCTCGCGTGATTGGCCTCTGGCTGTTGTTTGTTGGCTGCCAAGTGATTGTTGAGTTCCTGCCGTTCGACTGTTGGCTGTCGGGTCGTCCTCCGTCTTCCCCATGACAGCTTTGTTGCGCTCTGAGGGGTGCCTTCAGCGCACACCTGGCGATGGGGCGAAACCTGCGGCTGGGGCTGGGGATGAGCTGGTCATGATCTCTTGCGGTGGCGATCGCATGACCAGCTCATCCCTACTGGTTGGACCACTGGAACATGGCATCCAGGGTGCGCAATTGTGACCACGTGAGATCCACATGTTCTAATCCCCATGGATTTCGCAGATGGAAAGTGCCATTAGTGGGATTATAGCTAGTGATTGTGTAAGCATGATAATTGTAAACACCAAAGCCGGTGCCATTAACGAATGCTGCCGTCAAGATCTGATTTGAATTTACCCGATTGATTAACTGCGTTTGCGTTATATAGTCAGGACTTTGTGTCGTTGAGCCAAGACCTGTCAAGTGCCAGATCGCGGCATCCATAAAGCCACCCTCAATGGCCGCATAAGCATTGGCCTGCGTTCCTGGATAGAGGCGGCTCCAGCCTGATTCCGCGAGTTGTGCATAGGCTTTTTCGGCCAAGGCCACCCAAAGCTCATTGCTCGTCGAAGAGGCCAAGCCGCCACCCCAGCCGGCATAGACAGCGTAGCCGCTGAGGGTTGGCAAATAGCGATCAACGGTGACGTAGTCTACGGATTTGGAATTAAAAAAACGAACCGTGAAGGTGTTGTCACCGTTGTCAATGAACATGTTTTGAATGTAGCCTGGTTTCTCATGGGCTATGGAAGACAAGGTGGCTAAGTAGTAGCAGTCTCCAAGGTTTCTTTGCTGGACGTCATCGGCACTGATTCCATTCTGAAAGAGTGAGCCGGACACATACTCATACACATACGCATAGCTGAAAATTCCCCTGGTTACGTCTGGGCGATCATTTCCTAAAAACCATTTCCCAACCAGATTTTCCATCTGAGTGGCCGTGCTGCCGGCATACAGGTTCCCGAATCCGGCGCGGGCATTGGCTCCGTCCCCGTTGACGATCTTGTTTGACAATACTTTTACTGAATCGGCCATGGTGAAGCGGCTGGCATTGGCTAGGATGGTGCGCAGATCTGTCAGTTCATTGGCATCGATCAAATTGCCATCTTTGGCATCACGGAAGAGAGAGATCATGTCATTGCGGCTCAGGTTGCCATCCAGGGCGAGGTTGTTTCCCAGGGAAATCAGGCTAGGATCTTTCAAGTTCTGCTCAAACCAATTCAGTATTATTGCGGCCGAGAGGGTGAGGGTGTAGGAGGTGTTGCCGCTGACGGGATTCACGCGCACGTAATAGGTGCCGGCTGCCAGCTCGCGACTGATCGATTCTGCAGTGGTGCCTTGTTGGAGGGAGGTGGCCAGTGCCCCACCGGTGCTGTTGAGCAGCTCAACATTCGCATCAGAGCTGAGGCCATTGAGGCTGAGGGAGAAGCTGCTTGCCCGTGCGAGGTCAAAGCGGTAGTAGTCATTGGCGTCAATGTTGCCCACCCAGTCGGAGAAGGCCTGGCCGCTGGTCAATAGGCCGATGCTGCGGGCGGCTGCCAGGGTGTTCCCGGCATTGTCTGGGGGTGTGGCCGAGAGGGTGAGGTTGTAGGAGGTGTTGCCGCTGGCGGGATTCACGCGCACGTAATAGGTGCCGGCCGCCAGGTCGCGAATGATCGATTCTGCAGTGGTTCCGCCTTGGGTGGAGCTGGCCAGCGCACCACCCGTGCTGTTGAGCAGCTCAACATTCGCATCAGCGCTGAGACCATTGAGGCTGAGGGAGAAGCTGCTCGCCGTTGCGAGATCCAAGCGGTAGTAGTCATTGGTGTCGACGCTGTCCACCCAGTCGGAGAAGGTCTGGGCGCTGGTCAATGTGCCGATGTTGCGAGCCGCTGGCAGGGTGTTCCCGGCATTGTCTTTGGGCGTGGCGGAGAGGGTGAGGTCGTAGAATGTGTTGCCAACGTAGGGATACACGCGCATGTAATAGGTGCCGGCTGCCAACTCGTAATAATTGATTGATCCTCCAAATGTGCTTGATGGGTCGGAGCCGGGTACCACCCCACCCGCGCTGTTGAGCAGCTGAGTTTGCGCATAGGAGGTGGTGTCATAGAGGCCGACTGTGAAGGTGCTCGCTGTTGCGAGGTCAAAGCGGTAGAAGTCATTGGTGTCGCCGCTGCCCACCCAGTCGGTGAAAGCCTGGTAGTTGGTCAACGTACCAACGTTGCGAGCCGCTGCCAGGGTGTTTCCAGCATTGTCTTTCGGTGCGGAGGGTGTGGCCGAGAGGGTGATGCTGTAGGACCAGTCGCTTCTTGCGGATTGCGCTAATACGAAATAGGTGCCGCTCTCCAGGTTGCTATTGATCGAATTTGCAATGCTGGCCGTCCCTAGATAATATTCGTACCACTTGTCTCCGCTCTTGAACAACATAATACGCGCGTCAGGGCTGGTTCCATTGCAGCTGAGTGAGAAGCTACTCGCCGTTGCGAGGTCAAAGCGGTAGAAGTCATTTCTGTCGCTGCTGCCCACCCAGTCTGAGAAGGTCTGGCTGCCGGTCAGCGTGCCGATGTTGCGGGGCGAATCCGAGGTGTTCCCGGCATGGTCTGTGGGCGTGGCTGAAAGGGTGAGGTTGTAGAAGGTATCGCCGCTGTTCTGATACGCGCGCACGTAATAGGTGCCAGCTGCCAGTTCGCGACTGATTGACTCCGCAGTGGTGCCGCCTCGGATGGAGCTGGCTACGTCCCCACCCGCGCTGTTGAGCAGCTGAACATTGGCATCAGAGCTGAGACCATTGAGGCTGAGTGACAAGTTGCTCGGCTGATACAGGTCAAAGCGGTAGTAGTCATTGGTGTCGGCGCTGCCCACCCAGTCGGAGAAGCTTTGGCTGGTGCTCAACGTGCCGATGTTGCGTGCCGCTCCCAGGCTGTTGCCGGCACGATCAAAGGGTGCACTCGAGAGGGTGAGGTTGTAGGAGGTGGAGCCGCTGTGGGGATACACGCGCACGTAATAGGTGCCGGCCGTGAGGGATCGACTGATCGACTCCGCAAGTTTGCCGCCTTGGGTGGAATTGACTATCGTCGCACCCGTGCTGCTGAGCAGCTGAACATCCGCATCAGCGCTGAGACCATCCAGGCGGAGTGAGAAGCTCCTGGCCTCTGTCAGCGCAAAGCGGTAGTAGTCATTCGTGTCGCTGCTGCCCACCCAGTCGGAGAAGGTTTGACTGCTGGTCAACGTGCCGATGTTGCGTGCCTTTCCCAGGGTGTTGCCGGCACGGTCCACCGTAGTTCTCGAAGAGTAGAGGGCAAGAGCTGGAATGGTTGGACCGATCAGGGCATCACCGACCCGAACGGCACTCAAGGCACCTGTGAGGCTATTGGCGTTTTTGGGTAAAGCCTGTTTTCCAGTCGGAGGATCTCCCTGAGGCCAGGTTTGAACGCCGAGTATGTCCCTGTCACTATCCACACCATTGCCAGAGAAGAGTGGGGGGATGTCCGGCAGAGTGGCGCCTGGGACGGCTGAGGAGGCGGCGCCAACAACGGGGCTCGGGTAAGGCTCAAGACCTGTTGGGCCACTCCAGCTGCTGGCGAAATTCGGCAGAGGCGTTTGCCAAGCCTCAAATTCTGTGGAAGAGAAGGATGCCATTTTTTTTAGAGGGGAAACCTTTGTTGTTGGGTAGCATGGATATCCAGTGGCTCGCCGCGAGGATGTGATCTCATCAACTCAACCTGCGAGCGCCTGGCGCCAATCATGCCGGAGGATTGTCGTCATCTGGCACGGCTTGCATGTTGACTGACGGCAGCTATGCTGAGGAAGGGACACTGACCAAGTCATCGTCGCTAAACTGAGTCGCCTGCTGGAGAATATGGTTGAAGGTGTGGAGAATTGCTTTTGGCTCTCTGATGCGTTGAATCGGAATTCCTTGCCTGGATTGTGGGGCGGCAATGATATTGGCGTTCTGTTGGCCTGCGATTTGGGTCGCATAGAGAAGGAAGGGATTGCTTTCGATCAGGGTCGGCAACCTTTGAATGGCGGGAGAAGGCTTCTTGGGGCCTTTCCTCTGGATGGTGTGTATGTGTGTCTGAAACGATGTTTCTGAATCGAGCAGCCAGACGCTCTGAGTGGTGAATGGGACAACCTGATGGGACGGATGCATGGTTTGCCTTTCGTGCGAGGGACTGGCGACTCTGAAACCTCCGCATCTGGTTGGGAGTGCACACCATGGGTGAGCCCACCCATGGCTTGGTGAGATTTCAGGGGATTGGCTACAGAGGCGGAGAGGGCCAGAGATTGACGTCCCTGACCTGAAACAAGCCTCGCGTGATTGGCCTCTGGCTGTTGTTTGTTGGCTTCCAAGCGATTGTTGGATTCCTTCCTTTCAACTGTTGGCTGTCGGATCGCCCTCTGTCTTCTCCATGACAGCCTTCTGGTGGCTGGGCGTCAGGCTGATCCGGCGCAGAGGCGCGTCTGCTCGGCCGCCAGGGCCGCCTCTGCCGCCTCCCGCATGGCCCCCACCGGGATGTCGTTGATGCCGCTCCACAACCGCAGGGCGGCGGCTCCCTGCCGCACGAGCATCTCCAGGCCATCAAGGGTGTGGCATCCCCGTGCCGCCGCCTGCCGCAGCAGGGCCGTGGGTCGTGGGGTGTAAATCAGGTCATAAACCGTTGTTCCTGGCCGCAGCCGCGCCAGGGCCTCAGCCTCCAGGGGGCTGCGCAGGGCCGTGGCTGGATCTTTGGCGGAGGCCATCCCCACCGGTGTGGTGTTGACCACGAGATCCGCCGCCTCAAGCCAGCTGGAGAGAAGGGCGGTGGTTTCCGCCCCTTGGGGCTCCGGGGTGGTCTCCGGGGGCCAGGCCACGGGCTCCAGGCCGGGAGCCCAGCTCAGGCAGCTCGCCACCAGGGCCCTGCGGGCGTCGGCCCGCCGCGCGGCGACGCCGATGCGCTCCACCCCCAGGCTCGCCAGGGCCGCGACCACCGCCCGGGCACTCCCCCCGCAACCGAGCACCAGGGCGCGGTGGGGCGGTGCCTCACCCCGCAGGGGGGCCAGAAATCCCTCCACATCCGTGTTGGTGCCCAGCCAGCCGCCGCCGGGCCGGCGCACGAGGGTGTTCACAGCCCCCACCTGCTCCGCCAGGGGGCTGCGTTCCGCCGCCAGGAGCGTCACGGCCTGCTTGTGGGGGAGGGTGATGTTCAGCCCGCGACAGTCGATGGCCTCCAGGGCGTTGAGCACCTGCGCCAGCCGGGCGGCCGGGGTCGGCAGGGCCAGATACACCCAGTCGAGCCCCAGCTCCCGCAGGGCGGCGTTGTGCATGGCCGGCGAGAGGGAGTGGCGCACGGGATCGCCCAGCACGCCCACCAGGGCCGTGGCGCCGCTGATCGGCTGGATCCCGCCCGTCCGTGGCGCCGTCATGGAAGGTTCGAGGGGGTTGTCTGGGTCCGACTGTATGGGGTTGGGCGGGCGGATCTCAGGTGGGGCCAGGGATGGGCGGCCCGGGTTCGGGAACCTCGCCTGGCCCGAGCCGGGGCCGGCTGATGAAGATGCCTTCATTCCGAACATCCACTCCAGGAGGTGGGACCCCATGGGAAAAGTCGTTGGCATTGACCTCGGCACCACAAACAGCTGCGTTGCCGTCATGGAGGGCGGCAAGCCCACGGTGATCGCCAACGCCGAAGGGTTCCGCACAACCCCTTCTGTGGTGGCCTACACCAAGAACCAGGACAAGTTGGTGGGGCAGATCGCCAAGCGCCAGGCGGTCATGAATCCCGAAAACACCTTTTATTCCGTCAAGCGTTTCATCGGCCGCCGTGTCGATGAGGTCAACGAGGAATCGAAGGAAGTCAGCTACAGCGTTGAGAAGGCTGGGGCCAATGTCAAGTTGAAGGCCCCCGTGCTCAACAAGCAGTTCGCTCCCGAGGAGATTTCCGCTGAGGTGCTGCGCAAGCTGGCGGAGGATGCGGGCAAGTATCTGGGAGAGCCCGTCACCCAGGCGGTGATCACCGTGCCCGCCTATTTCAACGATTCCCAGCGTCAGGCCACCAAGGACGCGGGCAAGATCGCTGGTCTGGAGGTGCTGCGCATCATCAACGAGCCCACAGCCGCTGCCCTGGCTTACGGCCTCGACAAGAAGAGCAACGAGCGCATCCTCGTCTTCGATCTTGGCGGTGGCACGTTTGACGTGTCGGTGCTGGAGGTGGGCGATGGCGTGTTTGAGGTGCTCTCCACCAGTGGCGACACCCACCTCGGCGGCGATGACTTCGACAAGGTGATCGTGGATTACCTGGCCGACACCTTCAAGTCCAACGAAGGCATCGATCTGCGCAGCGACAAGCAGGCTCTGCAGCGTCTCACCGAGGCGGCCGAGAAGGCGAAGATCGAACTCTCCAGCGCCACCCAGAGCGAGATCAACCTGCCCTTCATCACAGCTACCCCAGAGGGTCCGAAGCACCTGGATCTCACCCTCACCCGGGCGAAATTCGAGGAGCTGGCCTCCAAGCTGATCGACCGCTGCCGTGTGCCGGTGGAGCAGGCCCTCAAGGACGCCAAGCTCAGCGCCGCGGAACTCGATGAGGTGGTGATGGTGGGTGGCTCCACCCGCATCCCGGCCGTGCTCGAGCTGGTGAAGCGCATCACCGGCAAGGACCCCAACCAAACCGTGAACCCCGATGAGGTGGTGGCGGTGGGTGCCGCGATCCAGGGCGGTGTGTTGGCGGGCGATGTGAAGGACATCCTGCTGCTTGATGTCACCCCCCTCTCCCTGGGTGTGGAAACCCTGGGTGGCGTGATGACCAAGATGATCAGCCGCAACACCACGATCCCCACGAAGAAAACGGAGGTGTATTCCACCGCCGTCGATGGCCAGACCAATGTGGAGATCCATGTCCTCCAGGGCGAGCGCGAGATGGCCAGCGACAACAAATCACTGGGAACCTTCCGCCTGGATGGCATCCCGCCCTCTCCCCGTGGCGTGCCCCAGATCGAGGTGACCTTCGACATCGACGCCAACGGCATCTTGAGCGTGACCGCGAAGGACAAGGGCAGGGCCCAGGAGCAGAGCATCGCCATCACTGGCGCCTCCACCCTCAGTGAAAACGAGGTGGACAAGATGGTGAAGGACGCCGAGTCCAATGCGGCGGCCGACAAGGAGAAGCGTGAGAAGATCGACCTGAAGAATCAGGCGGAAACCCTGATCTATCAGTCGGAGAAGCAGCTCGGCGAACTCGGCGACAAGGTCGGTGCCGAAGACAAGGCCAAGGTGGAGCAGTTGAGCGCCCAGCTCAAGGAGGCCGTCGAAAAAGACGACACCACCACCATGAAGAGCGTGCTTGAACAGCTGCAGCAAGCCCTCTACGCTGCCGGCGCCGCCGTTTATCAAAATGCCGGTGCCGCCGGTGGCGCTCCGGGGGGGAATGGATCCACTGGCAATGGTTCTGGCGCCGGTGCTTCTGCCGACGATGTGATCGATGCGGAGTTCACCGAGAGCAAGTAACGGCTTCGGTGGCCTGCTGCAGCCTCCCCCTCAGGGGGATGCTTTTTTCATGGACATGGAGGGCTTGTCAGCCTCATCCTGATGGTGATCCCCGCTGCCGCTCAGGCGATGCCGGTGAAGGTGAAGCCGACCACCAGATCGTCGTAATCCCGATCACCGCCGCCCGGCAGGTCTTCCAGACCGACGAGGTTGTTGCCCAGGGTGCGGAAATGGCTGATGCCATCGGGGTTGGCCGCGCCGAAGGCAAAAAAGGTGTTGCCATTCACTTCGGCGAAAGGCGCCAGGAACGTGGCGCCGGAGACGCCGTTGAAGGCGCGGGAGGTGGTCTGTGCATTGGCCACGCTGAGGCCGCTCAGTGGAGCGATGCTGTTGGCTGGGAGCAGGGCGGCGGCGGCGTAGCCACTCTCACCGGGCCGGAGGCGAGTGATGCCGTCCACCGCGATCACCGTGCCCGTGGCGTCGAGGATGCGGTAGAAGCCGACGGAGGATGTGAAGGCGGCTTCCCGGCCCAGGGCCAAGGTGCCGCTGAGGTTTTGGGAGGCGCTGAAGGCGCTGAGATCGAGCACCGTCGCCAGGCCTTGGGACTGGCTGATCAAGGTGTTCAGACCAGGATCAGAGGGAAGGAAGCGCAGGGCAAAGCGCACGCCGCTGCTGGAGTTGAACTCCACCTGTGGATCGCTGAGGTTTGGCTCGCTCACTGTGGCGGGAGTGAGCCAGCGGAAGCGCGGATCGTCAAGGCTGAGCAGCTGCTGGAGGCTGGCGTCTTGAATTTCAAAGAAGCGGAGGCTCTGGCCGTTGATCAGCCCAAAGTCGCGGTTGAAGGTTGTGCCGGAAGGCAGGGTCACATCCGTGTTCTCCAGGCTGGAGAAGAGGGTTTGAGCGCGCTGGCGCAGCCAGGCGGGATTGTTGAGAAGCGATTCGGAGCGGGCGACTTCTGATGGGTCGAGCACCACTTAGCCGATCTGGTTGGAGCTGTTGGGGCGACCGGTGAGGGTGGCTTGGAGCTGTAGGGCGGCGGGGGCGGCATTGGTGGGATCGCTGACGGTGACGGTGTTGGAGCCGTTTGTGATGAACCGCAGGTGGTTGAGATCCACAAAAGCGGCAAAGGAAGGATCAGCGATGAGGCCGTTGCGCGCGCCATCTTTATCGCCAGGGCCCCCGTCGATGAGGCCGAGCGTGAGGAAATCGGCGCGACCGTCATTGTTCAGGTCGTAGAAGCGGGCCCCGGCACCTGTGATCGGGTCGTAGGTGAGGGGAGTGATGGCACCAGTGGCGTGCAAGCCATAAAAGAGGAGCTTGCGAGCTGGCCGTCGGCCGGAGGCATCGGAGAGTTGGGGCAAGAGGTCTTCCGCCACCAGATCGAGCGCGGCGCTCA
>JBKDTB010000215.1:0-5581 GCA_046340515.1 Cyanobacteriota bacterium | reverse complement strand
CCCGAGTGCAGTTCGCTCCCTCCAAAGCCAACAGGGCCTGAGTGCGGGCCTTCCCTCCCCTATGCGCCACGGCACCACTTGACGAGGGGGAGGTCGGCGGTCCCTGAACCGCAAGGGGATCGAGAAGTTTGCGACACTTCCGGGGAACAGTATAACTCGCAGCCGCACACCAAGAGCCGAAGCCAAACTGACAACAGCCAGTATTAAGCAACAGCCACTGTTGAGCGATTAAGGGATTAAGCATTAAGGGAAGGGCGCTGGAGGAGACAGACCACGCGCAACCCAATTCCCAAGGCAAATTCACTCGGGTGCCACCGAGCACGGAAGGCCGAGCGGCATCCCCAGGGACCAAGGGACCAAGAGCCTCCACGCACCACCTTGAGTGAACATAGATTGTTTTCACAACTGTTCGAAGCCAAACCTGCCAACCACGCGCGGCCGTCATCCGGGGCTCCCTGGTAGCTCTCATGCCAGTCATCAAGACACCACTCCTGCACGTTCCCATGCATATCGTACAGGCCCCATCCGTTGGCTGGGAACTGTCCTACAGAAGATGTCAGGTCCCGATCATCCGTTGCGCATTGATCAGAATAACGCCATCCACGAGAAATGTGATTCGCATCGAAATTTACTACCTCATTGATCACGGTGTCGCCACAATGAAAGGGTGTTGTGGTGCCAGCTCGGCAGGCATATTCCCCTTGGGCTTCGCTCGGCAGGCTATAGATTCGGTTCTTGCGCTGGCTCAGGCGATGGCAAAATTCCATTGCTTCCCACCAGCTCACACCCTCTACAGGTAACTGTTCGGTGTTGCTCTCCCCTTCCAACAAGCGCACCTCGTTCTCCCCTTGTCCGTCTTTGCTCTGTGCCTTGACTGGATAGGCTTTCAATTCCCTGCCCCAACGCTCCCCCTCCAGCTCGCGCCACTCGGCCACCTCCCGCCATTGGGCCTGAGTGATAGGGGTCTGGCCGATCCAGAAGCCCTCAAGTTCTACTCGGTGCTGGGGGCTTTCATCGTTGCACCGCCCAGACTCCTCCGGCGGCGAGCCCATCAGAAAGCTACCGGGTGGGATTGCCACCATCGTCATGGCAACGCCCTCTCCCAGGGGCTCAAACCAGGCCCCGGGTGCATCCAGCCTTGGTGCGGCCCACAACCGCAGCCGTACCAGCTCCGTGCGCACCGTTTTTCCGTGATCACCCACCTTTGAGCTGTACAGCAGCAACCAGCGAGCTTCTGAGTCATGGATCGGGGGCTGCCTCCGGAGAATCTCCTGAAGCAGCGTGGCCACCTGGCACAGCACGTCAAGCTGGCATGCTGCCTCCCGTTTTTCCAGGGGCTTGCTTAGCTGTCTCAGCTCCAAAAAGGTATTCAGAGCTGCCACGCTTGCCTCACTTCCCTCTAGATCAAGCACCTTGAGCGCCAGCCGCCACTCCAGAGAGTTGGGCTCGCTTTGCATCAGCACGTTCCCAAGCGCGTCAGCGGCGGCGGCCATCTCCTTCGGATCGGCCTGGGCGAGTATCAACAATCCTTGCAGCGCAGCCATCCGGGCTTGGCGCGGATGGTCCACGGCCAGATCCCCGCAGAGGCGAGCCACCCGGCGACGCTGCTCCAGCTCCTTGCGGTTCTTCGCGATCCAGCCTTTCAGCGGCTCCCAGGTGCTCAGCAGCGCCTCGTGGGCAATCTCAACCTGATCACCCCCATCCCCGCTGCCGCTCACCCGCAGCCGGGCCGCCACGAATCGCTGGAGCAGCGGCCGGCGGCGCAGCGGCAGCTCCCCCCCGCGGGCTGATTGTCTGGTGGCCAGACCCTCCTCGTTGAGCCGCAGCAGGTGTTGCACAAATGCTTGTCGGAGGGCTTCTGAGTCGGCCGGGTCGCTGCGGAGCGGATCCCAGCACAGCGCTGCCTGGGTGCTCACCACCCCTGCCACGCCGCCCAGCTCCTCATAGTCCGCCACAGTGAGATCCCAGAGGACACCCGTCTGACCCGCCACTGCCACCCCCCGCTCCCGGCGCCGCTGCCAGAGCTTCTCCAGGGTGAAAGCCAGCAGGGGCAGGGCATTGCGGCCACCGCTCTCGGCCACCAGCCGCTCCGCCAGCCCCGGCTGCAACCGCAAATCCGCCTGCGCGGCCGGGCCGCTGATCAGCTCCCCGAAGCGCAGAGGTGGGATCGGCTCCGGGCTGGTGAGGCTGAGCAGATCGGTGAAAGCCGGGCAACGGCTTTCCAGCACGCCCAGGAAGTCGGTGCGCAGGGTGGCGAGCACCATCAGGCTGCCCAGCTCGTGGCGCAGCTGGCCTTCCAGAAAGGCCAGAAACCGCTCTGCCTCGGCGTTGCCCTCCAGCAGCAACTCTTCCAGCTGGTCAATCACCAGCAACACTGGTGTCTCGCTCTGTGCCTGGAGCCAATCCAGCTGCCGCCCCACAGCGATTTCCTCCCCCTCGCCTGCCAACCCTGGCGGGACCTCGGGAACGGCGGCCAGGGCCGGGGCGAGCACCTTGCGCAGCCGCGTGAAGGGCATCTGTCCTGGCCGGAAGGGTGCCAGCAGTCGCCAGCGGTGGCGATCCGCCGCAAGCCGCGGCAGCACTCCGGCCCGCACCAGTGACGACTTGCCGGTGCCAGACGCCCCGAGCACCAGCAGGGCAGCGGGCGCACGATGGGCCGCCAGGCTCGCCAGCCGCTCCGTCAGCCTCTCAATCGCCTTGTCCTGCCCGAAGAACACGGGCGCCTGCTCCGCCTCAAAGGCCAGCAGACCGGGATAGGGCGAGCGGCTCGGATCCCAGGGCTGCAACATCCGCCAATCCAGCTGCTCCCGCAACACCCTCGCCAGGCATTCCTTCACCTCAGCGAGTTGGCTGGCGCTGGGGTCGAGGGCGTTGGCTACACGGATCACCTGCCGGTAGTGCAGCAGGGATGGCAGCTCCTGGCGACCCAACAGCATCGGAATCACCCATTTGCCCCGCTCTTCCGCTGCCGCGATCTCCCACAGGCACCAGGACGAGAGTTCGTAGCTCGGGCTGCAGAGACTGATCACCACCCGGGCCCGCCCCAGCTGCCGATTCAGGCAGGTGCGCCAGTCTTCGCCGGCCTTCACTCCTTGGCCGGGGTGCTTGTCGCGGAAGAACCCATAGCCCCATTCGCCGCACCACTCCTCCAGCCGATTCGCCCAGGCCTCACCTTCAGGATCACGGCCGGTGTAGCTAATGAAAAGGGCGCTCATCGGCAGGGCAGGACTCCATCTCAACGCAACCTATCTACGGAATCTCGGTCAGCCATGGTTCTGACGGGTGCATCCTCCTCCGCCAGCCACAGCAGCGCAAAACCCAACCTCATGGCAGGCAGGGGCACAGCAAGGAAGTTCACACGAAGGGGCCACGTGGAGGTGATCAGCCAACCCAAACAGCTGACCCTCCAGCCAGGTGAGGAGGCCGCAGCTGCCAGGTGAAGAGGCTGGGGCCCGTTGTAAAGACTTGAGCATCCTGCCCGACGGCTGCGGCGGGTGCCGATCATTCCCCACCGGCGCATGGTTCCCTGATCGATCCCCATCTGCTTCGTTTTCCGGCAGGCTTGGGCCCGCTTGTGTGGACTGCGGTGGTGACTCCGACGGGGCGGATCAGGCCATGGGCCTCGCACCAGCCGATGGCCTGGGCTCGACCGCGCACGCCGATCCGTTTGGAGGTGTGGCTGAGGTAGCGGCGCTGCAGCTCCCGGGGGCTGATGAGCCGCTTGCGGGGCCCACCGGTGCCCAGCTCCATGAACGCTGCCCCGTTCAGCCCTCCACCCATCGCCATGGCTTCCGGGCAAAGTGGAGTGCATGCCGACACCGCCCCGCCCCACCCCCCGCGAGACCACCGAGGCGATGGTGCGCCACATCGGCCGGGAGCTGGCTGAGATCGAGCAGCGCATCAGCCGCTGCAGGGGCGATCGAGTGGCGGAGCCGAGGCTGACGGGCACCTGGATGGCCCACCTGCTGATCAACGGCAGGGCGCTGCTCCAGAATCTGTTGATCGACACAGCCAAGCGGCCCAAGCGGATCAGCGGTTCGGGGTGACGGGCCGCGTCCAGCTCCGGTAGAGCCAGACGCCGCCGCCGCCCCAAAGCAGCGTCCAGAGCGAGAAGGTGGCGGCGGTGCCCAGTTGGCCACCCTCCAGCGAATAGACCCCGGCATTGATCAGACCGGCATCGATCAGCGAGCCGCCGATCCCCCAGCCCAGGACCCAAGTGAACAGGAAGCCAATGGCCTGGAGGTTGCCTGTCATGGGAGGGATGGTGCAGCGGAGGCCATCAAAAACCCCCGGGGTGGCCGGGGGAGGGGGGTGGAGAAGCCGGACGGGGGCTCAGAAGCAGAAGGGCAGGAACTGGGTGCGGCAGGCGGCGTAGCCATCGACCAGAGCGCCGAGGCCGATCTGATGGGCGATGCCGAAACCGGTGAGGCCTTCCACCACGATGCCGATCACGATCCCGAGCATGGCGGCACGGCCGTTGAACAGTTCAGCGCGCTTGAGTTGCTCCATGTGGATCAACTGCTCAGAGCGGTGCTGGAACCACTTGTCGTTGGCGGGGGTGTTGGTCATGGAAGCTCCGGTGCGGTGGATGGTGGGATTGGATGAATGGCTCGTTTGGCCAATCAGCGCTGGGGGGTGGGGGCCAGATCGCTGGGGCGGCTCAGAACGAAGGCGGTCATGCCGGTGAGCAGCACCACCAGGGCGATGACGGCGGTGATGGCGGCGGTGTAGTCGGTGCTCATCGCGATCAACCGAGCCCGATTTGCTGAAGGATGCCCTGGCCGGTGAGCAGCTCGGTGGCGAGGCCGATCACGAAGCCGAGCATGGCCAGACGGCCGTTCCAGGTTTCGGCGAAGGCGACAAACCCGAAGCGGGAAGCGGAATTCGTCATGAGTGTTTCCGTTTGTTTTGTCAAATGTAACAGCATGTGAAGCGAATGGGGCATGGCGGGTTCCCGCATCGCGCACCGGCCGCTGGCGGCCTCGCCACCGCGAGAGCTCCCGCTGCCGCGCCAGCCCCGGCTTCACGTCCTCGTCGCTGGAGCGGGCCAGGTTGCCCGGCCTTGCGACGGGCGGGCCGCGGACGCTGGAGTTTCCGCCGTGGATGGTGGCGGTCGAAACTCCCAGTCAGGTCGTCAGGGGGCTCGGCCGTGGAGGCGCCCGAGGGCAGCGAGGTGGTGCTGGTGTCGGGGTTGGCGGTGGCGCGGCGTAGGGAGATGGATGGCCAGCTCCCCGGGGGCCGTTGGTTCGAAGTCCCGGGTGGCTTTTTCGCTTGTCGGCTCGACGACGGCAGCCGCTGGGCGATCCACCCCAGCCCACCACAAGGCACACTCGGGCAGCCCATTCGCCGAATCCAGGCGAATGGCAAAAACTATGCAGGCGGTGCATGGTTTCCTGTTTGGGGCCATGCTGCAGATCGTGAAGAAGACGACAGACAGATATCTCTCTGCAGGCGCTGTCAACTATTTTGAAGTCCAGTGCATTCAGGGTCTGCCTTGTCGTGACAGCGCGAAGTCCAGCCCGCTCCACAGGCCAGGCGCCCTCCCGGAAGAAGCTTGATCTGCCGGCGGTCCAAGTGCGCA
>JBKDTB010000214.1:0-3933 GCA_046340515.1 Cyanobacteriota bacterium | reverse complement strand
TGGGCGCTGGTGGGGGCGGCGAAAGGGCGGAGCTGGCGGAGGGGGGGGGGGGGGACGCTCGCCAGGGATTGCCGGAGGCGTTGGCGCCCGGGGGGAGTCGCCGCCGGGGCAGGGGCGGCTGCGGGCGCTGGGACGGCGCGGGGTGGGGGGGTGGGTGGATTGGGGGCGGCCAGGGGGTTCCGGGGGTGGGAACGGGGGCAGTCTGGGATGGCGGGGGGAGGAGCCTATTCAAAGTCTTAGCAAGTTTCTGGACCTGGCAGTCGCTGTGCCATCGCCATCAGCTCCCCCGATGTCGTGCATTATCTTCTGCAGGCCGAAGCGGATTGATGCAAACTTCGCCAGTCGCAACAGGTTGAACGCCGCCGTTCGGAGACTTCCCATGACTCCTGCGCCATTGCCTCGGTAGCGATGGGCGTCCTCATGGAGTTGGGTGTCGCGGATCCAGTGCCCCCCTCGATGCTCAACCGGTTTCTCTCCAGTTGCGGCCATCCTTCTGGGCTTTTGCGGAGGCTGGTGAGAAAAAGGTGTTTGGCGTTGAACGGCTTGCCGTCGCAAGGTCCCAGTAGTGGAATGCCGCCCCCCGCTGGAGATGGGTTCGATCGATCCGCGCATGGCTTTTCCATCGCAGACAAGCTGATCCAAATTACCTGCACCACCTGGTATCTGGGGGATCGTCCAATCACGGATTGCCGCGCGGAGCGCCGCGAGATCCACCTGCCGGAAGAACTAGCGGAAGGCTGAACGGATGGTGGGCGCGTCAGCTCGATGCCCTGTGCTGGGGAGAGCCGTGTGATGGCGGATGGCGAACCGCTCGAGATCACGAAGGCTCTAGAGACTGCTCAGGATACCGGGAATGGCCACCAGCGGCAGGTACCAGGCCGGGATGCGAATCCCACGTCACATCTTTGTATCAGTAATGGCGCGAAGGAAGCTGATTCAATCAAGATCAGTTGCGGCAGCAGGGGATTCAGCCAAGGAGCAGAGGCAATCCCCTCAAAGCAACCGCAGGCAAGGGCCTTAGATCCAGGGCGACCGGGATAGACTTTGAAACGGCCCTGCACCTTGACCTTGGCGGATGCACGTGGTAAAATCGGGTTGTTTTTTGAAACGACTTTCCTCCGTAGACTGGCTTACAAATGTTAACCCATCACACTCATTGCACGAGTCAAGGTATCCATGATTACACTAGGAATTAATTCGGCTTACCACGAGGTGGCTGTAGCTGTTGTCCGTGATGGAGTTCTTGTAGCCGCCATTGAGCAAGAACGCATTAATCGAATCAAAAAGGTAAGGTGGTTACTTTTGAGAGTGCCGCATATCTGCCCTATGAGGCGATGGATCTAGCTCTATCCATCGCGAACGTAGAGTTTAATGATGTCGATTTGATCGGATTTAGCTACGAGCCAGAGAAGCGTTATACATCGGTGACAAATTACAAGTACCCATATTCAATTCCAGCTGCACGGGGAGGAAATCCCGCCAACGAAAGACGGTTGCGTGACTTTGCGCTAAAGGCTGACGAGTTCGCATCACTGCGTTATGGCATTGATATCACGACCCGTTGGAGAAATACTCTCACCATAAATGTCATGCAGCAAGTGCCTATCATTTGTCTGGTTACTCAGATGCGGCAGTGCTGGTTGTCGATGGGATTGGAGAGTTTGATAGTACGACCCGTTGGCATGGGAAAGAGGGAAGGCTTGAGTTATTGCATGCAATCCCTTACCCTCATTCAATTGGTTTTTTATGGGAATATATGACGGTTTTCCTCGGTTTTCGCCGCACCCATGACGAGTACAAAGTCATGGGGCTGGTCGCTTATGGCGATCCGAATCGATTTATGGATGAGTTTGCCCATTTCTTCAAGATAGATAACCAAGGCTTCTTTATCAACGAGTCTATACTTCGTTTCCGTGGTGCTGACATGTCGGAGCTTGAAAAATTGCTCGGACCGCGCAGATATTCTCATGAACCCTTGAAATACTCAGGGCAAGACACCCGGCATGCGGACATAGCGGCAGCACTTCAGAGGCTAACCACCCAAGCGATATTGAATCAGGCTCGTTGTTGTGCCGAAGAAACAAATGCTCATGTTCTGTGTATGGCTGGTGGCGTCGCCCTCAACTGCGTCACTAATGGCAAGTTGGCGGAGATTAACCTATTTGATGATATTTGGATTCAACCGGCTTCCCATGATGCCGGAACGGCAATCGGAGCGGCAACTCTTGCGTGGCACGAATTAACTGGGGAAGAGGGTGTTAAATGTCCGGCCCCCGCTTTTCTGGGACCCCAATACGGGGATTTTGAGATTGAGGAGTTGCTTAAAGCTTGGAGGCTTCCATATCGCCGGTTGAATGGTGATGTCGAACTTGTGGTTGATCGCTTGATGGAAGGTCAAATTCTAGCCCGATTTGATGGCCGCATGGAGTTTGGCCCACGAGCATTGGGTAATCGTAGCATTATCGGCGACCCCCGCAGTTCCGAAATTCGTGAGACAATCAATGCAAAAATTAAACGGCGCGAACTCTTCCGCCCTCTTTGCCCCAGCGTTCTTTCTGAATCAATCTATGAATGGTTTGACGTACCAAAACCAATGCCATCTGCCGCTCGCTACATGCTGATGACTTTTAAAATCCATGCGGAGCAAGCTCATCGCGTAAAAGCCATTGTGCATGAAGATGGAACTGCTCGTATTCAAGCTGTGGACATTGATGAAGCCCCAAGGTTTCATCAGCTCATCAAAGCATTTGCCCACCGGACCGGAATACCCATGCTGCTTAATTCCTCGTTCAATTCTCAAGAGCTGATTGTTTGCACTCCGGAACATGCCTTGCGTACTTTTTTGGAAACAGATTTGGATGGCCTTGTGATTGGGGATTTTATGGTTGATCGGCCCCAATAAATGTAAGCGTTCAGAGGCCATCAACAACTGAGCACCGCATGACCACCACGGATCCATGACCGTATGGGTTGTTTACTTTCCCCCTACGGTCTGCAGCTTTGAGCGTTTTGAGACCTCAGTCGCACTGGGGGAGCAGGCTTGGTGCGGGCTGACCCGTCTTGTGCGCTTCCCATTCCTCCAACAGAAACGCCATCACGTCTCTTCCCTGCTGCTTGAGGGATGTCGTCACGGTAAGACGTCGACTTTAACAGAGCCCACCCCTTTGGGATTGGACGCCATAGCTCAGTTTGCGGTGGATCACCGCTGGTCTGAGTGCTCGTTCTGCGGCATTGTTCGTTGGCTCCACCTCAGGATGGTTCAGAAAGGTCCAAAGGGCCGGAGCCACGTTCAGGATCTGGCGACAGGTGCGCACTGTGGAGGCCCAGGGCGTTTTCTCACCCTTGGCGAATCCCAAATCGCTCACCTCTCGCAGCGTTGTCTCCAGGTGACCAACCGCTACGCGGAAGGCTTCGCCTACACCCATAACCAGCCCCGCTTTCGCTCGGGGTTGTTGCCATCAGCGTTGCCGATCGGTCCGCCGGTTTCCTCCATGTGCGCCACCTTCTCATGGCGGATCGATGTTACGGCCTCCTCCACCAGCGTCGCCAGACTTTCGCTGAGGCGGCAGCGGATGGTGTTGATGGCGCCGATGCTGATCTCCACGCCGAGCACCTGATCCAACAGGCTCCGCACCTTGCGATGGCTGAGGTGGTAGCCACCGCCCCAAAGCCCCACCAAGGCGCTGAGCTGGGGGCCAAAACCCCCACTCTCCACTCCCGCCGGCAACGCAGCGCAGGTTGTCGTGTGGCAGTGGGGGCAGATCAACCGATGCAGCTGATGCTCAATCACAACCGGCTCGATCTTTGGAATGTCGACCACCTGATGGCGATGCGGTTCTGGATCCACTCCGCTGAGTGCCTCACCGCAACCGCGGCAGGTGGTGGGAACATGGGGGATGACTTCCGCGCACTGCTCTGCGGGGAGGAGGTTGC
>JBKDTB010000213.1:0-39411 GCA_046340515.1 Cyanobacteriota bacterium | reverse complement strand
GCTTCTGATCCCTTGAAGGGAAACTCTTCCACCGTCTCGGCGATTCGTGCGGCGAAAGATCAACCACAGGCGTTCACGTTTCACGGCCAAGGCGACGCAGCCTGGTCTGGCTTGGGCTTTCGCCGCACCAGTTGCGGTAATCCGCTGATGTCACCCCCGAAGCGATCAGGCCCGCCGCCGTCATCAGCTCGCCGCCTCGGCGCTGATCCTGGCTGGGATCCAGCAACAGGGTTCGCAGCCGTTGCAGGCGCAGCCGCTTGGCTTCCGCCATCGGCGAGCGACCCCGTTCCGCCAGAAAGCTGTACTGCAACTGCCGGGGCGACACCCCGACCGCCTGGCTCAAATCCTGGAGTGAGAAGCGATCTTGCAGTCGGGACGCCATCCATTGCCGCGCCGTTTCCACCATGTCGCGGCGGCGCCGGGCGGTGATGCGCTCCCGGCGGAAGGGTTGGTCCTGCCGGTCCGTCCACTCCCGCAGAGCCTCCGTCAGCTGGTCGGCCGCGTGCTCCGCGCCGGCGAGCTGAAGCGCTGCGGCGGCGGCCAGGGCTCGTGCGCTGGCCAGGATGCGCTGGTGCAGGGGCCCGGTGGCCAGCAAGGGTGAGCCCGGGCGGGAAGGCCGGCGATGCAGGCCTGGAGGGATCAGGATCGAGAGGCCTTCCATCGTCTCGCTGGTTTCACCCTCCATGGCATCACCGGGCTGGAAGAGCAGGCCCGTGCCGGGCTCGGCCTGCCAGGTCTGTCCGTTGATCCGCTCTTCCGTGATGCCCCGTAGCGGCAGCCAGAGCACGCTCTGCTCACGCTGCTCCCGGTTCAGCCTCAGCCGGCCGCGCCCCTGCAGATGCAGCACCGAGAAGGCCCCGACCCGGCCAAGACGGAAATGGACCTGAAACGCCTTTGTGGGGCTGAGAAGCGCACTGCGGTGGTGCCCCAGGGTGGAGGCCACGGCCGCCTCCCAGGCACCGAAGTCATCGGTTTGAAGCACGGTGACAAGCCCAGCCCCATGGAGCGGATCCTGCGGTCGATGTTGGGCGGAAGAACGGGGCAAGAGCGGAATGGGTGCTGACGACTTCTCTGGATGACTCTGCAGCCCCGGGATTGGTAAAGACAAGGGGCCAGCACCAGGCTGGTGGCCCACCTCAGATACGGGCGGTCACCGGCGACGGCCCTGAAGCCAACGTTCACACGGGGATGTCATCAAAACGCAAGTTGCCTGAGGATGCTGATGGAACAAGCGGCAGCAGATGGCAATTGCTGCACTTCGCATAGTATCCATCGGCGAAAAATATCTCAATGATCAAACCCATTAGCCCACTCAATCAGCGGATGCCTGGGAAACCCCCCAGAATTCTATCCGGATTTGCATCGAGAAGCCTGGCTATTCTCGCGCTCCTGCTCGGTGTGAACCAGACCGCCCAAGCCACGACCTATCAATATCACGGTCTGATCGATTTTGATTACAGCAGCAGCCTCGTTGGGGCACCGAAGCACAGCCGGTATTTCGTGGATTTCATCTTGGATGGCTCCGTTCTCGACACCGATAACACCGTCTTCGAGAATGACATCTACAACGCCAATAACATTCGTGGATTGACAACGATGGGAAGTTTCAATAATCCCATCATCTCTCTTCAGCTGACTCTCGATCCCACCAGTGTTGGCACACTTGATCTATCAGGACTCAATTTCACCACCAGTTGGGCCCGCGAGGTGGATGCCAACCAACCGCCGAATCCCCAGGCTCCCCCATGCGACGTGTATCTCTGCGTCGGCGAGCACATCACCCTGATGGCTCGTGATCACACCGCAGGCGCGCCAGTGAGTGCGGTCTGGTTCAATCTCTACAATAGTAACTTTTACGATCCCATCTATGCCTTCCGCCAGCTCCTGCTGGACACGAGTGCGTCTGGAGATCCTTTCACCTTTGCCGATCTTTTTCTGCACGGCCCGCAAACACTCGCAGAATTCCAGAGCTACCGCACCCCCAATATTGCTGAGCTGCGGGACCCTGTCATGTTGACCGGTCCCAATGGCACGGTCGCCTCCGGGCGCTTCCTCAGCCTCGCCTATGTGGCTCCTGTGCCGGCCCCCCTGCCGCTGCTGGGCGTGGGGGCCGTCCTGGGCTGGAGCCGTCGCCTGCGCCGCAGAATCACTCGCCTTCCCCAGGGACCAGGGCTGAACCGAGAAGACAACAACATCCACCCTCAAAGTCGGTAGAACTCCTTCCCAGCCCCAGACCCATCCACGCTTCCTCAACGGCGCCGATGGTCACCAGGCTGATCGGCCAGTTGAGGAGCCGTTCCTCTCTGCTGATCAGCCGGTGGCCCATCCAGATTTCTGTCCGTCTTGACTCCGCCACGACATCGCCGCTGCAGTGGCCGATGGTTCTGATCGAACTGGGCCAGTGCTCTGCCGATATGGCCTCCCATCTATTCGCCGCAGCAGAAGAGCAGTTCGAAAGTTGGCGCCTATCGCAACCTCCTGGGCTGTGGATCACAAGCCGAGCGACGCCATCCAAAAAACAGCCATTCTCAGGGCAACAGATTCTCCCATTTTCGCAGAGGCCAGTCCGTCGTGTATCCCGGCAGATTTCATGCCATCAGCAAGAGCATTCTCCAGCTTTGGCCTAGCAGAAACTTTGCCATTACACGACCACCAACTCCAGGGCAGGCTGTCATTGCTCTTCTTGCCAGGAAGGATGAAGAGCCATCAAGAGGGGCGAACACGCCTGTCAAGCACAGATCCCCAAATACCTGAGTGATGCTAGCAATAAAGAGCAGAGTGATCTCATCGATTCCAGTTATTTCCCGCAAAACAAGTCAAGAGATTAGAGGAGAACGCTCTACGAATCAACGGACTGGAGATGGCGGCTTGCTTACACATGCAGCAGGAGCCAGACCCGGAAGCGGGTGGCAGACGTGACTATTGAATAGTTTTATTCGAACCTTGGCGGAGCCTTTGCCAGAAGAGATCGGCGAGCCAAATGGCAAGCGGTCGCCACTGCTCAGGCGGCCGCACAAGGCAAGCGTCAAGCGGTGAAGCGAATCCTGCGCCTGAGCTTGCGGCTCCATTGGAATGCGCAGGCGGCTCCAACAACAGGCAGCGGACCAGGCACAGGATCCAGAGCACCATTCAACATGAACGGAAATTCAACATTTCTTGATGATCCCGGGTCACGGGATAAGGCGTAAGTTCCATCGATGCCCGTTGAGGACTGTTGGGCATTGCCAGTGCCGTTCGTGGGGACAATCGGCGGAACCAAGGAAATATTCCCGTTCAGAGCATTGAAGCCCCAGCGCAACCAGTCCTGGCCCTGAGTTAACACGATAGGGGTGGATGGGGTGGTTAAGATTTCCCAAATTTTTTCGGTCGTCAGCCGTCAGAGTTGTTGGCGTCACTCTTCTGGCAACGATGCCGCCAGGTCCATTGGATGTGCTGAGGCCGGTTGCCGAGTAGATCGATGTTCCATTAGGACTCGAACCGGGGACCAAAGAAATCGTAGCATTCTGAAAAGTGAAGGAAGTGGCGTTCGTTTGATAAGCATAAAAAAGGACATTACTTATGGACCATTGTTGCCCCGCTGGAACCGTAAAATCATCTGCCTATGTGATGCCGCTGGCAAAAGTGGGATTACAACCAATTCTAGTATTTGGGGCATTGATAACATTAACATTAACCCCCTCGATCCCCACTCCCGCTTGATCCCAAATTCCTTGATATTGTGTTGCTCCGGCTGCTGGGTCAAATCCGTTGGCGTAAAGCACAGCGGCTCACGCCCCCATGGTTAAAAAAGTGGCCAGGAGAAGCAGCGGAAGAGGAGTGAACCGCTTGACCATAAAATGTAAAAATGCGACTCATGTGTACCCCATTGTTTCGAGGGCGTCAAGGGGAACTGGAAAAACCATTCAGCCCTTCCATGGTGGATGCCCTTTGCCGACCGGCTGGCTGGTGGGTTCCTCCTGCCTGGCTGTGAATGGGCCGATCGGGTGAGACACCCCCTGAATGTCCATCTTTGTGCACGGAGCCAGCCTCCATGGATAGCCTTTCAGAAGGAATCAGTGGGCCCACGGTTGATCAGGACGGCGGGTGGTCCTAGGGCGCAGCCAAATTCCGAAACCGCGTGAACTGGGGCTCAAACAACAACTTGCAGGTGCCCACCGGCCCATTGCGGTGCTTCGTGATGATCACCTCCGTGATGCCCCGATCGGGGGTTTCCGGGTTGTAATACTCGTCCCGATAGATCATCATCACCAGATCCGCATCCTGCTCGATCGAGCCCGATTCCCGCAGATCGCTCAGCATCGGCCGCTTGTTGGTGCGGGATTCCACGCCCCGGCTGAGCTGGGAGAGGGCCATCACAGGCACATTCAACTCCCGGGCCATGCCCTTCAGGCTGCGGGTGATCCGTGAAAGCTCCTGCACCCGGTTGTCGGAACCGCCCCCCTCCATCAGTTGGAGGTAATCAATCACCACCAGGCCCAACTCCTGGCCTGTTTCCGCCATCAACCGCCGACAGAGTGAGCGCATCTCCAGCACCCCCGCGTTCGGCTTGTCGTCGATGTAGAGCGGCAGACGGCTCAGATTGCTGATGCCCTGCCCCAGCAACGGCCACTCCTCCTGGTGCAGCCGCCCCGTGCGCAGCCGCCCGCTCTCGATGCCCACCTCCATCGACAACAGCCGGTAGGTGAGCTGCTCCTTGCTCATCTCCAGGCTGAACAGACACACCGGCAACCCATGCAGCTGGGCCACATTGCGGGCGATGTTCAACACAATGGACGTTTTGCCCATCGCCGGCCGACCCGCCACGATCAGCAGGTCACTCCGCTGCAACCCCTGGGTCATGGCGTCCAGGTCGTAGAAATTCACCGGCAGACCCGCCAGGGCCGTGCCGAGGGAACGGGTTTCAATCTCCTCAAAGGTGCGCGTCAAGATCTCGGCGGTGGGCGTCAGCCCCTGGCTGGGCTTCTCCTGGCTGATGGCGAAGATCTTTTGCTCGGCCTCATCCAGCACCTGCTCCATCGGCTTGCTCTGGTCAAACCCCAGCTGGATCACCTCATTCCCCGAACGGATCAGGCGCCGACGCAGATATTTGTCCATCACCAGCCGAGCCACCTGGTCGATGGAGGCTGTGGACAGGGTGCGATCCACCAGCTCCATCAACCGGGGCGTGCCGCCCACCTTCTCCAGCTTCCCCGTGTCGGCCAGCCAGGCCGCCATCGCGGTGAGGTCGGTGGGCTTGCCCTGGCTGTGGAGCATCAGGGCCGTGCGGTAGATCTCCCGGTGAGCACTCAGATAGAAGGCCTCCGGCTGCAGCACGTCGGCCACCCGGCCGATGGCGTCGGGATCCAGCAGCAGCCCCCCGAGCACGGCCTCCTCCGCCTCCAGGTTCTGGGGCGGCACCGAATCCGGCAGGGCCTCGAACTCCCCTCCCCGTCCCCCGCCCCCCTCCCGGGCGGGGGTGCCGCGGCGGGTCACGCCGCTCTCTCCAGGGGCGGGGGACGGGGCTCCAGCCAGGGGCACACTCACCATCGGGTCTCTCCAGGGGCCGCCGGGGCGGAACAGGCCAGTCTTCGCGAACGCCTCGGGGCGCCGGTCGAGCTGGACGTGGTCATCATCCCCCCGGAACCGCCCTGGAGCGAGGCCCCGGGTCGGAGGGGACGATACGGCCAGGGAGCGCAGGGCTAGAACAAAAGAGTGTGGCCCCGCAGCGGATGTCCATCCTTCCTCACCCTCCTTCCCCCATGCCCTGGCTGCGGGAACCCGATGATTTGACGGATGGGGTGCAACGTTGGCTGCCTCGTCTGCTGGGAATGGCTCCTTTGCTGATCCTGGCCGTCGGCTTGCTGGTGCAAGGCGGACCTCGGGCTGGACTCAGCGCGGTGATCTTTCTGCTTGCCCTCTGTGTCGGCCTGCTTGTTCTCTACAGCTTCATCAGCTATTCGCAGACAGAGAAATACAACCCCAGCCCAATGCACACGCCTGAGGAGAGCCGGGCAACAGGCTCCTCCAGCCGTTTCGCGCCGGCCCATGCCGCCATCACACGAGCCTTGCGAAGCGACCACACAACCACGCCCGTCTTACCCGTCAACCTTTTTCTGGCAACCCTGAATTGGCTCTATGAGGGCCTGACGGCATCTCCCTATCCATTTGAAGCATTCAAACTCCGATACAGCTACAACAGCAATGGGTCAGATAGCCAATCATTTGACATCACAACAGACTTGATCCAGCAGAATGACGCCATCTTGGACAAAGAAGCCTTCAGCGAGAAATATGCTCTCATCATCAACGAGATCAATGGCGTGAGCATTCCTGAAGAGCCATCTGACACCTGGGAGCTGACCGTCAATGGTGGACGCATTCAGCATCCACCCCACCATGAACGCAGGGCGAATGGCAACCCATTGCTGTTTACACCAGATCACAAATTCCCTGGCGTGACAACCTTCTCCTACAAGGTCACCCGACAACTGCGCCACCCGACGCGGAACCAGCCCCAGAGATTTGAATTTGACACCAGCTATGTCATCATCAAGCCCAATTTTTCCAGCGAACAGTCCCCTGAAGCTGAGGCAAAACCACGGCTAGAGAGGCTTTTTCAGCGCAGCATTCAGGCACTTCAGTCCTTCAAACAGGCGGCCACCTTTCTGCTCAAGATCCGTGTTCAGATTGGAATTGTTCTCACAACCCTGTTGCTTTTTCAGACCAGCCAAGTGAAGGATGTCTTGCTGGCCATTGTCTTGGAGCCAAGCGTGATCAGCAAGCACCTTTTGATGGCGGCCCTCATCGGCGCCATTCTCTCCTTCCTGCTGTGGCTCACCTCCAGGCAGCTGATTCGCGTCTATCCGCTCATCGAGAGACGTCGGGACGGCAAAAGCAACCTTTCCCTGAAGCGAGAGGGCATCTTTTCCCATGAAATTGAGCTGCTCCTCTTTTGGGCGGGGTGGATCAGCCTCGCCCTCTTCTCCACACCCATTACCAAGGAAGCCTTCGCTTTCCCGGGGCAGCCGTGGGAGCTTTATCTGGTCAAGCCCTATGTCCTTTTCTTCGCTGGCTCCCTCCTCATTTGGTGCTGGCGCCTCTGGGACAGGCCCGTCTCGACCTTGACGCCAGGATTCAAACGGACCTTTTTCATCCTGCTGGCCCTTGGATTCGCCGCTCCCTTCCTGTTTGGCCTGATCAGCAGTGCACAATTGATTCCCAATATCTTGGGCTCGATTGCCATCCTCTTCTGGGGCATGACGCTGTTCTTGATCATCGCAACAACCATCTTTCAATTCAGTATTTTTAGCGGTTTTCCTCTGCTCAGTCTCCTGCTGGTGCTCTGCTTTTTCAATGCAGCAACCCGCATCAATGACAATCACATGATCCGGCTCAACCCCCAACTTGCCCTGGCCACCTCAGACCCCGAACCCATCACCTCGGTGGTGGCCAATCCAGCGATCCTCAATCGACACTTGCCTTCCCTGGAACAGGCGCTCGCTGGCTGGCTGTTGCAGAGAAAAGACCAAATCAGTCAATATTCGCGCGAAAATCCCTATCCTGTTTATGTCGTCACAGCACAGGGGGGCGGGATTTATGCGGCCTACCATTCCGCCAAGGCATTGGCTGTCCTGAGCGATGAACTTCCCTCCTTCAGCGATCATCTTTTTGCCATCAGTGGTGTCTCTGGCGGCAGCTTTGGTGCCACCATTTATGCCAACGCCCTACGCAGTCAGCCCACCGAACAGACCCCCCAGCTCACCTTGGGCGAGCGCATTGATCAGTATTTCGACAATAGGACTGATCGCCTGGCCATGATTCTCGCCGCCATGCTCTTCGGCGATGCCACGCAAACCATTTTTCCCACCCCCGTGGCGGCCTGGGATCGCAGTTTGGGCTTGGAACTGGCCTTCGAAAATCATCGGGCTCCAGAGGCCGAGCATCCGATTCGCCTGGATGCTTCTTTTTATCTCACCCAAGACCCCGAACTGAATCCGGATTACACCCTTCCCTCCCCATCCCGCACCACTCCAGGCCACGCCGCGCCCTACCTCGTTCTCAACACCACCGAGGTCAACAATGGACGGCGCCACATCCTCTCTCCCTTCCGGATTCCAGAAGAGATCACCCTCACCAAGGCGGGATCCAAAACGAGAGGCCATGGCCAGGCCAGCATCAATCTCTCGGATGCTGATTTTCATGAACCCTGGCTGCAGCGTCCCAGCCAGATGAAGCCCCTGGACATTCGTTTCAGCACCGCCGCTGGCCTGAGCGCCAGATTTCCTGTCATCAGTCCCCATGGGTTCTTTCCCGAGAGCCGCTACCGCCGCTTCATTGATGGTGGCCTTTACGACAACTCTGGTGCCGTCACCGCCAAAGAGGTGCTGGACGGCATCACCATCGCCTTGTCTCAGTTCAACCCGGATCATCCCCTCTCTGGAGTCAGCGAATCAGACTTTGCAGACTTGAAAAAAATGGCCAAATTGATCAAGTTTCATCCCATCGCCATTGTTGATCAACAAGCCGTGAGTTTGGACTCCAGCTATGCGGATGCCGAGGTTCTGGCACAAAAACGCCCCATTCGCTGGTTGAGCTGGGCCCCGATGGACGCGATCTTTTCCACTCGGGAGGCGCGGCTGCAAAAAGCTGTTGACCTCCTGGATCAAGATCCCCAAATCCTCGCCCCCGGATTGGAGGGACCCGCTCTCGCCCAAGGCCCCAGACGGGTGTTGTTGCGCAAGCAATTTCGCCTGGCGGGCCATCCCCAGCCCGTCTTTTCCATCCCCCTGGGCTGGAAGCTCTCCTGTCAAGCCCGAGCCTTCATCAATGATCAGCTTCAACCCTTGCCTCCCACCACCGAATCCCTGACCGACCCGGCCAACCCGCCCTGGAACACCGACGGCCAGGTGTACAGCCTCCTGCCCTGCGAGCAACGGGCGCTCCGTGACGCCATCAAACGGGAGCCCGTGCGCCCACGGGGAGCCTCCGAGGCCCCCTCCGGAGCGTCTTCCCTGTCCAGACCGTTCTGGTCGCTCATCGAACAACTCCAGGTGGATCTCGCCCTCCCGGCGGATCGCACAACGGCCGCCAACCCGTCGCTCAGGCGCGGAACCGCCTCCTCTCAGGGCTGATCCGCCAGGGGAATCCCCCCCCCGCGCAGCCGCTCCAGCAGCCGCAACCGCAACTCCCGGCCCGCGGGCCCCTGGGCTCCGGCCACCGTCACCACCAGCACGGCCACGCTGATTCCCGAGGGCCCCGCCGCCATGACGCCCCGGAGTTCCGGCGGCCGGAGGAGGCCGGCTTGCCAGGCCGGATCCACCGCGAAGGCCTCCAGCTCCTGGCGGATCAGGGCGATGGCCCGCGGCAGATCACCGCAGCGGTGAGAAAGCACCAGCTCCACAACCACCCCGGAGCGCAGCTTGGTGTGGTTCACCACCTCCGCGCAGACGCCGTTGGGGAACCGGGCCACCCGCTGATCGACGCAGCGCAGCTCCGTGGCCAACACGCCCAGATCGGTGACCTCCCCCGTGAGCCCGCGGATCTCCACGGTGTCGCCGATGGCGAAGGCATCGCCCAGAAGGATCGTGAGCCCGGCCACAAAATCCCGCAACAACCCCTGGAACACGATCGCCAGGCCCCCCAGCAGGGCGCCACCGAGGAGCACCACCCGGTCGGACATGTCCCGCACCCCCGGCATGGCCGACAGGATCCACACCGCAGCCAGCAGCAGACAGCCAAGCCCCACCAACCGGCGCAACACATGCTGAAGGCTGCGGAAGCGCTGGCGGCGGCGATCGCGCAGGGCGTCGGGCACGCTCACCTGACCCACCCACTGCCGCAGCCAGAGGCCCAGCAGCGCCTGCGCCAAAACGTTCAGCAGTCCGACCACCACCAGCTTCACGGCGATGCCCCAGGGTTGGAGCAGCAGCTCCAGGGCCGTCGGCACCTGGCCCGGCACCGCCAGCAAGGCCACCCCGACCATGGTCAGCAACACGGTCGAGAAGCCCATCAACAGCCCGAAGCTGAGGCCATGGAGCCCCTGGATGGCCAGGCTCCGCAGCCAGCTGCGCCCGTTGACGGGGAACCGGTCTTCCCAGCGGTTCGCCAACCGGTGAACCCGCACCCAGCACAGGAGGTTGAGCGCCAGCAGGGCCAGCAGCCCCAGTTCGACCAGGGCCAGATGGCCCCAGCGACGCAGGAGCTCCGCGGGCTGCATCAACCGGCGGGCCAGGCGCAGCCGCCGCTGCAGCAGCTCCTGCCAGCGAGCCGCCAGCGCTCCGTTGTCGAGGCCATTGAGGCGGGCATCCTCCGGGGTCACGGTGAGCAGGGGCAGGGGCTCGGCCCGCCCGGCCACCCGCGCCTCCAGGCGATGCACCCCCTCCACGCCGCGCACCACCTCCACGGACAGGGCGTCGGGCCGGCCGAGCAGGACGGAGTCGGCGAGCCCGCAGGCCCCCTCCTCCCTCCCGACGCCCCGCAACAGGAAGGAGTGCACCAGCAACTCGGCCAGGGCCTCCCCCCCGCTGCAAAAGCTCCGGCCCCGATAGAGCATCTCGAGATTGCCCTCGATCACCCGGGCGCGGGTGGTGGCATCCGGGCCCCCGTTGGCGTCGTTGAGCACCGGGGAGGCCACGGTGATCACGGGCACCCCGAGGATCCGCACCTTGCCCAGCTGATAGGCGCCCTGGCTGGGCAGGGGTTCGCCCGCCACCGGCGGCACCCCCACCGCCGCGGGGGTGGGGGGCACCGCCGCCGAGCCCGCGCCAAAGGCCGACCCCTGTCCCAACCCCACCAGAACCGCCAGGACGAAGGCGATCAGCGCCCTGCTCAGCCCTCGCCAACCCCGCGTCACACAATCCCCTCTTGCCGGACTCAAGGTAGGCAGGGGGTCCCCCCGCGCGGACGCCTCTCCTAGCGTTTCCCCATGGTTGACGCCTTTTCCTCCTCCGCAGCGGCCCCCACCGAACGGTTCGAGCTGATCGTTGTCGGCGGGGGGCACGCCGGCTGCGAGGCCGCCCTGGCCGCGGCCCGGCTGGGGATCCACACGGCCCTCTTCACCCTCAACCTCGATCGCATCGCCTGGCAGCCCTGCAATCCGGCGGTGGGCGGACCGGCCAAGAGCCAACTCGTCCATGAGGTGGACGCCCTCGGGGGGGTGATCGGCCGGCTGGCCGATGCCACCGCCCTGCAGAAGCGGGTGCTCAACGCCAGCCGCGGCCCCGCCGTCTGGGCCCTCCGCGCCCAGACCGACAAGCGGCTCTACGCCCGCCAGATGCTGCAACTGCTGCAGCACACGCCCAACCTCGCCCTGCGGGAAGCGATGGTGACGGGGCTGGAGGTGGAGGGCGACCCCGGCGCCGGCGCGCCAGCGGCCGGGCCCCTGGCGCGGATCACCGGCGTGCGCACCTATTTCGGCAGCCTCTACGCCGCCGACGCCGTGGTGCTGACCACCGGCACCTTCCTCGGCGGACGGATCTGGGTGGGGCACCAGTCGATGCCCGCCGGCCGGGCCGGGGAGCAGGCGGCGGAAGGCCTCACCGAGGCCCTGCGGGGCCTGGGCTTCGCCATCGACCGCCTCAAGACCGGCACCCCGGCCCGGGTGGACCGGCGCAGCGTGGCCCTCGATCAGCTGGAGGAGCAGCCCAGCGACGCCCACGACCGCTTCTTCTCCTTTGATCCCGCCGCCCGGGTGAGCGGCGAACCCATGGCCTGCCACATCACCCGCACCACCGCCGCCACCCACCAGCTCATCCGCGACAACCTTCACCTCACCCCCGTCTATGGCGGCGTGATCGACAGCAAGGGGCCCCGCTATTGCCCCTCGATCGAAGACAAGATCGTGCGCTTCGCCGACAAGGACAGCCACCAGATCTTCCTGGAACCCGAGGGGCGCGACACCCCCGAGCTCTACGTGCAGGGCTTTTCCACCGGCCTTCCCGAACCCCTCCAACTGGCCCTGCTGCGCACCCTGCCCGGCCTGGAGCGCTGCGTCATGCTCCGCCCGGCCTATGCGGTCGACTACGACATGCTCCCCGCCACCCAGCTCCTGCCCACCCTGGAGACCAAGCGGGTGGCGGGGCTCTTCAGCGCCGGCCAGCTCAACGGCACCACCGGCTACGAGGAGGCCGCGGCCCAGGGCCTGGTGGCCGGCCTCAACGCCGCCCGGCGCCTGCGGCGCCTCGAACCGGTGCTCTTCCCCCGGGAGGGGAGCTACATCGGCACCATGATTGACGACCTGGTGAGCCAGGACCTGCGGGAGCCCTATCGGGTGCTCACCAGCCGCAGTGAGTATCGGCTCGTGCTGCGGGGCGACAACGCCGACCGCCGCCTGACGCCCCTTGGCCGGGAGCTGGGGCTGATTGATGATCGCCGCTGGCACCTGTTCACGGCCAAGCGGGAGGCCATCGCCGCCGAAACCCGACGGTTGGAGACCGTGCGCCTGAAGGCCAGTGATCCGATGGCCGACGCCGTGGTGGCGGAGACCGGCGCAGCCATCAAGGGATCCCTCACCCTGGCGGAACTGCTGCGCCGCCCCGGAGTCCACAGCACCGACCTGCTGCGCCACGGCCTGGCCGATCCCGCCCTCCCCCGGGACGTGAGGGAAGGGGCGGAGATCGACATCAAATACAGCGGCTACCTCGCGCGCCAGCAGCAGCAGATCGCCCAGATCCAGCGCCAGGCCAACCGCCTCCTGCCCACCGCCATCGACTACGCCGCCATCGGTACCCTCTCGGCCGAGGCGCGGGAGAAGCTGGCCCGCATCCGTCCCCGCACCCTGGGACAGGCCAGCCGGGTGCCGGGGGTCAGCCCGGCCGATGTGACGGCCCTGCTGGTGTGGCTGGAGCTGGATCGCCGGCGCGCCGACGGACCGGCACCCCCGGCCTCCCGCCAACCCGAGAAGACCGATAAGGTTGCGCCACATCCAATGGGAGACCCCCCTTGCGCCCGCCGCGCCCCACGCGAGGTCTGCCCACCTCCCGCGCCTACTGGGAACTGAAGGCGGAGCAGATGATGAATCGGGTCTTCGCCCCGGAGGCCCCCATTGATCTGGAGCCCCTCCCGGCCGAGACGGATTCTCCGCGCCCCGCCCTCTCCCATCGGCCCCAGCCGCCGGTGGCGCCCCCCCCCCCGCGGGCGGCACGGGGCTCCGGCGGCACGCCAGCCGTGGCCAGCGCCCCGCCCCAGCGCCGCCTCTCCGACCTGACCGTCCTGCTGGCGGCCATGGTGGGTGGAGTGGGGATGGTGGGGGCCCTGGGGGCGGTGCTGTTGGTGCAGCAGTGGACGGGCCTGCAGCGCAACCTCAGTCAGGAACGCAACCTTCTCTTGGTGGAGCGCCTGCGGTCCCTCGGTCCCGCCACGGCGCCGACCCCCGCCCCCCCGGTCCTGCCCACCCCCTCGGCCCCCGCCCTCGACCCACGGGCCGCGGACGCCCCCGCGGCCGGCGCCGAAACCCGGGAGGTGGCCTCCTTTGACGGCCTGCCGCCGCCGCCCCCGGAAGAACCCTGGATGGCGCAGCTCGCCACCCTCCCCCCCAGCGGCGGACGTCCTCCCCTGCGGGTCCCCCTGAGCCCCCGGCTGACCGCCACCGCTCCGGCCGCCCTGCCCAGCCCGGTCGCCCCCCCCCGGACCGTTCCCCCCGGTTCGCCGCGGCCCCGTTTCTCCGGGCCCCTTCCCCAGCTCGTGGGTCTGGTGGGGGCCCCCGGCCGGGCCGGTTCGGCCATCTTTCAGGTGGGCGGCAGCGCGATGACGGTGACCGTCGGCGAGCGGATCGGCGCCAGTGGCTGGCTGCTGCGGGCGGCGGACACCGAGAGCGCCGTGATCGAGCGGGGCACGGAGGTGCGTCGCGTCACCATCGCTTCGGGCGGTTGAGCCCCATGCCCCTTGGCGTTGACGGGAGCGACAGCGGCGCGGCGGGGGAGCGGGGGCTTCTGCCCTCCCCCCGGTCCCTCTGGCAGGCCCCCTTGGCGGATGTGCTGGAGGGCCGGGCGGGTGAGCTTCTGAGCGGCCCCTGGAAGCTGATGGTGCTCGGGGATGGCAGCCCCACCCGCCACCTGCGCCTCCTGAGCGGAGCGCCGCTGAGGATCCGCCTGATCGCCATGGAGCCGGAACCGGCGGTCAGCGCGGAGCGGCCGCGGGAGGTGGAGGAGCTGGAGGCCCCCCTGCTGCGACGCCAGGTGTGGCTCACCTGCGGCGGCGAAACCCTCGGCTGGGCGGAGAGCTGGTGGAATCAGCGGCAGGCGGAGGACTGCCTGCGGGACCGCCGCCAGCCGATCTGGAGCAGCCTGACGGAGGGCCGCTCCGAGCTCTACCGGGAGGTGGACGGGTTGGCGCTGGTGGAGGCCGACTGGCTGGTGGAAGGCTTCCAGCGGCCCGGCCCCTTCTGGAGTCGCCACTATCGCTTTTTCCGCCAGGGGCGCGAATTGACCGTGATCCGGGAGGTGTTCTCGCCGGCGCTGGAGCGCTGGCTGGGCCCCGCCACCAGAACCAATCCTGAAGAAATTCCTAAGTTGGTGACAACACGCGACAATTCCTGCTTGACGAATTGACGGCGGCCTTCCCCTGACGAGCATGGAGACACCTTGTTTTCGCCTCCTGCCGCCATGGCTCCTCCCCGTTCCACCCCCGACTGGCTCACCCTCACCGAGATGGGTCGTCTCTACGGCATCTCCGCCGTCACCACCGGCAAGCTGCTCCAGGGCGCCGGCCTCCGCCAGCTCGATGGGCTGCCCAGCCCCGAAGCGCTCCGCCTCGGCTTGGCCCAAAGGCGCCACAGCTGCCCGGCCCGCCAGACCCTCTGGAATCAGGAGGGCTGCGCCCCCCATCTCGAACGGCAGGGTGTGCGCCCCCACCGCCAACGCCAGCTGGTGGATCTCTGGGCCGATCTGATCAGCGACCTGCAGCAGGGCTCCCCCGCCGTGGTGATGTCCCCGGAAGACGTGGCGGAGGAGGTGCCCGACGAGCTGGTGGCTCCCGTCAATCGACGCCTGCGGGAGCGCGGCTGCAGCTTTCAGGTGCGGCCCGCCCTCAGGCGGTCGCCCCATGGGCCTGCTGGCTTGCCTGCTCCAGCAGTTGACGCAAGCGGGCCTCATCCGCGTGGCTGAGGTTGGTGCGCAGCAGGCGCGCGTTGGGCGCGTGGGACTGCAGGCGCTCGATCACCCGATCGGGCGTGGATTCCCGCAGCAGCACGCAGAGGGCGGCGGTGCCGGTGGTCAGGCTGTCGCCCACCTCCCGCAGAAAGCCGTCGTTGATCCCCAAATCGGCCAAGGCGCCGGAGGCCGCCCCCACCCCGGCGCCCACGGCGGCGCCGAGCAGGGGATTGAGAAAGAGCAGCCCCACCAGAACCCCCCAGAAGCCGCCGCTGGCGGCACCAGCGGCGGTGAGATTGATCGCCTGACGGAGATGCACATGGCCCTCGGGATCCCTCTCCACAACAACAGCGTCCTCTAGGGAAAGCAGTTGCTCCTTCTGAAAGTCGACCAGGGCGCGACGCACCTCTTCGGCCTCGCTGACCGTGGGGAAGCCGACAACGACAAGGCTGCTCATGGCAGGGCTGATCCGAATCATTGAAAATGTAATCCTTGCTCGCCTCAGCGGCGGCGGGTGGACCGGGGCAGGGCCCGGCCCGGCGCCGGAGGGGGAGCAGGGGGGGCGAGGGGATCCACCGGTGGGGGCGCAGCCGGTTCCTGGCGCCGCCAGCGGGACACCGTGAAGACATCCTCCTCGGGCCAGTCGCGGCTGGCGGGGGATGGGGCGTCAGCGGCGGGGGCGGTGGACGCGGGGCCATTGGAAGCGGGGCCGGTGGACGCGGGGCCGATGGGCGAGCGGCCGGTGGGCGAGGGGGAGCGAAGGGCGCCGCGGCGGGAAATGGCCTCCAGGGGCGCCCGAGGCCGGATGGTGGGCGCAGGATCGGAGGGGATGGCGGGGCGTTCCGTTTCCCAGGGTTCGCGCCAGTCGTCCCGATCGTCGAGCAGCCAATCGAGCTTGCCTTCCACCCAGCGCCCCAGGCCATCGAGGCGGCCCCCGGCGCCTCGCCCGGCGGGCCGGGTGCCCGGGCGGGTGCCGGAAACGCCATCCACCAACTCCCGGCCCCGGCTCACCCACTGCTCCAGGCGGTCGTCGAGAGGGCGGCGCCCGGGACGGCCCTCGCCACGACCCTCCCGCCAGCCTTCCGAGGAGGGGCCAGCGACCTCCCCACCCCCCATTCCACGCCCCTCCGGAGCGCCGCCAACGCCATCAACCCAATCCATGGAGGGAGATTAGCGGGGATGGCGCCGCAGCCAACGCTCCCGCGCCAATCCCACCAGGACGATCGACACCCCTCCCAGCTCCAGGCTCCAGAGAAAGACGCCCATCCGATTCCACCGTTCGCGGGACCTTACGGCGTCAAGGCCTCAAACACCAGAACGCAGTCCGCCGACCAGCGGCCGCCGTGGAAACGCTCGCAGCAGAGGCGGCAGGCCAACCCCTCCCGGCGACGGCGGTAGGGCGAGCCGATGCCGCAACGGGGACAGCGGGCCAGCCAGCGGGCCGGCCGCGGCGGCACGGGGAAGCGATGGCGCAGGCTCACCTCAAAACCCGGCTGGCGGGCATTGATCAGGGCCATGCGGGCCTTGAAGTGGGGCCCATGGGCCTCCCGGGCCCCCACCACCCGATCCACCCAGGCGTGGATCATCTCGTGGCAGAGGGTGCTCAAGGTGGCGGAGCGGGGCAGGGGATCCAGCAGGGGCCGCGACAGCAGGATCTCGCTCCGCATCTCCCCCGCGCTGGCGCCCCAGCGGCGGTAGAGACCGGCGGTGCGCGTGAGGCGGCCCTCGCTCCAGCGCAGGGTCACCAGGGGGCGCTCCTCCCGTACCAGGCTGCCCGCGAAGTGCTCGCGATTGAGCTGGTGGAACAGGGGCAGGAGGGGTTCGAGCGGCAACGGCCGAGGCGGGGGAGGACGCCGGGGGCAGGCGGCACCAGTTTGCCGGGTTTCGTCAGGGCCGGGGCGTTTTCGGGCAGACTCAGGCGCTGTTCATCACGCGCGCATCCATGGACTGGGGACTGGCCCGGGAGATCGGCAGCAAGGCGTTGCTCGCCGGAGCCGGCGCCCTGTTGCTCTATTGGACGATCTCGGCGGTGCGCCTGGTGCTCAGCGCCCGGGGCATCAACCCGCTGATCAAGCAGTTCTTCACCCAGGTGGCTTCCGGCCAGGTGGACGGCGCCTACCTGCTGACGACAAAGAACTACCGCTCCCATGTGAACCGACAGCAGTTCATCCGCTTCCTGGCGGGCCTGCAGCTGAACAAATACCGCAACCTCCGCTCCGGTCGCCCGCGGCTGCAGGACGACCAGCTGATCATGACGGTGAAGCTCAAGACCGACGGCAAGGAGGAGCTGCCCCTCGATTTCACCTTTGTGAAGGTGGAGGAGGCCTGGCGCGTGGATCGCATCCAGAAGGTCGCCGCCAGCTGAGCGCGTCGTGACGCACGCCCGGACGCCCACACCGGCCCAGCGGCGGCGCGCCGAGGAGCTGCGCCCCCTCCTCCAGCAGGCCGCCCACGCCTATTACGTGTTGGACGCGCCCTTGATGGAGGACGCCGTCTACGACCAGCTCTTTCGCGAGCTGGCGGAGCTGGAGCGGGCGTTTCCCGAGCTGCGCCGCCTCGACAGTCCCACCCAGCGGGTGGGTGGGGCCCCGGCGGAGAGTTTTCCGACCGTGGCGCACCGCATCCCGCTGGCCAGCCTCCAGAACGGCTTCCACCTGGCCGATCTGGAGGCCTGGCATGAGCGGCTGGGGAAGCGGCTGGCCCGTGCGCCCGGGGCGGGGACCTCGGCGGAGGGGCTGGCGCTGGTGGGGGAATTGAAAATCGATGGCAACGCCCTGGCCCTGAGCTACGCCGATGGGGTGCTGGTGCGTGCCGCCACCCGGGGCGATGGGGAGCGGGGAGAGGAGATCACAGCGAATGTGCGCACGATTCAGAGCGTGCCCCTGCGCCTGCGTCTGGAGGCGCCGCCGGAATGGCTGGAGGTGCGGGGGGAGGCATTGATCGCGGACGCCACCTTTGCGCGCATCAATGGGGAGCGGGAGGTCCGGGGCGACCCCCCCTTCGCCAATCCCCGCAATGCCTGCGCCGGCACCCTGCGGCAGCTGGATCCGCGGGTGGTGGCCGAGCGCCAGCTTGATTTCTTTGCCTACACGCTTTACCTGCCCGACGACTGGCATCCCCGCGGGGGCCAGGATCCCGCTCCCCCTCGCACGCAGTGGGAGGCCCTGCAATGGCTGCGGGCCGCTGGCTTTCAAGTGAATCCGAACGCCGCCCTCCTGGACGACCTGGCCGCCGCGGAAGCCTTTTTCGCCGCGTGGGAAGAGGGGCGCAAACACCTGTCCTTCGCCACCGATGGCGTGGTGTTGAAGGTCAATGATCTGGCGCTGCAGGAGCGCTGCGGCAGCACGGAAACCCATCCCCGCTGGGCGATCGCGTTGAAATACGCCCCGGAGGAAGCGCCGAGTCGGCTGTTGCGGGTGGTGGCCCAGGTGGGGCTGACGGGCAAGGTGACCCCCGTGGCGGAATTTGAGCCGGTGCCCCTGGCGGGCACCACCGTGAGCCGGGCCACCCTGCACAACGCAGACCGCCTGGCGGAGCTGGATCTGCACCTGGGCGACACGATCGTGGTGCGCAAGGCGGGCGAGATCATTCCCCAGGTGGTGCGCGCCCTGCCTCAATTGCGGCCCCTGGCGGCCGTTCGGGCGGAGCTGCCCGAAACCTGCCCGGAGTGTGGATCCCGGCTGGTGCGGGAGGAGGGGGAGGCCGCCACCCTGTGCGTGAACAGCAGTTGTCCGGCGATTCTGCTGGCGTCGTTGCGCCGCTGGGTGAGCAAAGGCGCCCTGGATGTGGAAGGAATCGGCAGCATGTTGATCGAGCAACTGGTGGAGAAAGGGCTGGTGTCTTCAATCGCCGACTTCTATCGGTTGGATGGGGCCCTGCTCGCGAGCCTGGAGCGCATGGGCGACAAATCCGCCAGCAATTTGCTGGAGAGTTTGGAGGCTTCCAAGCAACAGTCCTGGGCTCGTCAGCTGTATGGGCTGGGCATTCATCATGTGGGCGAGGTGAACGCCAAGACCCTGGCGAAGGCGTTTGCCAGCGTGGCCCTGCTCCAACAGGCGGCCCTGGAGGAGCCCGGCGCGATCACAACGATCTTCAGCCTCGGACAGGAGGTGGCCGAGTCGCTGCGGCAGTGGTTCGCCACGCCGGCCAACCGGGCCTTGCTGGAGGAGCTGCGGGAGCTGGGATTCTCCCTGGGTCAGGAGTTGGACCAACCCGATCTCACGGAGCAGCAGGGCTCCAGCCGGCTGGCGGGTCAGACCTTTGTGCTGACGGGCAAACTTCCAACCCTGAGTCGCCCTCAGGCGCAGGAGTTGATTGAGGCGGCCGGGGGCAAGGTGAGCGGCTCCGTGAGTGGCAAAACCAGCTATGTGGTGGCGGGGGAGGACACGGGCAGCAAGTTGGACAAAGCCCGGCAACTGGGAGTGCCGATCCTGGATGAGGCAAAGCTGATGGACTTGCTGGCCGGCACGGCGGAGGTCGGGGGAGGGTCGGGGGCGGAGCGGAGGTGAGGGCGCAGGCCGGGGGAGGGGGAGCAAAGGCTTTTCAGGCCAACACTTGGCAGGCCTCCAAGGAACGCTCGACCCTGGCGAGCGAATGCTGTCCCGTGATCGCGAAACGCACAAATTCATCTTGGGTCAGCGTGATTTCCTTGGAAACCTGTTCAGAACCGGATGGGTTTGCGGCATGGATGGCGAAGGATACCTGGCCAGGATTTCGAAGCATCTTGCGCAGACCCGTGTCTTCCTCTTTGACGGGCTTCATCGTCACCGGCCGGGCCGCGTGGATCAAGACATAGAACTCGATGGCGGCAAGCTTGTCTCCCCAGGTTTCCAGAGCCGAGACATCGCGATCGTAGAGAATGGAGCCCTCATTGAATTGAAATCTGCCGCCCTGCACCCACTCCTTCCAGACAGCGACGACCTCTTTATTTTTGGTCTTTTGTTTTTGCAAAAAGCGCAGGTCCAGGGCGGAATTAAAGTGTGGCGGCAGCCAGAGATGCCAGCTCGGAGGCGTGAAGGCAGCCGGGTCCTTGAGGAGGGTTGCGCTGTTCTTCCCTGGCTTTTCGCTGAGGTCTTGGAGAATGGCCAATGCCGCATCGGGCTGATCGGCAATGGAGAGGGTCTTGGGTTCCATGATTCTTGCTGGATGGAGGGACGTCAGGAGAGTTGGCCGGCAAGGCAGCCATCCAGGATTGCCGGGAGCCAGGGACAAACGTGCAGGGTTGTGTTCAATGCGCGAGGGGATGGGAAGACATGTCAGCCCAGCCAAGGGCGAGATCGCCGCAAAGGACTAATGGGAGAAGAAAAAACCTTCCACACAACAAGACATTGATTTTTAGAGATGATGGGAAGACTAGCATTGCCTCAATTCACACGAAGAAAGGGATGCCAGCAAGGGCAAACAATTGTCATGCCAGCCCACCCTGTTGCCCGCGAGTCAAGGAGGCCCTGGAAAACTGGCCGATGACCGATTCCACTTCGCATCTGGACTCGTGTCTGGAGTCGCATCTGGACTCTCATCTGGACTGGAAATGATTGCAGCCATCAGCCGATTGAATATTGCGACGTGGACGTGGTGGCATTTTGCAATCGAGATTGGTTGCTATGCATGATGTTCACTCGGAATAAGAAGGACCAATCATCAGGCCCTTAAGTGCTTGCTTACAGCCACCCCAATCCCAAACAGACCTTGGCCCTGATTGGCTTGCATCAACTCATCATATTGATCGATGAATTCGTGAAATTCAAAGGCGTCGCCGTAATTCTCCTTGACTTCTTTCCAAGCTTCAATCGCACCCAGTGTTTTGTAGTTGACAATGTCATGAAAAGCGATGATTTTTGCCCTATCTCGAACGAGGTGAAAATCACTCATCGCCCCCTGCCTGGAATGGTCTCCATCAACGAGAACCAGGTCAAAGTGTGTGCTGGGATCAAGGTGTTGAAACAACGTGCAGCTTTTATCCGTGATGTATTGAAACGATCGATATCCAGCAAAGCGCTTGATCAACAGACTCGGCTCACACACGTCGATGCAGGTGGCTTTCAAGCCAGGGTGCAATCTGTCGAGATAACCAACCGTGAACACAAAAGTGCCACCGTAGGCAACCCCAATTTCAAGATAAGATTGGATATTATATTGTGACAAAAAACAAAGATATTTGCTAAACTGAGCTGGAGATTGCCAGATCTTAAGACCTTTATTGGTGAACTTTTCAAGCTCTTTGGGCCAATCCCGCTCAACACCTACACCACTGGATTCGTGCAAACCTGCCTGTGCAACCAAGTGTTCCAGAAACGATACGGTTTTGAGGTCTTGGGGTGAACATTTGTTCAATCGCGCAAGAATACCAAGGGAACGTTTCACGTCCATATCTTCCTTGAAACGTGCCGCAGATTTCAAGACCTGGAATACAGCAGGCAGCTTCTGCCTGGCAAACTCTTTCAGGCTCTGAGATTCACCTGATAACCCACTAGAAACAGAGGACGATTTGGTCTCCACAAGAACATGTACATGGAATGATGAATCGAAGTTTAGCATCTCTGCAACAGGCGGTGGCCGTGAGGGCTCGCGCCGCAGCGGGCCAGGATCTTCCACCCAGTCCTGTCGTTATCGCTGCGCGCAGGGGCTTTCCGGGGGCCTCCCCTCCGCGGAAGAAGGGGCGCATCGCCTGCCTGAGCATGGACTGGGGCCAAGAACGGCACCCCGGCACGGCGGCTCGGGACGGACGGCCTCCCGGTACGTCGACTCGGGACGGACGGTCCCCCGGTACGACGACTCGGGACGGACGGCCTCCCAGTACGAGGGCTCTGGACAGACGGCCGCCCGCTCCAATCAACCCCGAGGGGAGGCCACCGGGACAAGCCCAAGGGATGAAAAGCTGGAGGCACGCAAACACGTTGACAGGCTTGGCATGGACAGCCGCATCATTGGCAACAAAGCAATCGATGCCCACTCTGTCTCTGCCCTTGCCCAAGGGAAAAGAAGACCATCCCGCCAATGAAAATCAGGTCGATAAATCATCCGATTGTCCATGTTGACAGGCCTCGAATGACTGCGGTGATGGATGGGCGACAACAGCACTGTGTTGTCATCTGTGAACCGCTGCATCGAACACCCCAAGCTTCTTCCATGCAGCGGTTCAGGTGGGAGAGGTTCCCCGGCTTGCGGCGAGCCCTCGATGGACCCGACCCAGGCCTGAATCCATGGAACCCGGCGGATGGGGTGGACGTCTGTCTTCCTCAAGCCATGGCTGACCCACACCATGCCCGGGGGGTCCAGGGCGAGGCCATGCCTTGTGGCCCCCAGCGTCCCGCCATCCCAACCCCCACCGAGGCCCGGAACCGGTTCCTAACCCCCACCAAGGCGCCCGGACGGCACGGCGCCACGACCAACCTGCCCCCGACCGCAGAACGGCCGATTCCCCTGGCAAAGCCCCGGGGTCGAAGCACGAACCCGAACACAAGCGGTCCTGATCGGGCGCGGCTCGGCTACCTTCACGCAGGCTCCCTGTCGTCTTCCCGCCCGTTCCCCCGTGTCCGCTGAGCCCGTCCCTTCCACCCCAGACGCACCGGAGACGGCCCCGAGCGAATCCTTCCCCCCGTTTCCCGAGCAGCTCCTCGACATCAACCTCAGCAGCGACCTGCCGCTGACAGGGGGGTTCCATGCGCCCCTCCCGTTTCCGGCTGCCGCCGCCCCCCCCGCACCGGCTCCCGCTCTCCCCTCCGCCAATGGAGGCCCCGCCCTGGAGATCCCGGATGCCCTCTGGGCCGTGCTGGCCCGCCACCAGATCCTCCTGCCCCTCCTGCGCCAGACCGTTCTCGCCGAAACCCTGGCGGGGGTGACCCTGTCCCCGGAGGAACAGCGGCAGGCCCAGAAGGATTGGCTGCAGCAGAAGGGGATCCAGTCACCGGAGCAACTGCAGGCCCATCTCACCAACCACGGCATGGTGGAGGCCGATGCCCTCTGGCAGGCGGAGCTCCCCCTGCGCATTCGCCATCACTGCCACGCTCACTTTCTCCACCGGGCCGAGCAGCGCTTTTTGAGCCGCAAGCAGCAGCTCGACAGCGTCATCTACAGCCTGTTGCGCGTGCGGGGAGAAGCCCTGGCCCATGAGCTCTACCTGCGCATCTCGGAGGGAGAGGCCGATTTCGCCGAGTTGGCCACCACCTACGCGGAGGGTCCGGAACAGGCAACCCGGGGGGTGGTGGGGCCCGTGCCCCTGCTCCAGGCCCACCCGACCCTGGCCAATGTGCTGCGCACCAGCCAGCCCGGGGAGCTGCGGCCTCCCTTCTCGATCGAGCACTGGTGGCTGGTGGTGCGGCTGGAGTCGTTGCAGACGGCCACCTTTGATGACGCCATGCAAAACCGCATGACCCACGAGCTCTTCGAGGAGTGGGTGGAGGAGGACGTGCGGCGTCGGATCCAGGAGCACAAGACGACGGCATCCCGCTGATCACCATGGTTTCCACCTCCACTGACCAGCGCCGGAGCTGGCTCGCCCTCGCCCCCTTCTCCCTCCTCTCCCCGGACGCCCTGCGGCGCCTTGAGGGGGAAAGCCAGGTGTTGCGCTTTCCCGAGGGGCAGGCCTTGAGCAGCGATGCCGCCATCGGCGCCCAAATTCTGGTGTTGAGCGAAGGGGAGGCCCGGCTGCTCGGGCAGCGGCAGGGGAGGCCCTTCACCCTGCGAAAGCTTGGCCCGGGCGAGATCGTGGGCCTGGCCTCCCTGCTGCGGGCCGCCCCCTGCGAGCTGGTCACCGCCGCCACGCCCGTGGTGGCCATCGCCCTCCCCGATGCCCTGGTGCTGGAGCTCTTCCGCCAGGAGGCAGCCTTCCGCCAGTGGTGCACCACCCACCTGTGGCCGGTCGAACTCCACGCGTTGCTGGCTCGCCTGGAGGATCGCAACGCCACGGCCGAGCCCTTTGATCCGGCCCGTTGGCGGCAACGGCTGGAGCGGCTCGCCAGCCAAGCCCGCCTGGTGCCACCGGAGCAAGCGGCGGCCCTTCCGGAAGGGGAGACCCTGCACCTGGCGAGCGGCAATGTGCCAGGCCTGACCCCGGGGAGCTGTCTGCGGCCCGGCGAGGCCCTCCCCACTCCCCTGCCGCCCCTGCCCCTGCGCCTGATCGCCCTCCCCGACGCCGCGGGTGCCGCCACCCCGCCCCCGGCGCTGGAGACCGCCGGGGCGTTGACGGTCGGTGAGGCGATGGAAGCGGCCTCCCTTCCGCCCCCCACCAGTCTTGATCTGGGTCAGGCCAGCGTCCACCGGGGTTTTGCCTTGGTGCGGGCACGGGGAGAGGTGGCCGAGACCACCGCCTGCCTGCAGATGCTGGCCAAGTCCCTCAAGCTGCCCTTCCGGCGCGACGCGGTGGAGAAGATGCTGCGGGAGAAGGTTGGCCAGGGACAGCGGCCCAACCTTCAGCTCTGTGCCCAGATCGCCTCGATGATGGGACTTCTCGTCAGCGGGGCCCGGGTGCGAGGAGAGGCCCTCGGGCGACTGATCACACCCTGCCTGGTGCCCTGGAAGGAGGGCTTTGCGATCCTCGTGAGCAGCCATGGCAACGGCTGGACCCTCGCCTCCCCCCGGGACGGCTGGGTGCGCCTCAGCCCGACGGAGGTGAGGGAGCACTACCCGGAGGGTCTGGAGCTGCTGTTGCTGGAGCGCAGCACCGCAACCCCCGAGCAACGGTTTGGCCCGAGCTGGTTCTGGCCCGCCCTGAAGCGTTACCGGGGCATGTTGCTGCAGGTGCTGCTGGCCTCTTTCGTGGTGCAGCTCTTCAGCCTCGCCAATCCGCTCCTGATCCAGGTGATCATCGACAAGGTGATCGCCCAGCGCAGTCTCGACACGCTGCAGATCCTGGGCATGGCTCTGGTGGTGGTCACCCTCATGGAAGGTGTGATCGGCACGCTGCGCACCTACCTCTTCACCGACACCACAAATCGGATCGATCTGCGGCTCGGCGCAGAGGTGATTGACCACCTGTTGCGGCTGCCACTGAATTATTTTGAACGCCGACCCGTTGGTGAACTGGGCACACGCATCGCTGAGCTGGAGAAGATCCGAAATTTTCTAACGGGTCAGGCCCTGGTCACGGTGCTTGACGCCTGCTTCTCGGTGATTTACATCATCGTGATGGTGATTTACAGCTGGCTGCTCACCCTGATTGCTTTGGCTGTGCTGCCGATTCAGATTGCCATCACCCTTGGCGGCGCTCCCCTGTTCCGCCGCCAATATCGCCAGGCGGCGGAAGAAAATGCCCGCACCCAGAGTCATCTTGTGGAGGTGATCAGCGGAATCCAGACGGTGAAAGCCCAGAACGTGGAGATGGTGAGCCGCTGGAAATGGCAAGACTTCTACGCCAAATACATCACGCGCACCTTTGACAAAACAAAAACCGGCACCTTGCTCAATGAAAGCAGCCAGGTGCTGCAGAAACTCTCCCAGTTGCTGGTGCTTTGGGTGGGGGCGGGCATGGTGCTCAACAGCGAGCTCACCCTCGGTCAGCTCATCGCCTTCCGCATCATCAGCGGCTACGTCACCCAGCCCCTGTTGCGCCTCTCCTCCATCTGGCAGAGCATTCAAGAGCTGCGCGTCTCGTTTGAACGCCTCTCCGATGTGGTTGACACGCCGGAAGAATCGAATGAGGCCGACAAGGCCAACATCCCCCTGCCGGCGATTGAGGGCAAAGTGGTTTTTGAGAACCTCAGCTTCTCCTTTGTGCCCGGTGCCGCGGAGGTTCTGAGCAACATCAACCTGACCGTGGAGCCGGGAACCTTCGTTGGTGTGGTGGGCCAGAGCGGCAGCGGCAAGAGCACCCTCATGAAGCTCCTTCCCCGGCTGTATTCCCCCAGCAAGGGCCGCATCCTTGTCGACCACTACGACATCTCCAAGGTGGAGCTCTATTCCCTGCGTCGCCAGATCGGCATCGTGCCCCAGGAGCCCCTCCTCTTCTCCGGCACGATCAGCGACAACATCGCCCTCACCAATCCGGATGCGAGCAGCGAGGCGATTGTGGCGGCGGCCAAGATCGCGGCGGCCCATGGCTTCATCATGGATCTCCCCGCCGGCTACAGCACACCCGTGGGCGAGCGGGGCGCCTCTCTCTCCGGCGGCCAGCGGCAGCGCATCGCCATTGCCCGCACCCTTCTGGCCCGCCCGCGACTGATGGTGCTCGATGAGGCCACCAGCGCCCTCGACTACGAGACCGAGCGGCAGGTGTGTGAAAACCTGCGAGAGGCGATGAAGGGGTGCACGGTGTTCTTCATCACGCACCGTCTGAGCACCATCCGCCGCGCGGATCGCATCGTCATGCTCCACGAGGGTGCCTTGGTGGAAGCCGGCAGTCACGATGAACTGATGGCCCTTCGGGGTCGCTACTTCGCCCTTTATCGCCAACAGGAGTCAAGCTGATGATGTCCCCCTCCGACGGACGCCCGCCGGAAGACGGCCGACCCTCCTCCCCGGAGCGCGAGCGGGAGCGCCTCTTCTCGATCGGCGACAGCGAGGAGGTGGCCTTGCGTCAATCGCGCTTCTGGGCGCGCAGCATCACCTGGACCCTGATCGGCGTCACTGGCTTCGCCCTGGGCTGGCTGGCCTTCGCCAAAACAGAGGAGATCGTCACCGCGCCAGGCAAGTTGGAGCCCCTCGGCGCGGTGAAGGAAATCCGGATGCCCCTCGGCGGGGTGGTGGATCAACTCCTCGTCAAAGAGGGGGAATCGGTGCGAAAGGGTCAGGTGTTGATCCGCCTCGACACCGAAGCCACCAAGGACCGTCAGCAGAGCCTGCTCAGCAGCATCGCCTTCAAGCAGCAGCAACTGATGTTGAAGGTGGAGGAGCTGAGGCGCTATCTGGATGTGAACGACACGGAACAACGCATGCTCCTGCGCAGCCTCAGCCTGGAGAAGGAGGTGCTGGATCGGCTGGAGGTGCTCAACCGGGAAGGCGCCTCAGCGGAATTGCAATTCCTCACCCAGCGCAACAAGGTGCAGGAGGTGGCGAGCAAGCTGGAGGAGGCCAGGGTGGATCGGCTGCGCCAGCTGGCGATTCTTGGCCAGGGCATCCGCCAGCTGCAAACCGAACTGGCGGAACTCCGCAGCAAGCTGATTGAAAACAACGTCAATCTCCGCTATCAGGCCCTCACCTCCCCCGTGGATGGGGTGGTGTTTGAACTCAAGCCCACAGCGAGAGGTTTTGCGGCCCAAACCAGTGAGCCTGTGCTCAAGGTGGTGCCACGGGACAAGCTGGAAGCCCGGGTGGAGGTGCCCAGCAAGGACATCGGCTTTGTGAGTGTGGACAAGCCAGCGGACATCAGCATCGATTCCTTCCCCTCCTCAGACTTCGGCGTGATCAAGGGGCGGGTGCGTCGGATCGGCTCCGATTCCCTGCCGCCCGATCAGCTGAAGAACTTCTACCGGGTGCCGGTCGACATCGCCCTGGACTCCCAAACGCTGCGCCTCAAAGATGGCACCCGCCTGCCTCTGCAGGTGGGGATGTCGATCACGGCGAATGTGAAGTTGCGCAAGGTCACCTATCTGCAACTCTTGCTCAGCGACTTCAAGAACAAGGCCGATGCCCTCCGCCGCATCTGAGGCTTCCGCCCATGCCCGTCGTCGTCTCTGAGGCACCAGCCCATGCCCTCCGCCCCTGAAGAGCCAGCCGTTGTGCCTCCAGCCATCGCCCGCTGGGTGAAAACCCCCTGCGGGCGGGCCCGATACCTCGCACTCGCCCAACGCGGTGGCCCCCTGGCCCGGTTTCGGCGGTGGTGGTTCGTGTTGATCGCCGCCCTGCGCGACTGGCGCCTGCCTCCCGATGGCGGAGGGGAAGCCACCTGAGGGGTTGCGGGATCGCGGCGGCGCCGCTGCTGGCGCCAGCCGCCCTGGCCATCCCGGCCAGCCCCTCGGGCTCACTCCTCTTCCGCGCTCCGGAGGGCCTCACGGGCGACCCGGTTGACCAGCCACACCACCACCAGGGTGGCCGCCAGGCCGAAGAAGCGCACCGCACGGGTGAACGGATCGGCCTCGCCGCTGAGCACCGTGGAGAACCGGGCCACGTCTCCCGCCAGGGCGCCGAGGCCGCAGAACAGGACGGTGCCGGGCAGGATGCCAATCAAGCCGACGGTGTAATCGCGCCAACTCACCGCGCTGAGCCCGTAGGCCAGGTTGAGCAGGCTGAAGGGGAAGGCGGGCGAGAGGCGCGTGAGCAGCACCAGCCGCAGACCCTCCCGACTGACCGCCTGCTCCACGGCCCGCAGCTTCGGGGCACGCTCCAAACGGCGCCGAGCCCAACTCCGCAGCCAGGTGCGCCCGAGCAAAAACACCAGCAGCGCCCCCAGAGAGGCCCCGACGAACACCACCGCGCTCCCCCACCAGGTGCCGTAAAGCGCCCCGGCAAGCATGGAGGCCCAGGCCCCGGGGAGCAGCAACGTCACCCAGAGCGCATAGAGGGGAATGAACAACACAGCGCCGAGGGGACTGCGCAGCAGAGGCAGGGCCGCCTCCAGCCAGTGGTTGGGATCCAAGGGCGGGAAAGGCAGGGAGGCGCCACCTTAGGGTCGTGGGACACGCCGTGTTTTTCGATGAGCTCCACGCCTTCCACGTCCCAAACCCCTGTCAACATCAAAGATGTGCTGGTGCGCGACGCACGGGGAGTGGAGCGGCGGCTGGGCGAATGGGCGGGCCAGGTGCTGCTGATCGTGAACGTGGCCAGCCGCTGCGGCTTCACGCGCCAATACGCCGGCCTGCAGGCCCTCCAAGACAACTACGGACCCCGAGGGTTCGCCGTGCTGGGCTTCCCCTGCAATGACTTCGGCGCCCAGGAGCCCGGCACCCTGCCGGAAATCCAACAGTTCTGCTCCACCACCTATGGCGCCAGCTTCACGTTGTTCGAGAAGGTCCATGCCAGCGGTGCCAAAACCGAGCCCTACACCACGCTCACCCGCACGGAACCCGTCGGCGATGTGGCCTGGAACTTCGAGAAGTTTCTTGTCGGTCGCGATGGCAACGTGATCGCTCGCTTCAAGAGCAATGTGGAGCCGGATGCCGCTGTTCTCACCAGCGCGATTGAAGCGGCTCTCGCCCCCTGAGGCGGGGTTCCTCCGGGCGAGTCCAGTCCAGGTGCCTCCCACCCCTTTGCTAGAGGTGGGAGGCGGTCCTTTTCCCCGCAACTGGCCCAGCCAACCGTTCCAATGAGAACCATGTTTTCCCTGCGCAGCCCCGTCGCCGCCCTCAGCGCGTTGACGCTCCTGACAGCCGTCCAAGGCCTTGCCGCCAAGGCCATGCCCACTCCCGCCCTGCCGCTGCCGGCCACTCCGGGCAGTATTTTCGGGTTTGGTTGTGTGCAGGCTTCCGGAAGGTATTTCATCGCCCTTGGCAACATGCCTGCCCCCATGGGGAATGTTGCCATGAATCCCAACACTGTGCCGTCCTTGCAGAGTTCGGGCTTGGTGCCTGTGGCGCGGATCAACTCCTCCATCGGCAACTATGCGGTGGACCGCCGCTGCTCCACCATCGCCACCCGCCTGACCAACCTGGCCCTGGCCACGGGCAGCGCCACCCCCAAAGGCATCTTCAACCTGGTCAACTTCCTGGTTCCCGGACAGATTGGCAAGCAGCAGGTGATTGCCGTTGAGAAGCTCACCTATGGTGATGTGCTGGCCACGGTGGGCAACGGCATGAGCGCCCAACAGGCCATCAATGTCTTTGGTCAACGCATCCAAAAGGTGGCCGCGCGCCAAGCGGTGGCGAATTCCTTGCAGGACGGCGACATCGTGATCTTTGAATTCGTAGAGATCACCCCTTAACACAAACTGGCTGTGGTGACGCGTTCACCACAGCACAGCCCCGGGGCATTGGCGGGCCCCACGGATCAGGTGGGAGACGGCGAAACCAGACCGGAAGGCTGGGACGAGCGTTTTTCGCAATCCACCGCCAAAAACGACACCCAGTCCATCAGGCGGAGATGGGGCCGGTCAAACTAGAAGACTGTGCCCGGGATGACAGAATTCGCTTAGCACAAAAACGCCATAGTGATGTATGCTCCGCTATGGCGTCACAAGCTAGATGAACCCCACTCCTGATCTGCAAGGCCTCATCGGCACGCCGCTGATGTCTGCAATCAATGCGCTTTCCGCCATGGGATTCCGTTGTCGGGACATTTCCAGAGGAGCTGTGCGTCCATCCTTGGAGATCGCCGGCATGCTTCATTGCACAAAACACGGCTCTGGATCGAACAGTCAATCCCTGTCCATCATTCTCCCGTTTTCCAACGAGGGGATCATTCTGGATGTCATCCCGCCGGAGAGCGACGACCCTGCCTGAGCCATGCCCAAAGCGGATGCCGTCCGTTCCAGCGGCGTCATCGCCGCAACAGGCCCAGAAGATCCCGGCAGCCGGTGATCGCCTGCACCGCCAGCAACCCCGCCACGAGGACCGCCGCTGCCCCATGGAGCCGGCGCCAGGCCGGCTTGCTGGCAATCTCCGGTGCGGCCGCCATGGCGAACAGGAACAAGCCGCAGAGCAGCCAGCCCGACCAGAAGTGGGACGCCCAAAAGGCAGGCTGAAGGGGATGGTCGGCCCGGCGCCACACCTCCGGCGCCAACCCAAGCCCCAGCAGCCCCCCCCAGGCCAGCCAAGCCGCGGCGGCGCGCCAGGCCGGACGCCGCAAGCGCCACAGGGCCAGACAACTGGCCAACACCCCACTGGCCAGGAGCGCCCACCGCGCCAAAGATCCCCCGCCAAGGGGCTCGGCCCCATGCCCCCGCTGGGCGAGCACCGACCACAGCAGGGCAATCAACACCGCCACCACCGTGCCGGTGGTCACCCAGCGGCCATGGTCGACATGCTCCACCGGCACGGTGGCGGGGAGGGGATGGAGGCCCAGTCGGCGCTCACGCACATGGATGCCGATCCGGATCGTGGCCCCCACCACGGGGTAGACAAACAGGATCATCAGCACCGGATGCAGCAGAGCCAGCCAATCCAGGGGGAGCATCCCTGTGGGATCGAGTGTTGTCATGACGTTGGCTCAGGCAAAGCGACGGCAATGTGTTTCAGCATGAGCCGCGATGTGGAAGTCCTGTGGAGCGATGGCGATGGGCCGTTCCTCCCCGGTCGGCGAGAGGCGGTTGGGTTTCGGGCGCCTGGTTCCAAGGGGGCGAAACCAGGGAGGGATTGGAGGGCAGGCGTCAGACGAGCCAGCGGCAAAGGGGTTGGCCGCCAGGCTGCTCTGTGCGCCCCAGAGGCCATTCATCTTGTCGCCAGCCGCGGAATCCTGCACTCTATGGGGAGGCGAATGGGCCCACACCGCGGCACCTGCCTTGCTGGTGACGGTGGGCCAGGCGCCTGTGTTCAGAGCTCCAGCGCCGCCTCAAACCAGCGTGGCCTCCCGCACGCTCTCGAACAGGTCCATGCCCCGGGCGCCGCGGTCACGGCGGAGGGCCTCCTCGGTCCGCTCGCTCTGCCGGGGCAGGGTGCGCTTGGAGAGGACGTTGCACTGGAACAGCGCCTGCACCGACTCCACCTCGGAACCACCGGTGTCAACGCCGATCGATTCGATCTCAGGGAAGGAGCAATGCCGCGACAACAGCTCCTCCTGATCGAGACGATGCTGTCGTGACGGCTCCACCAAGCCGGGAAAGGGGTGATCGCGGGGGGCGCTGAAGGGCTCCAGCACCTGGATGGGCCCAGCCCGCGGCAACCGGGACCGCTCCGGCGACAGGCGGCCAGGGGGCCACCCTCCCGTCCCACCGGGGGCAGCGCGCAGGGGCCTCAGATCGACTTCTGAACGAGTTGATAGAAACGGGCCAAGGCAATGGCCGCCAGATCCAACACCATGAAGGAGTGCACAGCCACCAGCACCTTTCCCAGTCGACTCACGCCGGTGAATTTCGACTTCTTGGCTTCCAGAAGAGACAGCCAGGAAAAATAGTAGTAATCAAAGCTGCCGCCATCATCCGAAGCCCCGGGCTTTTCAATGATCTTTTGCTCACGCGATCCTGCCACCCGATCAAACCGCCAGAACATCCATCCCCAGGCCAGGACGAAAAACAAGACAAAGGTGATGACTTGCCCAAGCAACAATTTCGGGTTCACCACCAGGGAAAGCATCAGCAGGTTGATCTTGAAAAAGTTCACACCCAAACTGATGACCACAAGGAGGCCAATCAAATCCAGAATCGGAGACGCGACCCGTTTGCCGCGCAGCAAGTGGAGATAGAGCGACAGGATGATCAGCCCATACAGCACAAGCAGCGGCTTGCGCACCAGCAACGCGTCTTGGGCCAGCCGCTGCACCACCCCCTGACCCAGCTCGCTTTTCAGGCTTTCCAACGCATTGGAGAACCAGAGCATGGCGATGCGAACGGCCCCAATCAAGGCAAAGACGTGCACCTCGTTGCGTTGCTCTCCCAGGGTCTGGGGGCAGCGTGTGAACCGCACCATGGGGAGCAGATCGCCGAGAATCCGGCGGAGTCGGGGCCTGGAGCCAGCCTGATCACCCCCGAATTTAGGCGACCCCCGGAGAGCGCCTCCAGCGAAGCCGCCACCTGACGATCATGGGGAGGACACCCCGGCCCCATTTCCCCGCCGATGCCCCCCAGCCCCGCCGATCGGATCATCGTCGCCCTCGACGGCATGGAGGCCGGCCAGGCCCTGGCCTTCGCCGCCTCCATCCCCGACCTGCGCTGGGTGAAGGTGGGTCTGGAACTCTTCACTGGCGCCGGCCCCAGCGTGGTGCGCGCACTGCGGGAGCAGGGGCAACAGGTGTTCCTGGATCTGAAGTTTCACGACATCCCCGCCACCATGGCTGGTGCCTGCCGCGCGGCCGCCCGCCTCGGCGCCTCTCTGATGACCGTGCATGCCTGCGCCGGCAGCGAGGCCCTGCGGGCCGCCCGGCAGGCGGCGGCGGAAGGGGCGGCCGCCGCTGGGCTCCCCGCCCCCACCCTGCTCGCCGTCACGGTGCTCACGAGTTGGGAGGCGACGCGGTTTGGCCGGGAGCTGGCCATCACCGAACCGGTGGACAGCCACGTGGCGCGCCTGGCGGCCCTGGCGGCGGCGGCGGGGGTGGGGGGCGCCGTCTGTTCCCCCCGGGAGGTGGCCGCCCTGCGCGCCGCCCATCCCGAACCCTTTGCCCTCGTCACCCCCGGCAGCCGGCCCGAGGGGAGCCCCAGCGGCGATCAGGCCCGTGTGATGACCCCCGCCGCGGCGATCGCCGCCGGCGCCAGCCAGTTGGTGATCGGCCGCCCGATCAGCGCCGCCGCGGATCCCGCCGGGGCCTTTGCCCGCTGCTGCGCCGAACTGGCCTCCTAACGGCGCTCCACCCGCACCAGCAGGCCGCTCCGGGGACGGGGGGTGGGGATGACCTCCAGGGTGAGGTCCTGCCGGGGCTCCAGGGAGAAGCGCAGGCAGCGCAGCAGCCGCGTCAGCAGCAGGCGCAGTTCCAGTTCCGCCAGGGGTCGACCGAGGCAGACGCGGGGAGCCACACCAAAGGGGATGCCGGCGGCGGTGGCCGGTGGCGCCTCCAGATGGCGTTCCGGGCGAAAGGTCTCCCCGTCGGGGAAGGCCGCGCCATGGCGCTGGGTGGCGGTGATGTCCACCTGGATCACCCGCCCCGGGGCAATCGAGAAGCCCCCCAGCCGCACCGGGGCAATGGCGCGGCGAAACAGGCCCCCCACCGGGGGCACCAGCCGCAACACCTCCTTGATCACCGCGTTCAGCCGCGGCAAGGACTCCAGCGAATCGATCACCGTCTGCGGCGGAGACGGAACAGCCTCCGGCCGATCGCGGGCCGCCTCCGCTGGATGGAACGCGGTGGCTCCCGCAGGCCAGGGAACGGTGTCGATTTCCTCCTGGAGCCAGGCCAGGGTGGGCGGGTGCTGGAGGAGGAGCAGCACGGCGAGGGTGAGGGAGGAGGCCGTCGTTTCGTAGCCGGCGAAGAGCAACAGGAGCAGCTGATCCGCCAAGTCGGCGTCGTTGAGGGGCAGGCCGGCCTCATCGGCCGCGCCAGCCAGGGCCGTGAGGGAAGGCAGCAGGCCATGGATGCGGCGGATCAGGCGACGCCGGGCGGCCTTGGCACGGGCGAGGCGGCTGGTGGGATAGGCGATGGGCAGGCTGAAAAGACCGCGGGTCCAGATCTCGAAGTCGTCAAAGAGCGCCGCCTGGCCCTCGGGCGGGAGACCGAGCACCTCCTCGGCGATGACTTGAAACGCGAAGCTCCGCATCCAGCCCGCCAGGGCCACCGGCGGTGCCGCGCTGGCGAGGCCCTCCACCACCCCGTCGGCGATCCGGGCGATGCCGGGCCCGTAGCCCCGCAGCGCCTGGGCGGAAAAGAGCTTCCCCACGGCCCGACGCCGGGCGAGGTGGGCCTCGCCGTTGCGGTTCGCCAGGGAGAAGGAGCCCAGCAACTGGCTGACGCTGGCGGGCCACCAGCCCTCCAGGGCCGCCGCCTGGCCCATCAGCTCCTCCACCCGATCCGGGCCGCGCACAAACACCTGGGGCTGGCCGGCAAGGACGGTTTCAAACACATCGCCCAGCTCGGTGAAGCGGCGGCGGGCGTAGTCGGGCTCCCGCAGAAAGCTGAGCAGCTCCAACACGCCGGTCACAGCGCCGGTGTGGGGTGGGGCGCTGGCGGGTGAACGCTCGGCGGAGGGCATGGAAAAGGGCGGACGGGGCGGTGGACCTCAGGCTATGGGGGAAGGGCAAAGGCGTGTCGGACTTCTTCGGCGGCGGCCTGGACGGCCCGTCCGGTTGAATGAGGTTCCGTGGCCTCACGGAGGAACCCCCATGGGGGTCAGCGCCATTCCTGTTCGCCGTCCCTGGCGGCAACCGCTGCGCACCAGGCTGTTGCTTGCCGTGGGGGAGAACCTGTGCCGAGCGCGGCGGGCGGCGCGGGGGATCAGCGCGGCAGGGGTGCGGCGCTGGCACGAGCGGATCGCGCTGCCCAAATCCCTCGGCCATCAGAACCGCCTGCGGGTGGCCTTCGCCTCCGATCTGCACGCCGGGCGGATGACGCCCACCGGCACGATCAGCGCCGCCTTTGACGCGCTGCTGGAGGCCAAGCCTGATCTGATCCTGCTGGGGGGCGATTTCGTCTGCTCCCAAGCCGAGGAATTGGAGGCGATCCTGCCAGCCCTGCGGCGCCTGCGGGCCCCTGCCGGTGTGTTCGCCGTGATGGGCAACCACGACCACGGGGCCGATGCGGGCACGATCACCGCCCAGCTGGAGGCCTGTGGCGTGGGCGTGTTGCGCAATCGCGCCACGGCCCTGGCGGACCCCTTCCAGAACGTGCTTCTGGTGGGGCTGGATGATCACCAGGGGGGGCGCCCCTGCGCGGCGGCCGCGCGCTGGGATCCCGCCTGCGCCACCTTGCTGTTGATCCACCAACCCTCCGGGCTGCTGGACGCCGCCGATCGTCCGTTCGACGTGGCCCTGGCGGGCCACACCCACGGGGGCCAGATCACCCTGCCAGGGGGGCTCGCCCCGGTGGCGGCCTCCGGCGCCCTCTCCCGCCGCGACCGGGCTGGTCGTTATCAGCTGGCGCCCCATCAAGTGCTCTGCGTGAGCATGGGCGTGGGGAACAGCCTGCTCCCCCTCCGCCTGGGAACCAGCACGGAGGTGTTGATCCTCGATCTGGAGGGCCGGGAGGGGGGATAGGGCTCAGGCGTCGCGGGCGGGGAGCGACCAGCCGGGCTTGACCACCTGCCGGGCCCGGCCCAGGGCCAGGGAGCCGGCGGGCACATCAGCGGTGAGGGTGGAGCCCGCCGCCACGGTGACGCCCTCTCCCAGACGAATCGGCGCCACCAGGACACTGTTGGCGCCTGTCTTGCTGCCGGCGCCGATCACGGTGCGGTGCTTCCGCACCCCGTCATAGTTGGCGGTGATCGTGCCGGCGCCGATGTTCACGCCCGTGCCCACATCCGCGTCGCCCAGATAGCTGAGGTGGTTGGCCTTCACGCCAACTCCGAGGGAGCTGTTCTTCACCTCCACGAAATTGCCGATGCGGCAATCGGCCTCCAGCACAGCCCCGGCGCGCAGCTGGGCGAAGGGACCGATGGCGCACCCCCGCGCCACCCGTGATTGCAGCAGCACCGAAGTGATCACCTCCACGTCGTCTTCCAGGGTGCTGTCTTCAATCAGGCAGCCCGGCCCGATGCGGCACCCGTCGCCGATCACCGTGGTGCCGCGAAAATGGCACTGCGGTTCCACGAGCACATCCCGCCCGAAGCGGGTGCCGTCGCTGAGGGTGCAACTGGCGGGATCGGTGAAGGTGACGCCTTCCGCCATCCAATGGCGCCGCAGGCGATCCTGGAGCACCCCCTCGCAATGGGCGAGCTGGAGCCTGTCGTTGATGCCGTTCGTTTCGCGCCAGTCGCCCACTTCCAGCTGGTGGGCGGGGTGAAGCATGGCGACCGTGTCGGTGAGATAGAGCTCCCCCTGGTCGTTGTCTGTGGTGAGGCGGGGCAGCACCTCCGCCAGCCGGGGCCAGTGGAAGCAGTAGATGCCGGCGTTGGTGAGGGTGTGAGCGCGCTGGCTGGGGTTGCAGTCGCGGTGTTCCACGATTTCGGTGACACGACCCTCGGCATCGGTGAACACCCGTCCGTAGCCGGTGGGATCATGGAGGTGGGCGGTGAGCACGGTGACGCCCGCGCCACTGGCCCGGTGGCGCTCCAGCAGGCCGGTGAGCGTTTCGGGGCGCAACAAGGGCACATCGCCGTTGAGCACCAGCAGATCGCCCTGAAAGCCCTCCAGGGGGCCGAGCAGTTGCTGCACGGCGTGGCCCGTGCCGTTCTGGGGATCTTGGAGAACGAATTCCAGATCGCCATGGCTGGCAAGGGCCTCCCGCACGCGCTCGGCCTGATGCCCCACGATCAGGAGCCGCCGCTCGGGCTTCAGGGCTTCCGCGCTCTTGAGCACCCGCTCCACGAGGGTGGCGCCCGCCAAGGGCATGAGCACCTTGGGCAGCCGGCTCTTCATGCGCGTGCCCTTCCCAGCGGCCAGGATGGCGATGGCGAGCATGGAGCAGCCCCTCAAACTCGCGGGAATCTACTGGCGAGCGGGGAAGGGGGAAACGGCGGAGGGAGGGGGCCTGACCCTCACCCGCTCCCGCGCCCCACGCCCCAACGCTGACGCCAGGCGCTGCTGGAGGCGCGGGTGCCGCGGTCCAGGGCCTCGGCCTGGGCCGCCAGCCGGGTGGCGAGGATCGTGGCGGAATCCGCCGTTCCGGTGGGATCGCGGTAGGGCTCCCCGGCGGCACTGGCCAGATGGTCGCGCTCCATCGCCGACAACTCCCGCCAAAGGGGCCCGCCGCGCGGTGCCCCATCCCGGTCGAATGCGTGCCTGGCGGGTCCGACCCCCAACCCGGTCGGACTGGCAACCGTGCCCCCGCTCCAAAGCGTTGTCCGCTCCGGGCGGCCCCCCGGAGCAGGCGCGTCCCGCGTCGGATCGGGGATGGCCAGGGCCACCAGTTGAAGTCCCAGCCGCCGCAGGGTCTCCCGCACCGCCGCCGCCGAGCAGTAGCTGATCCAGCGCCCGCTGGGGGCCAGAAGCCGCGCCGTCGCGCCGAGACACTCCAGCGTCCAGAGCTCGGGGCAGCGGCGGGGGGAGAACGGGTCGTGCCACACCAGATCCATCTGCCCCTCCCGCTCCAGCAACAGCGCCGCCACGGTCTGTCGCGCATCGCCCTGAAGCAGACGGCCACTGGATGCCTCACTCCGCCAGTTGCCGTTGTCACGCAACCGCTCCAACAGGTTCAACGTTTGCGGTTGCCAAGCCCGGCGAAACGTCTCGCTCGTCAGCGCCAGCGCCAAAGGCCGCGGATCCAACTCCAGCCCCCACCACTCGAGGGCGATGCCGGCCGCCGCGCAGGCCTCCAACAAGAGGGCCAGGTTGCCGCCCGTGCCGACGCAGACCTCCACCACGCGCAGGGTGGTGCCTGGCGGGAAGCGCTCCAATTGGGAGGGCGCCAGAAAGGTTTCCCTCGCCTCCCGCAGGGCACCGCGCCCACTGTGAAACCCCTCCCGGAAGGCCTCGCTCCACAGGCTGAAGCTCCCGTCCCCTCCCGCGCGAATCACCAACCCCGGCGTGGTCTCCACCATCACGGGGCGGGCTCAGCGCCGCAGGCGGGCCAGGTCTTCCCAGAAACCGGGGTAGGAGACGGCGGCGGCGGCGCTGTCGCGCAGGCGGGTGTCGCCCCGGGCCACGAGGGAGGCCACCGCCAGGCTCATCGCCACCCGGTGGTCGGTTTCGCTGTCCACCTCCGCCCCATGGAGGGCCGTGACGCCTTGAATGGTGAGGCCATCGGCCTGTTCCTGGAGCCGGGCGCCCATGGCCCCGAGCTGGCGGGCCATCACCGCCAGGCGATCGGTTTCCTTCACCCGCAGCTCCTCCGCGCCGCTGATGCGGCTTTCTCCATCGGCGCAGCAGGCGGCGACGGCGAGCACCGGGATCTCATCCACCAGCCGGGGGATGAGGGCGCCGCCGATGGCGAAGGGCTGGAGGGGGCCATGGCAGACGTGGAGGTCGCCCACAGGTTCGCCAGCCACCTCCCGAGGGTTGCGCACGCTGATCGCCGCCCCCATCTGCGCCAGCACGTCGAGGATGCCTGTGCGGCTGGGGTTGAGCCCGACGTTTTCCACGGTCAGCTCGGCACCGGGAGTGATGGCGCCGGCCACCAGCCAGAACGCCGCCGAACTGATGTCGCCCGGCACCACCACCTCCTGCCCCCGCAGGCCCGCGCCGGGGGTGACGGTGACCTCCGTGCCGCCAGGGCCACCCACCACCAGGTCGGCGCCGAAGGCCCGCAGCATCCGCTCGCTGTGGTCGCGGGAGAGGGCGGGCTCGATCACCGTGGTGGGGCCGTTGGCGGTGAGGGCGGCGAGGAGGAGGGCGCTCTTCACCTGGGCGGAGGCCACCGGCGTGCGGATGGTGGCGCCGCGCAGCGACTGGCCGGCGATGGCCAGGGGTGCGAGGTTGCCGCCCTCGCGGCCATGAATGGAGGCGCCCATCTCCGCCAGGGGCCCCCCAACCCGCCGCATGGGCCGCCGCCGGAGGGAGGCGTCGCCGGTGAGCACGAAATGGCGACCGGCCCGTCCGGCGAGCAGGCCGAGCAGGAGCCGCATGGTGGTGCCGGAATTGCCGCAATTCAGGATGTCGTCCGGCTCCCGGAGCCCATCCAGCCCCACCCCCCGCACCGTGACGGCCTCCCCCGAGCGGATCGCCGACACCTCCACCCCCATGGCCCGCAGGCAGGCCGCCGTGCTGAGGGGATCCTCGGCCGGCAACAGGCCCTCAATGCGCGTCTCCCCCTCGGCGATGGCGCCAAACAACAGGGCGCGATGGGAGATCGACTTGTCGCCCGGCAC
>JBKDTB010000212.1:0-4992 GCA_046340515.1 Cyanobacteriota bacterium | reverse complement strand
TGTTCTTGGCGCGACGCGTAGTTCAGTGCTTCCCGCGCTGGGGGCGGTGACTACAGCGGTAGCCACACCGCTCTTCGCACCGCGTTCGACGAAAGGTCCACGGATCTAAGGCTGTCACCATCCGGATCATCCCCTGCAAGCCGTTACAAGCCGGCACAGGAGATGCGCAATGATGGTGCAGAAGGGTGACAGAGGCCTCGAAGCAGGGGAACGGAGCTTCAGCCGGGATACAGTCCAAGCTAGATCTTGGTAGAGATCAGGAGGACAGGAACAATGATGAAATGAAGATTCTCAAGGGATTCCAAGGTCATCCCGAGATCCCTGTAACAACAAATACAAGTACTTTGCAGTTTTCTGCGAATCACTGTAAGTTTTGAAGAGTCGTGCCTGAAAAGGGCTGGTTCGCCTTGGTTTTGCAGCCATCGGCAGCCAACCCCAAAGGCTTGACTCACAGAAAGGAGACTATCAAACCAGGTGGTTCACGGAACGAGCGAAATACAAGTTAGATGTATGGTAACCACATGAAGACAACCCTATGAATTGGATTCCATTTTCTATGCTTGCAGAGATAGCGCAAGATATAAATACTGTCTACTCACATAAGCGCAACGGAATTCATGATATTGATATTTCTGAAGACCTTCTCTCGGTTGAGCTGATTAGAAGCATTCGCGAAGTCTTGATGACACCAATAGAAGATCAAGGCAAGCCAAAAGAGTGCAAAGGATTCCATTTGTCTGTACAAGCATATAAAGCGACAGGTGGTTTAGAGAGAAAACATGGTGATATTGCCATTGTCGTTTGCGACATTGATCTCGGGAAGGTTGGCACAGATTCTACGAGGCCAAGCTTCAGTCGATTGGTGGAGAATATCCAAGTTTTAATGTTCGGCAGATAGAAAGGTTAGAATCGAATACTCCAAGGCTAGCCATAGTGATGCATGAGCGTGAAAAGGGCCCAGTAAGTGATGATCCATTCGATCAAGGCGCCCCTATAAATGACCATCTCAGCCACTCTGTTAATGAAAGTCTCTGTAGAGTTCTTCCGGCAAGCTGGGCCAGAAAGTTTAGGCGTCTTGGAGAAGCAGCTTATCAAAGGCGACCAGATTCCTTCGGCTATCATTTCGTAACAAGATATCTTTTGGGCCGTGATCTCATTTATGCGTGTTCTCCCAAAACGGCAATTGCTCGGTGGGTGAAGACAACAAGAGGTGCTGCCCCATTGGTCGTAGAGATTAAGATCTCAAGAACAGGAGAAGGCCTTTTCAGAAATGAACCTTTCTTGATTGCGCCTGGATCGTCTCAGCTCTTGTTGAATTCCACGGTGAGAGATGAAATGCTCATCCAGCCAGAGTTCATTCCTATCATCTAACATCAAGATACAGAAGACGGGAGCAGCGACTGCCTTCTAACTGAAATCCCGGCCCGCTTCTGATCTTGAGCGTTGGCCTGTCGCAACAGAAAAATAAACACAGACAATAGATCGACAGAGTTCCTAAAAAAATCAAAAAAAGAAAATCTGTTTCTGATGTCGGAGGGAGGGGCCCGATCCTGTCCACAGTTCCTGAATGAGACTTTAGATGCGACATCTCCAACATATCGAATCCCGCCAATCCTGCTCCCGTGACATCACAAGCCGGAGACAACCGATTTTCGCTCTGCTCCAGAAGGAGGCCTGCGAACCAACAGGCCGGAGGAAAGCGGCGAAGTCTCCTGGCCTGGCAGGTTCTCAAACCGCACGATTGCCTGATGGCGGAGGTGGATCTCCTTTCACCAGTTCGCTACATCCTGCCCGATGGCCTAGGCAATCGGCATTCCCGACTTTCTAGGCTAGGACTTGCTCTAAGACTTAATGTAGGTCTCATCTGAGACTCTAAAGACCCAAAAATCACGCGAATTCATCTGCATGGCCTTAGGACTAGGACCTCTGGGGGCAGCTCTTCCTCAAGCTGCTTCAACCCCACCCCTCCCTGCCAGGTCAACCGACAGGGGCCCGGCAGTCCCAATCCGTCCAAACTCTGGCCAAGAGCCTTGTCCAATCCCCATCCGCCGCTCTGGACAAAGGTCAAAACTCCAGTCCTGATCAGCTTTTCTTAGCCCTGCTGATCTGTCTTTGACACAGATCAGCAGAGGGAAGCCCATAGGGGAAGCCCTTCGCGACACCTCCTCCAAGAGGGTTGAGATGGCCAAAAACCTGGACGGAAGCACTTGCCGGGTCTACTGCGTCCTCCTGTGCGACCATTTGTAGCTCCGACTGCTGTCAAAGGTCTCCCTTTTGTCACCCGCAGGGACTCGGCTCGTCCAGCAAAGGGCAGGAGAGGATGCCACCTGCTCCGTTGACGCAGGGTATAAATGTGTCCGCATGCCGCAGGGATCATCCGTTGCGGGAGCAGACATCTGTCCTTCCTGGAGGACAAGGCCATCTGCAAGTTGTAAAATCAGTTGCAATGCCATGGCTCGACTTCCGGCGCAGAGGAATTTGTGTTCCTGGAAGCCGTTGCAGTCGAGGCCCGGCAACGACGATTGGGAGTCCGCTTGTCGCGGGAACTGAGTCAAGTGGTCGGGAAGCCAGAGGTCCTGCTTGTCAGGCTGGGTCTCTGAGGCTTGGCTTTGCGCCAGAGACCATGGCAGCTCTCACCTCTGGGATGAACTGATCAGGCGATACCCCTTCCAGATTGCCTTCGTCTTGGGCCCTTGGCCCGTGCCATGAACCAAGGGCAACGCAAGGCATTTTCTCGAGCTGCACCAGCGTGGTGCTCAGGTGGGTCGAGCCAAAATCTGAACTTCCATCGGCTGCAATGTCAAAGGAAGAATCGAGACTGGGCCATGGGAGATACCGCCCGTGACTTCTTGAACATTGATGTTCGATCCGGTTCGCACCACTGGATCAGGGGCAGTCGGTTGAGACTTATTACTATAAAGAATCGAAAAACTTGAACCTTGTGGATTCAGTCCCTGGTCCACGATACAAGTCAACGAAAGGGTTAGAGATGTATTTGCATTGGCAACCACCACCACCTCTTGGTCGTTAAGAATCCGCGAATAGCTCAACACTCCGGGTGCAGTGGTTGACAGGGAGAAATTAATCCGATCACCAGAAATTGGCCTGAAGTAAAATCGCCCGTAGCGCAGGGGAGCGCAAGTTTGTCGGAGTGTATTCAACGCTTGAATATGCTGGTAAAAGGGATGGCTGGAGGAGAAGGCATTGGCAGCTCCCCACAGTGCTTCCCTCACATTCAGATCTTGGGAGCCATATCCGTGTAATCCCTGCTCTGTGCCATAATACAGACAAGGAATTCCAGGCAGGGAGAAAAGACAGGCGACTGCCAGTGTTAATTGGTCATCGAATTGATGACCTGAATCCTGAAAGTAGAATCGATTCGTCTGATCATGATTATCTATGAATGTCACAAAATACCGACTGGCCTCACCATGGGAGCTGACAATATTTTCAAACGTCTTTTTTCGATTCTGATACATCTGGGCGATTTCACTGGGAGCCATGCTTCCCTTGGCAACGGAGGGAAGCTTGAAAAACAGTGGAAAATCCAAGGCTGCATCGACACCAACACTGTCGGATGTGCTCTGTGTGTTACGACCAATAAACTGAGCAATCTTGGCATCTTGATCATAGACTTCACCATAAGTGAAGAAATTCTTTTTGCCGATACTCAGCGCAAACTCTCTGACGGCGTTGCCAAAATTATAGGCAAAGTTGGCGTTCAGGTATTTGAGGGTATCAATGCGGAAGCCATCGATGTCGTATTTGGCAATCAGATACTGATGAATCCGTATCAAAAGCGAACCGACTTCCGTGTCCTCCGTGCGAAACTGCTTGAGAGTTTCAAAGTCTCCGTAGGGGGAATTAGCCAAATCTGGATTGGTCCCTTCTTTCCTGAAACACCCTTCTTGGCGCAACTCATCTGGAAAGACCGCAGCGTCCAGAGGAGGATTTGAAATGGGGACCGTGTTTTGCCAGTCTTGACGCGGGCGCCCGGTTTCATCGCGCCAGTAGATTGGGTAGGGATTGCCACCACGGAAATTTGCCCTTCCATTGCCATTGAGGTCGTAAGCAAAGACATCACCAGCATGATTCAACACAATATCTAAAATGATGTAAATACCACGCTTGTGAGCCTCCTCAATCAGATTGATCAACTCCTCGTCTGCATGATTCGGATCCTTGACCATGCGAGGATCGATGCGCAAAAAGTTTTGAATGCCATAGCCATGGTAAGTGCCTTCATTAGGCTGACCATTCAAAAACTGAACGTTGCACAGAATTGGTGAGATCCATATGGCTCCGATCCCCAGATCCTTTAAGTAGTCTAGTTTTTGGGTCACTCCTTCAATGGTTCCTCCCTGAAAACTTCCATAAGGAGCGTCAAAGGCAATGGGGGGCGTTCCTTGCGTAGATCTGGGGGGTGACACGGGGTTGTTGAAGCGGTCGACCAGCAAGAAATAAATGACCAGATCCCGCCAATCCTCTGGTGATGGCATCACCCTCTTCGGAGGAGAGCTGGAGCGTACAGCATTGATTGTCGCCTGAACCTTGGGATCCCAAATGGAAGTTGTCATTGTTGGGGAAGGGTTGCGTGTAAAGAGACTGGGCTTAAAAGGTCACTGTCAAGACATTGTCAAGACTTTGTCCTGAGAGGACTCCGATACTCTAACGCTAATCTGTCTTTCTGGTGATGCTTGTAGCTAAAACGACATCACATGTCCGCTTCTGCTGGCTGACGGCTGTGACTCAGTACAAAACGCATCCGTTTAGAGCTGTGTCTCAACGAAGCGACCTGCGCTTCAATCAAGGCCAGACCCTTGTGGTCGATCCATGTCCAGGAGTCTCCTCTCCACCGGCGGATCCCTGATGGCCCAGGCATCGATGACTGGCCCCATTCACCCTCTTCCCCAGCATCACCATTGTGTGCCTGAACCTCTACCCATCGAACGCGAGCCGCTCCCACGCTCAGTCCCCTTCCGTCTGGCGCGT
>JBKDTB010000211.1:0-3734 GCA_046340515.1 Cyanobacteriota bacterium | reverse complement strand
TCGGTGCCGTTCCAGAAAGCGTAAACGGCGCCGCTCAGGATGCTCAGCGGCTGGATGTTTGTACCGGTGTTGCTGTGCCCGAAGATTGCCGCGTCTCCGACGCTGGCTGGCCTGATCCAGCCTTCCAGGGTGCAATCGACGTTTGTGCCGATGTTGATTGCCGAGAGGCTAAGGAAGTCGCCGGATCCGTCGCAGTAGATCGAACTGCCGCCCCATTTGCTCTGATCGGTGCTGATCTTGATGCCACCGTTTGCGGTTATTGATCGGGCGGAGCTACTGGAATCAATGAAGGTGGTGGAGTTGTTTGCTCCATCGCCATGCAGCAGCAGCTGTACGCGCTGATAGTCGGGATCTCCTAGGCCTCCTATCTGGAAGGTGCCGCCCGGCACGGTTGGCGTGACAGTGCCAGCCGCCAGGGCCGGCGAGATAGTGGCCGCCAGACCCGGCAGGATTGGGGTGACGATGCCTGCCGCCAGGGCTGGCTGCACCGTGAAGAAGGCGCCCGGCACCCGGAACACACCACGGGGCTCAGACCGGCATTCCAGCTCGACCGCGAACACATCGGCATGTCGATCGACCACGCGAGGCGGACTGGCATAGAGCCAGGCGTGGCCGAACGGTGTGTAGGACGATGGAATGGTGGTGGTTGTGAAATCGAAGCCCGCAAACCCGGAAAGCTGACCGCGGTAGTGGCTGACGATTGCCAGGAAGTCGGCCTCTGAGAGGTTCTCAAAGCGCAGCTGTAGCCGGCGGCCAACCTCGGCCGAGGATCGCCGGATGCCGCTGACCTGGCCATTCATAGCGCGATGGGTGACGCCACCCCATGCGCCAGGCGTGAGCGGGCGGCTTGTCGGCACCAGTGCGGGGAAGTTGGCCATCAGGAAATGCGCGCCCAGTTCAGAACTGTAATCTCCATAGGCTGATAGTCCAGGATTACGTGTCCATCGTAGAGCGTACGTGCCCAAATTTGCGTTGGGTCTTTATACCGATACGTTCCGCCCTCTGAAATCCAGGCATAGAGGCTAACCCAGTGCAAGGCGCCTAGTACATTTGCAATTCCTAGCCGCCCTTTGCCAATTCTGTATCCTGTGCCCCAAGGTGCAGAATAGTCGAGGTAAAAAACGCTGCTTTCGCCAGGAACCTCGCCGCCAATGCTTGGGCCCAGCCACCTATAGCCGCCGCCCTGTACTTGGAAAGTCATCCGCCAGACTACCCCGTAGTCACTCGACGGACTGAAAGGAATTTCCTGACCTGCGCCGGCTTTGCGGAGAGCCTTGTTGAGTTTTTCAACATAGAAGATCGGCACGTTATCGCCAGGTTCCAAACCGCGCGGTGGCCCGTTCAGCATCGCTGGCAAATCGCCGGGCTCGGGCTGGTAGTCTCCTGCTGATGTGCCGCTTCGCGGGTTGAAAGATGCAGGCAGGTAGTCAGGAACTATGACCGTGTCATAGGTGCCTTTCCCCCCGCCGGATGGATCAATGTTGCCGCTTCCTTCGCTAGTCGTATTGCCGCCTGTTACTATGTCGCTTCCCCACTGAGTGAAGGGCTCGCGGTTGGGGTTGTTGGCACTGGCCGGCTTCGATGTGTCGGTCTTCCTGCCTGGGATGTCGCACACATCAATCGGCGGAGCTGGCAGCAGACTGCCCGGCGCAATGGCTCCCGCCACGGCCAGCGCTAGCAAGCTGCGGCCTTGGGAGTCAACAGGGAAATGAGCGAGGGTCAAATCCTCGGACCCATCAGCAGATGGTGCGATTGATTCAATGGTGTAGAACTCATTGATCTCCGCGCCTGATTCTCTATCTGTGACCAACGGCAGGCGCACCCTGACCACATCCCCCTGCGCGAGCTGGCCCGTCTGCCCGCCAGGCAGCAGCGTGAGGGTAGCTGTGTGGGTGCTGAGGTAGCGTCGGGCATGGAGATAGGCGCCGACGCGAGCGGCGTGGATCTCGGACGCACAGAACCGGCTTAGATCGTGCTGCTCCATCGGGCCGGGACGCTCCAGCCCTACCGTCAATGTCCTCACGATGGGCAGGCTGGTGTCGTCCTGCTGCCTCCACAGCATCGCCAGGCGTGGCCCCAGGCGGGTGCCGGCATCGCTCCACTCCTGAGCGAAGCTACCGGGCAAGACTACCGCTTCAGTTATCACCATCATTGTTGTAATGGCTGACGTATCGATGTTGCCGTTTGCGGTTGTCGGCACCAATGGCCTCAGTCCATACTTGCCGCCGATGCGTGTTTCACGCAGCAGGAAGTAAGGCAGCGTCCGCACCATGAAGTCGGATAGGTTGCCGGACTCGGTGAACTCTGCATTGCAGAGCAGCCCGTTTGTATCTAGGAACCGGGCTGCATCTGTGAAGCTCTGCAAATCGATCATGGCGGTCGGCACCCGGCTGGAGCGCTGCAGCGCCCAGAGCAGGAGATCCGCGAAGTTATCGGACGAACCGGCCACACCATCGAGCAAACGGCCGCGCTCGATGACCAGCCCATTGCGGACAAATACGTTACAGCCAAGCCGCCAATCATCAGACCCGCCCTGCGTAACGCTGGTGAACTCCAGTGTCGCCAGGCCTGTATAAGCGCCGCCGCCGCCGCTTGCGGTTGGGTATGACGGCACCTGGTATGTGGTTTGCTGTGTCGCAGTATTCCCTGGATCCCAGCTGCCCGCCCTTCTGTTATAGGCCTGGGTGAATGTGCCAACACGACAGCCACCAACTCGAAAGTCGCGAACCTCAATCTGGCCAATGTCACCAACACTTAGGACGCAGTGATACCTAGCGGTCTGCTGCGTACTGGTGTTAGAGAAACCTGTTTCCGTTGCTTTCGGAAAGATCAGCACGCCGCCTACATCATTGCGGCGCCTGGCGAACACAATAGGAATCGGCTCGCCGATTACCATGGCTTGCTGCGGTGAATTGAGCGGCGTCTGAGCTGCTGCCTCTGCAGCCTTGGCGGGCGGAGGCAGCCGGCCCGCGTCGGCCTCAGCGATGAGCCCTGTTCGTGACGAAGAAAATAATTGCTTTGGTGCGCTAAGCGTCTGGCCGTTTGGCAGCGTAACATCAATGAATGTTGCATGTTTATCTATCCACGCCTGTCGCGCGCTCTCAAACTTGGAGCCCTGCCCGCCGGTAAAGGATGAACTCATAGGATGCAGGGCACTCCGATCAACGCGTCTGATGCCAGCACCGGTGGGAATTGTGCGCCGACCGGTGAGAGTGCGGAGCCTAGCCTCAGCTCGATGCTGGTGACGGTGCTGCTGGCACTGATCACCTGTCCGATGCACGAACCCACCAGTATCTGGTTCCCCTGGGGGCTGCCACCATCTAACGACTCATCGAACTGATAAACCCGCAGCGTGGCCAGCCAGAGGCCCGCCAGGGCCCGCCTCATGATCGAATCCACAGATGGGAACCGCGGCAGGGTGCTGGTGGCCTGATCGCCACCCGAGCCGCTGGTGATGCCGCTCCAGTCCATCGGCTGATAGGTCCAGCCCTGGCCGTCCCACATCACCGTGGCATCGATCCAGAACGACTGCCAGCGGGCGTACGTGGTGGTCTGCTGCTCATCCTGCAGCTCCACGAATAGCGCCTGCCCTCGGGTGGCCATCAGCGGATCCCCAGGGCGAGCTGTGCGCCAGGCCGGCGCAGCTGGGCCATCACTGACGAGGCGGTGGCCTGCATGGCAGCTCGCAGATCAGCCACGCCGATGGTGTCGGTGCCATCGGGCAGCCGGTAGAC
>JBKDTB010000210.1:0-15591 GCA_046340515.1 Cyanobacteriota bacterium | reverse complement strand
CACCTCGGCCACCTTGTCATCCTCATAGGTGCGGGGCCTTCCGGGCCTGAGCTCGTCGTGCAAACCCTCCAAGCCGAGATCCAGGTAGCGCTTGCGCCACTTCCCCACGGTCATCCCTCTCAGCCCCATTCGATTGGCGATCGATGTGTTGGTTTCACCGGCTCCGCAAGCCAACACGATCTGCGCCCGCTGCACGATTGAATGCGGCAATGACCTTGAGTTGGCGATGCTCTGAAGTTGCTGAACATCGTCGTCACTAAGAACCAGCGGCAGCATCGGACGGCCAGCGACCATGGAAGCTCTCCCATCAGAAGACACTCATTATTATAGCGCTTATCTCTGGGACTGCACACTAGGTTGTAGGTTAAAATATTCTTGCCCTAGACTGATTCGTGTTTCGTGCAGTTTGCCTGTTTCCAAGTGCTTCAACAACAAATAAATCCAGATACTTCTTCTGATATAGAGGATGTCTATCGCAAAATCAGGCGTCAATGGCTATAGTCTTCTGGCCTCATTCGAGAAAGACTTAGTCAACCATCTGGGTCGGTCAGCCGTGTCATGATTACGGGAAGTCAATTCTCATGCTGGGCTTGTGTTCATATTCCTGAGATGAAAAGCAGTACCATAGTTCTTTCTTTTGCCGTTTGCGTGGATGATCAAGAGTGGGTTTGTGAGGGTGGAATCCATTCCCGCTTCGTGCTTATCCTTTCCAGCGCAGGACTGAGATAAAAATGTCATCCTTTGACTTTTCGTCGAGGATGCTCTGGAAAACCACCGGCTCGTTCCTGGTAAAGCGCTGAGATCCCAGGTTGGGCCTTGTGCGCTCACCCAGTGGAAGAAGGGTTTTTCAAGTGCCTCCTAAAAAAAAGTCCCATCTATAGCTGGAACCTCGCCAGCCTTTGTTTGGTGGAGCATCGATGGTCTCGCGCTATTGTTTCGAACAAATATTGTCACGATGTATTGAGCAAATGAAGTTTGAAATAGCTTGGGAATCATCCTTGCCGTCATGTCTAATGGGATGTGACTGCATCACACAGCAGATGTAAAATGGTATGGCTCTTAATCGCTTGCTATGATGTCATGAGTCATGATTCAAGGGTGATTTGGTTCCCGTCAACTCGATAGCGAAAGTTCATTCCAGCGGCAAATACTTTTCTTCGCATTTCTGCTTTTTGCCCATGGTTAAGGCTCTCCCAATACGCATTGAAAGTTCGTTCGCAGACTTTTCCCACGGCTAGGAATCCCAAGATGCCCAAAGGAAAACTGATGGATGGCAAGAGAAGACGCAAGATGCTTAGCAAAACGCTCATTTGCAGGCTTGAAGATCCTTGACTTTTCGTTCTAACGAAAATAGTTTCAACAACCAGAGCCAGCTGCCGCCTTCTATTGATCTCTCCAAGACGTACCCCTGACTCGGTTCGTAAGACAGTTAGAACCGCTTGGTAAACTGCACACACTACCAACGGTCCAAGGATAGACCCTCCAAGAAGTTTAATCCTGGGAAATGCAGTTGTCTTCAGGGGGATGGGGATTCGCGTCAGAGAAGCCAGAGGGACAATCTCCATTCCAACTTGAGGTATGGAGAGGGAAGCGGATTTTTTTGACATAAACAAAGTGGCAGTGCCCAAGTTACTTAGTATGTTACCAGATTATTTTTCACATTGAGAATACAGCATTAAGCCTAACATTCTGTGCGCATTCAAACTAGGGAGTCCTTGGGAACTCTCGGGAACAAGCATTGTGAACGACAAGATACCCAATCGGAACATGACATCATCTTCGCTGCCACTAGCGGTTGGGTTGTCAGGAGGTTCCCTAAGGACGGATGCCAGCGAAACTTGAGGGTGAATCTGCAACTCCCATCTTGTACAGTTGTTGATAGTGTGCACGTACTTTTTCTGGATCAAACGTGAGAAAAGTATTGCCCGATTCAAAGTGCTGAACAAAAATTTTCCCGAGCGCAAATGTAGAGGCGGCCCCCATCACACCACCCGCCACAGAAGCAATAGCCCCTGTTGGCCCCGGCACTAATCTTGCGAGACTACTGGAGAACCCGATGGAGAAGTCAGTGCCTACCAATGCAGCAATAGCTGATTTTCCAACTTCATCTGAAAATGTTGTGTTGTAGATGGATGCCAAATGGCGCAGCATGTTCAATTGAATAGCTGCGAGTGAGGCAAGTCCGACCCATGGGAACGGGAGTGCGCCAGCCACAGCACCTGCAATCATGTGCCGTTTGATGGACTCGCTAGCTTTGGTTGAAATTTCAGGAGAGTTCATGGTTGAGAGTTAATCAAAGAATTTCCAGTCTTCGACATAGTTGCCGAAGATGTATTTGGGATATCCAGCATCCGCACGATAGGTTACCATGTCATAACGGATGTGTTGGTTGCCTCGAAAAAAGAATACTTTGGCATTACCCCAGTAGACGGCTGCATCGATACGATCAAAGTTTAATCCCGTCCATCGCTTGGTCGTTGATTCGGGATAGCCCTCATCAGCTTTGTTTGCTAACATATTGAACCGAACGTACTGATTGCCAAGAAAGAAGTAGAGTGCTTCTGGCGAAACATTCATCGCGGCATCAATGCGATCAAAAGGTACTCCTGGCCATCCCTCGGCGATGGATTTCGGATATCCTGGATCGATTTTCATGGCATCTACATCAACACGAATGTACTGATCTCGATTAAAGAAATAGAGTTTTCGGTCGAGTTTTTCCCCCTTCTGCGATACTAAATACTTGCCAAGAAACGCTGCGTCTACATGGGTGAAACCGGCTTCAGCAAGCATTGGCCATTTTTCAGAGATCGGACGCTCTGTACTGGTTTCGCCTGTATCAGGACGGTAATAAAAGCACTGTTTACCCCGAAAAACATGCACACGATTGTCAAGGTTAAAGACAACGCGAATAGGTGTAAATACTGTTTCTTCAATGTAGGCTTCACGAAGAGCGGCGGCCTTTGCTTCGTCATCCACAAGCGTCCAGATACCGACAGCATCAAACTCAATCACCTGAGGGTTGTCCTTGATTGTACCCAGCCATTGGTTATAGCGAACCTCGTCAAGCGAGCTCAGTGTGGCGAGCATTAACTCATCCCCACCTTTGCCAAAAACTGTACATTCTGAATTGTTGGATAGTTTCTCTTTCGCACTTGCTGCTGCGGCACTAACACTTCCTGATCCTGTTGTTGCAAAGCTCGCCTTAATCCCCGCTTTGATGTCCTCTTTGCTCATGGACGTGGATTTGGCTACGGTGAAGGCTAAAATCGCCTTCCCACCAACCCAGACGCGTCGGATGTAATGGGTTCCAAATCGCTCAAAAAAGCGCGCGTACTTACGCCTTTCTGAAGGATCGTACGGAGTAGGAATTTCAAGGTCAAAATCGCTGTCAATAAAACCTTGGTCATCCGGGATATAGATTGACCATAAAGGAATAAAGGAGTTGCGTAAGGCATAGTAGGAATCTTCCTCAGAGCGAAGTTGAGAACTTTGACTGGCATTCACATCCACACTGACCGGGCCATTGCCAGCAGCAGCGGTGAGGTCAAGGCTGGTTGATTTTTCAAAGCGCTCCCAAGATTCCTCAACACGCATCTGGTTCAGTGCCTGGGATGCTGGCATCGGAGGACTGTCATTGACCTCGTATCCCTCTGGAAGCCGGTACGTTTCACCTGTTTCCTTTGAAGGATAAAGCTGCCAAGTGTCTCGATGGAAAAGAAGGCCACGCAATTCGAACGTCTGTTGTGGCTTTAGATAAACGCCTCGCCCAACCATATCCAAGCCGGGCATTACAGGAGAATCTGGGAATGGTTCAGCCATGGTTGGGAAGTCTTTAAAGTGTGTGAGCTGTCTGAAAGTAGAAGATGGCAGATGGGTGGACTAATAGCATTATTAGGCTCACGAAGAGTTTATGTTCAGAAATGTTTTTGCTTGGCTAATGAAATCACGTGCAGTTGTGAGAGAAACCCTCGGTCCAAGAATGACTTTCAATTCCTCTGGGTCTAGGGCTGCTAAGGCATGGAGGTTATGAATGCCATGTGATACGAGACGTCCCCTATACACAGTACCGATGCCATAAATTTCGTCAAATAACAGTTTCTGAGGTTCAGATTTTTGAGAATCAGGCGTTTCTGGTGCATGTTCAGCCAATTCCCGCTCCTCAACACTCTGATCTGGGACTGGAGGGGATTTCGGTGGATCCTCTGTTCGTGACGAGGTTGAAGACGATGCTCCAGTGCTCGTTGCTGCAGTGAGTGGATTCTTTTGCGCAAAATCCTGCAACGTTCCGCCACTCTCAAAATGGCGAATGAAAATTTCACTTGTAGCCAGTGTAGAGCCAGCCAGACCTCCTGAGAATCCACCTCCAATGAGCGTGCGAAGTGGAGGAGAGGCCATTCCAAGAGCTATCAGGGCAACACTTCCACCAGAGACGGCGCCGCAAGAAAGTAGAGACTTTAGAAGCGGCTTGACAAGTCTAGATTCAAAGGGCATCTCGTAAAGTTTTGCAAGATCATATACAAGCTTCAACTGGATGCCGAGGACGGCTGTGATGTCTAAAAGTGGTAAAGGGAGCAGAGAAACACTTGCGGACAAAAGTACGTAGCGCCTGGAGAGGTTTCTGGCTTCTGCCAGTCGTTGAGAACGACGAGCTTCTTGTAGCTGGGCCGTAGGGTCATCCATCGACGGGGAAGGGCTGGATGATTCGCCCGATCTGACTAGCGAAGATGCGTCACTTTGAGGCTTGTCCATTTTCTGCCAAAACGTTGGATAGAGCTTCGGAAAATGCCTCCCAGTCCTTGGATGCGGCAGCACGGAGGGCAGAGGCAGCAAGTTCTTGCCTTTGCATCTCTGAGCTCATAATAAGTTCGTGTGGGGGGATGGGCTCGCTGAGGCCAAGAGCTGTGATTTTTTTAAAAACGGAGCGACGCAGATCAATCTTATGTCGAAGCTGCTTGGGCGATATGAGCTGATGATAAATTGAAAATAGCATGATGGCCTCTTTGTGGTTTACGGCATTGAGGCAACCAGATAAATATTCAGAAACAATTTTCTTTACCGATTCGCGAACTCCTGGAGCAACATCAAGGTCGCATCCAAAGAGCCAGTAGATATCTATATTTAGGCTGGTGCAATAGTTAGAAGTGCTGTTGCTGAGAGCCTTCAAAGGAGGGTCCGGCATATTTATTATCCACGAATGAATTTCAGGATAATCAGTCAATTCACGCTCTACCCATTCACGAAACTTAGAAGCTCTTAGATGATGTCGTTGGAATAAGGGTGACATGGTGAGTTTGGCTTTTGAAAAGAAAGAATTTGAATTGTTGGCAGCTTCCGCTATCGACTTGCTAAGGACATGGAACAAATCTTCTGATTTTAAAGTTGAGAAGGGATTTTGGATGGCCAGCAGAATCGCAACAGCGATAGTCAGGACAAGGGGCAAAGTCAAAGAAAAATTCATTTTGACCTCCGGCTTATTTTAGGTATAAAAAAGCGGGAGGGGATATGTGGCAAAGTATTGTATCAACTTGCTGCCGCAACAGGTATTTCTGAATAGGATTCTTCAACTATGGTTTCGCCGTTTAGACGTTCTTCTGATTTTAATGCTTGATCAAACATTTGCTTGAACCAGTCAAAATCAATGGTCAATAAAGTACCATCCGCTTCAAAATGTTTGATGAACACACTGCCAACCGCATAGGTGACAGTAGCAAACGACAGCGCCATTCCACCACCGCCACCAAGAGTTCCCAGCAGGGGAACAGTTTTTGCAAGGCTTTGCAAGCTTCTCGTCAGCAAACCACTTGTAAATCCAGACAGCAAAGCGGACATAAGACTCCTCACCATATTGGCCCTGAAGGACACGTCATAGAGTTGGGCAAGGTCGTGCACCAGCTTAACTTCTAATCCCATTAAGGCCACTTGGTCTACCAGAGGGAAAGGCACCAAGGCGAGGGCTGCAGAGCCTAAAGTGTAATTCTTGACAAGAACCTTGGCCCTGGCCAATCGCTCGGCTTTTGCGACCAATGTGAGCGTATGTTCGAGTGGGGCTGGGGATGCAGCGTCAGTCATGGTGCTCGCAGTGTGGAAATTTAGGAATTGCCTAGATGGGCTTCAAGGGAAAGCGTCAGAAGCTTGGTGCTGTGATGGGAATAAATGCATCATAGCGCGACGTCTCTCAAGGGTCGCGCGGGGAAAGGGAATAGGAATGGAGCGAGAATCTTGCCAAAAGGTTCGGGATCGCTTGCCGTGCGAGGAGGGCTGCATTAAGGCTACAAGGCCTGTCAAACTTATGGCACAACTGCGGACATTTCTTAACGAAATTTGTATTAGTGGAGCGACAGATTGTTAGCGTTGATCGGTTCTGACAGCGCTACTCCGATCCATGCTTTGACAGCGGAATCGCTGAGGTACGGATCTCAGAAACGCTCGGCAATCGCACTCCTCCATTCTCAATGCAAAAGTTCGGACTGTCATGACCTCCGCCCTGGCGCCACCTGTCACCCTCCGATCTGGTGTCCTGTCGTCCCTCCAGGGGACCATGAGGAGAAACTCTTGAATATGAATAGTCAATCATGGCGCTCTCTCCCATTGCAAGAGGATCAAGATTGTTGTTCAATATTCCTTCAGTACGGCTGCTGACAGGTCTCTCTCGCCTTGGGCGACTCCAATGTTCTGGGATTCTGGCTCTTTAGAGCAAGATCTCTTGACCAAATCTAGGGATTACCTGCTCAGTTACCAGATACACGATGGCTAGGTATTAACATATAACCTCTGGGCAAGGGTTGGTACCGTGAAATGTCTCAGAGCATGCTACATCCAATCCTTATATTCATTTATTTGTCACGAGATGGCGCCATGGGAGCGTTTCCTGGTTGATTTCTTGTCGGTTGTCTAGTTCTGTTTTGTTGCCCCGTCAAAGAGGGTTTGCGATGGGCGCTATTACGCCTGGAATGATTGACGTTGTCTCATTGAGGTGGTGACTTAAGCTGGAGATAGATCGTCGTGATTCACCAGAGAGAGTGTGGGTTTTTCACAAAAAACAATTTCTATAACAGACTCTTCTCTCGTCTTGAAAGAGCATCTCAGCATCATCCGGGAGTCCATCTTCTGCGCTTCCAGCGACCCTTCTAAGCCACCAGCCAGGGAATCTTTTGAGCCCACAACTGTTGGCGGGAGCAAGGATGTTCCCATTTGCGATCTCGGCCTTTACAATGGCTAATGCAGCGAGTTTCGCGGCGGCTTCCTGGCAAAAGCCCTAGGGTTGTAGAGTTTCAGAAAGCCAGGATAAATGGCATCAATTTGTTGTTTGCTGGGTCAAGGTCTCGATGATTTCGTTGTCTGTGGTATTGCGGGCCGAGTTTTAGACCACTTTCGATCAATCTTGCGGATTTTCGCGGCCGGAACCATCAATCCTCCTTTCTCTTGACTGCCAAGATGGCTGGGAAAAGTGGCCTCATGCCATCTTGATGGCAGGTTAGAGGATCCTGAGCGGAGGAATCAGTAGTTCGTGATCAGTCGGATCTCGAATATGGCTCTGAGTTTTCTTGTCCGAGTAAATCGAATTGGCGTGGTCAATACATATTTGCTCTTTTAGAGGGCGCTTTGTATGGGGCCATCTCCAAATCTTTTCAGTGCTCCAGGGTGTTTTGATCGACTTGGCTTTCGTTGTTCTGGCGGGTGATGCGTCCATCCATGGCTGAGAGATTGCTGGGGGCTGTGATCTGGGCCCTATAGGGAGCCACTCTCCGGCGCCCTGTTTAGTCGTACATGCCTTTGGTGTCGATGTCATTCTTAGCCTCAATGGTTTTGTCAACTTGAAATTCACCAAGAGATCCTGACGGTCTGCATCAATCCATGATCTTGGTAGATCTGTCATCCTTGATGGGCATTGGATTTTTGGCCCCAAAAGGTCAATCCTTTGGGGAAGACTGCAATTAGGGAACCTCATTGATGTGGTGCCTTTCTTTGTTGAGAATGACTTCCTAGAATTTCCTTCGACCCGTTTCTTGTTGTCCTTGGGCTTATCTCCTCCCTCCCCTGCTCGACCCGTTAATGGTAGGAGGTGAAATTCTTCCCCAGATACTTTATTAAGGAATGGGTCGTCTGGGCCTTTGGCAAGGGCTCATCCATGGAAAAGTACGCATCACCGAGCAGCAATTTCCTTGCAGGGGAACCCATCGGCTTGCTCTGGAATATGTCCGTAAGCTCGTCATTGATCTTCGAGTTGTGATTTCTGCTGACTGCGGTGGGATGCCTGATCGGATCATCCTGGCTCGCTCTCATAAGCCTGTGACATAGCAGGTTGCCCATCAATTCCCGAAGCCCATGTGTTCTGAGGCGCAGTCCCCAGATGGTATGTCGCATGGAGGCCAAGTACAGTTTTTCCAGGTGGTATCGAAGGCTTTCCTTCGCTGGCTTAGAATTCATCGGGATCTCTTCAGATGGCGAAGCGTCTGATCTGTCAGCGGGTGAATCCGTCTCAGGCGAAATTTTTGCGGCTGTCGCTCCCAAAAGAAAAGTCACGATGGGCTTGGCGACGGATCGCCACTGCTTGGATCGAGTCAACGCGATCAGCCAAGTTGTCAGGCGGCCTCAGCGTGGCACCGGCACGGATGGTCCCAAGTAGCCCGAATGAGCTTTGGCTAACCAGCAATTGTACTGGCGACTCAAGTTTTTGGATCCCATGGTTTTGGGCAGGGATGATTCCATGCGGTCCCTTGCTTGGATCATCCTGTCTTTTCAATCCCGCCAGTTGGTCGTTTGCGATTACGCTTTCCACATGGAGAAAAAAACTCACTTCCTCAGCATCAAAAACTCCCGTCCAAGGTCCATCAATCACCGAAAACTATGCGAAGGTTTAACCGGTCGTTTGCGGAATATCAGATGCCAGTTCATTGCCTACCTTTGCACACTGTGTTCCCGTTCACTCCGTCTATCTGTATTCGCAAAAGTTTCCCTATAATAGATTAAGATTCCTGGTCTTGGCCCTCGGCGGGTGCCATGATATGACAGGTCAAGCCCTTCCATAAATGTTCGCAAAGTCTAATCGGCTTTGCCTTCCTCCCATCGTTACATTCAAAAGTGAAAACTCAGCCGAAGCCTGTTTCAATCCTTGGAATTAATTGCGCTTATCATGAGTCCTCAGCATGCTTGCTCCAAGATGGACAGTTGATTGCTGTCGCGGAAGAGGAGCGCTTTAACAGAATTAAGCATGCCAAGCCGGCCAGGGTCGATACCGCCGAGGAATTGCCGCAGGAAGCTATTGCCTTTTGCTTGGCCAGTGGCGGGCTTGATGACATTACAGATGTTGACTTTATTGGTTATTCATTCGAGCCCGAACATCGGCTGCAAAAAAATACTCATCATCAGCACAGCTACAGCTTGCCACCAGGAGACTTTGGGTCTCTGGATGGGGAGCAACGTTTTTATCAGTCTCATCGGCGGGTCGAGCAACAAATTAGCTCGATGGGTTTCCAGGGTCGATTTGTATATCTTGAACATCACTAATGCCATGAGGCAATCGCCTATTTCGTTTCCGGCTACGACAATTCAGCCGTCATGGTGGTTGATGGAATCGGTGAATTTGAAACCACTTCTTTCTTTCATGGTATCGGTACCCGTCTCCATAAACTTAACCATTTTGAATTCCCTCACTCACTGGGCCTGCTTTGGGAGAAGGTTTCTGCCTTTCTAGGTTTTGACGGCTATGATGCTGCAAAAGTCATGGGGCTCTCGTCCTATGGTGAGCCCTCTCTTTATAAAGAGGCTCTTCAACAGATTCTGCGGATACAGTGTGATGGCAGCTTTTCTGTTGATGATTCGATCGTAAATCTACGTAATGATGACTTTCAAGGCCTCGAACGAATCTTTGGTGTTGGTAAGCGCGACGTTCCTGTCAACCAGATTACTAAGGATACACAGGTCTATGCAGATATAGCCGTTGCCCTACAGATTGCGACAGAAGAAATCTTTATTAAGTTGGCCAAGCGTCTGCAACAGCAAACTGGAAGTCGCTATCTTTGTATGGCTGGTGGTGTTGCCTTAAATTGTGTGGCCAACGGGTATCTTGCTTATGAACAGATTTTTGACAACATTTTTGTTCAGCCTGCTGCTAATGATGCTGGAACTTCTCTGGGAGCAGCTTATCTGATTTGGCACCATCTGCTGGGCCATCTGCGACAGCACGTCACGAAGAGCCCCTATCTTGGACCCGGCTATTCGGACCACCAAATTCAGGCAGCGCTTGAGTTCCACGGACTGAGCTTCCGGCAGCATGATGATATCGAGAAAGAAACAGCCCTCTTGTTAGCCGATGGCATGATCATTGCTTGGTTCCAGGGCAGGATGGAATTGGGACCTCGTGCTTTGGGTAATCGCTCGCTGCTTGCTGATCCACGAAGCAGCAACACAGTGGAAATCATGAACACAAAGGTCAAACATCGTGAAGCCTTTCGGCCTTTCTGCCCCAGCGTCTTGGCTGAACGAGCTGCGGACTGGTTTGAACTTCCGGAGCCATTGCCAGAAGTTGCCGATTACATGTTGGGCGCCTTTCGGGCTAGGAAAGAGAAAGCGCCACTGATCCCCGCTGTAGTCCATTTTGACGGCACCAGCCGCATCCAGGCGGTGCGACGTGAAACAAACCCCCGCTTTCATCGACTGTTGACGGAAATGGAAAAGTTGACCGGGGTTCCCATCTTGTTAAACACCTCCTTTAACGACCAGGAACCAATTGTCTGTACTCCAGACGATGCTATTGCAACTTTTGTGAAAACAAAGATTGATTATCTGGTCATTGGTTCTTACTTGGTCCCAAAGAGTTTAGAGTCTTAATCTCCTCGCGACTTGCTTCCTTTCCTTTTATCAGTTTGTTTCCGGTGCATGTTATGTTTGAATTGAATGGTTTTCATGGTTTGGCTTTTGTCACGATACTTCTGATGGGAGATCTATAGGGCGAATGAACTCTATATGGACTCTTTTCTAAAGAATCACTCTTGAGGTAGTGATCAGGTCTTTACAATGTATCTTAGAAATACCTTTTTCCTGAATCATTTCGCTGTTGCGAGGCTGAGCTGCTTGGATGTTTGCAAAATTGAGGCAGGGTCAGCTTGGCGAGCGATTGCTGTCGGAATCTGATGGGAGCATTGACGTTAGTGCGCCAAGGCTGGCTGGCTCTCCACTAGCCGTTTGCCAAGACATAATCCCTTGCGGAATAATGTAAGCAAGAAGCGGCACATCATGGACATGCGCCGATCTAGCTTTTGGACATCAACTTGCGACTACAATTCTGGCGATATTATCTTCGATCCTGCGTTTATGTTCAGCTCATCTGAGGGCTGGCATCGCAAACATTCTGCTGGGGCTGGAATCCCAGGATTGTCTTTCCTGGCCATGATCACGCCTGTTTTTGATTAAGAGGCACCTAAATGATCATTCTAATGTGATCAGTGATTCTTGCTGTATACCTTTTCTGCCTTGGTGCCTGCCCTGCCAAAGAAGTCTCTACCGCTTTGCTTGCTTTCTCCAATGAAGCGTCAGGCGACGCAGCTGTCACGCATGCCTGTTTGAGTCTCAGCTAGTATTCTAAGCATGATTAATCCATGATGATTGCGCTTTCTGCGCCCTTCCCCGGGTTGGACCTTTCCCTTCTTCAGCTTTCCTCTTAACCCATCTGCAGTGTCAAAACCTCTGAGGCCAGATCATTGATTCCTCTCTTCATTGTTGCCGTCAGCGGCTTCAGCCTCGTAGCCGGCTACATAACGCGACGACCTCGTCCCACTCTTCTTGATCTGCTCGCAACACCAGTTGGACCTGTCGGGAGTGGGCTGGAAGGGGCCTCTGCCATGGCGAGTGCTGTTGCGGCACTCCAAACATCTTTTCAGCATATTGACAACCAGTATCAGAGTCTCATTGTTGCCCATCTCGACCCATGGTTTGTTGGGCCATTGAGTAGTCAGCAAATACTAGAGCTTATCCAGTGTCAGCAGAAAAGTGAACTGAGTATACAAGAAAAGAGCATCAATCGAAATCTGCTGCTTGGTGGCTCTGGTCTTGTTCTGATCGGCGTCTCCCGTCTCACTGGATGGATATTTACTCCTATTTTTGTTGTCATTGGCATCCACTCCTTGTGGCCTTCGATCCAGGAAAGCTGGAAGATTGCTGTTGATGAACGCCGTTTAAGTTTCACCCATCTTATGTTGCTATATTTTCTTTTCATATGGCTTGGAGAGAGCTTTGCGATCGGCTGCTTGGGGATTCTCCTAGAGGGCATCTGCAATAAGTTTGAACTCCTTGCACAAATGGTGAATCGTCATGGTTTAACCCATTTTCTTGGAAACCAGCCTTCTGAGGTCAGGGTGATTAAAGATGGTCGCGAATTCATTCTTCCCTTTCAATCCCTTCGTGTTGGTGATCTGCTCCTCCTGAATGCCGGTGAGTTAGTCCCTGTTGACGGGGTAATTGTGCAGGGCATGGCAACCGTGGATCTTCGCAAACTCACCGGGGAGTCCCATCCTGTAGAAAAGCTTGTGGATGACACGGTTCTCGCGACTTCCTTGGTCTTGGCTGGTACGATCCACCTCCGTGTTGAGAAAGCAGGAGCTGATACAGCGGCTGCCCATATCACTGCGGTGCTAAATAATACGGTTGAAAGCCAAGAAGTAAGAGTTTCTGATCAGTATAACGACCTTGAAAAATATCGCCTGCCTATGCTCGCTGGAGGAGCATTCGGTTGGATTCTCCGCGGTCCAAATACTGGCCTTGCCATGCTTGGTACCAACTTCATGGGGAGTCTCATTCCCCTTAGATTGTTGACGCTCCTCAATGGATTGAGTGCCGGAGCAGCGCACGGAATTCTGATCAAAGACAGTGGCGCTTTGGACCACCTTTCGGGCATTGACACCGTTGTGATTGACAAGACAGGAACATCGATCCTGGACGAGCAGATTGTGACCCAGATACATTGCTGCGCCCAAAGGTCTGAAGCTGAAGTGTTGGCATATGCTGCAGCAACCAAGTATCGTCAATCCCATCCTGATGCCAAGGCGATTGTTTCTGCTGCTGAACAGAGGGCCCTTGCGATTCCGCCTCTGGACAATGCTCACCACACCTTGGGTCTCGGAAGTATGGCCCAGATCCATGGACACACTGTGCTCATTGGCAACGAGCGCTTTCTCAAAATGCATGCTCTTGTCCTTCCAGTATCTCTCCAAGACATCAATCGCTCTGTCAAGTCCATTGGTAATATGTTGCTATTTGTTGTAGAGGATTCTGCTGTGATTGGAGCTCTGGAGCTGGCTTTTGTTGCCCGCCAGGAAGCCAAAGACACTTTGAATTGGTTGCGACAAACTGGTTTGGCCCTTGTCTTGGTTTCTGCTGACGACGAGGCTCCGACAGCCAAGCTTGCTGCCGATCTTGGCATGGATGGTTACTTCGCAGAGACTCTTCCCAGCCAGAAAGCTGAACGGGTGCAACATTTGCAGGCTCAAGGGAGGAGCGTCTGCTTCATCGGTGACGGTGTGAGCGATGCCCTCGCCCTGCGTCAAGCTGAAGTTTCGATCTCGTTGCGAGGGGCCACCACTGTGGCAACGGATGCCGCTCAGATTGTTCTCATGAATGAGGATATGACTCAGCTGCGGATGACATGGGAATTAGCCTTGGGTTTTGAGCACAGCATGGCCAATCATTCTCGCCGATCCCTTCTGTTTAGTTTGCTTGCTGCCTCAGGAGTTCTGATTCTGCCATTTGATTTGTTCATGACAGAACTTCTTTGGGGTGTGCAGGTGATTGCAGGTGTGATGCGGTCCCGGCATCCATTGCTGGAAGCTGATCGTGAGGTTTCCCAGGCCCGTTGACCCTTGTCCCCTGTTGAGTCACCCTGGTTGTTTCATGGGAGACTTGATAATGCAGCTTTTGATTTTAGCTGCCAAGCGGATTTATTGCCTTTATAGTGGAACTTCAATCATGGCCGTCTGATGATCGGTTTTCCCGCTGAAGATTGGGTTTCCAGAGAGAATCTTCTGTAAGTAATTGGCCAGGATTTCCACCTGTGGCGTGGCCATCATCGTGATGTGGCTGCCAGGGACGACAGCCACTTGAACGTCTTGTTCGGAGCCATCCTGCCAGCCCCAGGCTGGGCGGAGATCCACAACACCATCAGCACCGCCCTGCTCACGGGCCTTGAGGAGGTGAATCGGGGCCTGGACGCGCCCTCTCAATCGATAGGTTTCATGCCCCAGACACGCGGCCCGGTACACCTCTGCCAGCGCCTGCAGCTCTGCCAACGGGGCTCCTTTCGCAAACAGAACGCCATTGTCCTGAAAAGCTTTCATCACCCTGGTTCGGGCGATCTGGTCGTCCGGTTCCGTGACGATGGCCTCGCGGCTGAGCCGAAAGGCCATACCGCTCAGTTCTTCGAAGACAGCCACCAGATCCGCCAGCATCTCCTTCTCCGTAGCAACGCGCAGCTTCGGATGGGGATCCGGGGCGTTGGTGTCCAGGATCACCAGCGAGCCCACGCTTTCTCCTTGTTCTTCCAGTTGTCTCGCCATCTCGTAAGCGATCCGACCGCCCGAGGAATGCCCGGCCAGGTGATAGGGCCCCCGGGGCTGTTGGCGACGGAGCGCTCTCAGGTGGTGGGCCGCGAGTTCCGGCACAGACTTCAGGGGAGGACGACCATCCAGTCCAGGGGAGGGCAGGGCGAACACCGGCCGGTCCTGCCCCAGGGCAGCCGCCAAGGGCTGGAGATACAGCACCGAGCCGATGGCTCCTGGCAGCAGGAACAGTGGCGGGGCCTGGCCTTCGGGCTGGAGAGGGACCAGGGAGGCCGCCTCCTTCGCCAACCGGGTATCTCCCACGGCCTCGGCCAGGCCGGCCAAAGTCGGCATGAGGAACACAATCCCCACCGGCAAGCGGACACCAAACGCTGGTTCCATGGCGCTCAGCAGGCGCAGGACCAGCAACGAATGGCCGCCAAGGGAGAAGAAGTCGTCGTGGCGGCTGATGCGATCGATGCCCAAGAGGTCTTGCCAGAGGGTGGCGAGGGTTTCCTCCACGGGACCGATGGGAGGGGCGTAAGGGCGAGAGGCGAAAGCGTCCGCATCGGGAGCCGGGAGGGCGTTGCGATCGAGCTTGCCGTTGGGGGTGAGCGGGAAGGCTGGGAGCACCACGAAGGCGGCGGGGACCATGGATTCCGGGAGGGTGCTTTGCAGGTGGGCCTTGAGCAGCGCCGGAAGTTCGGAGGGGTCTGTGGGAGCGGCCAGTGCGTGAGCCGTGACATAAGCCACCAGCCGTTTCTCGCCGTGGAGGTCCTCACGGGCCAGCACCACGGCGTCCTGGAGATGAGCGCAAGAGCGGAGCGCCGCCTCGATTTCACCGAGTTCGATGCGGAAGCCGCGAATCTTGACTTGGAAGTCGGAACGGCCAAGGAATTCGAGGTTGCCATCGGGCAACCAGCGGGCCAGGTCGCCGGTGCGATACATTCTGGCGTCAGGTTCCTTGGAGAAGGGATCTGGAAGGAAGCGTTCAGCGGTCAACTCCGGGCGGTTGAGATAGCCGCGGGCGACGCCAGCTCCGCCGATGTGAATTTCTCCG
>JBKDTB010000209.1:0-34319 GCA_046340515.1 Cyanobacteriota bacterium | reverse complement strand
CCGCCATGCGGGTCGGGGAACAATCGGCGCTGCGGGGACAGTTGGTGAGTGATCGCTGGCTGACGGCCCTGGCACGGAGCATCGATTTGGAGAGTGTGCTGCGGATGGGCCCGATGGCTGGAGGAGATGCCGCCGGCCGGGACACCGAGTTGGCGGAAAGTGCCGCAGCGCTGCTGGGGGGGATCTATTTGGCTTGGGGGGGAAGCGCGGGCGGACTGAAACCGCTGCTTCACTGGCTGAGTCCCCATTGGCGGGAAACGGCCGCCGCCGTGCTTGCCGACCCGCACCGTCAGAACTGGAAATCAGCCCTGCAGGAGTGGAGCCAACGTCAGGGCCTCGGCCTGCCGCACTACGCCTGCGAAGAAAGGAGCCAGGCCCACGGCGATCCGCGACGATTTTGCTGCACGGTTTCCCTCGACCGTTGTGCGGGCGAAACGGAGAATCCCAAGGCAATCCGCGACAGGAGGCAGCTTCCAGACCTCCGGGGCAAGGGATGGGGGGGGTCCAGGCGTCAAGCGGAACAGGCGGCGGCTCGCGATTGCCTCCAGGGACTGCAAGGGTTTTGAGGGTTGGCGAGACCGTTTGCCCTGTCTCCCGATGCAGAGATCCGCTCCTGTCCGTCGGGGGGGAGGGACAGCGAATGGCAGGAGGCCCTCCCGTTGGGCGCCCAAAAGGAGATCGCAAACCTTAAGGATGTATGAAGCCAGGGACCGCTCTGAAGACTCTGGCTAGGTTGTGAGTGAATCTCTTTGCAAGGAGGCCATCAGGCCATTCACAACTGGCTTGGATAGGCATTCTGTACGAGAGGTAACCGTGCACTTAAACCTTCTGATTTCTCAGGCAATTTTTCCTGTCATGAACAACATTTTTTCTTTGCGCCTTCGCTTCCCCAAGGCACCCCCAGCCTTGCCGATTGCGACAACCGCCCTTCTGGGCAGTCTTTCCATCCTGTCGGCAGGGGCTTCCCACGCCCTTGGCATCCCACCCGTGCCAGCCACCCAGGGCGGCTTTACGGTGACCTCCCTGACGGCGCCAACTGGAGTTGCCTATCAACCACGGCAAGACTTGACAGCCACCGGCCCATACGGGCAGGTCGCAACCATCTTTGACACCCCTCCCGACAGCCTCGCAAGCCTGGCAAGCCTGGGAACAGAATATACAATTACAAGTTCCCTGGGGAGATTTTTGCTAGTAAATATAGATTCAACCGTTGGCGGCAGCCAAACAGGGGTTACCGTGACGAAAGAAATTTACAATCCCAACACGTCAGATTTGGTGGGCACGATTCTATCCACAAATGGATCAACGCAATCCATCGATGTTACTTCCCTCAACCTCACCACCCTCCGAATCAGAGATACGGTCACCGGCATTGGAACAAATGCCATTCTGAACAGCTATCAAAACAGCTTTACTGCCGCCCCCGGTCCCTTGCCAGTGCTGGGCGCAGGCGCAGCATTTGCCACCAGTCGCAAACTTCGCAGTCGGATCAAGGCCTCTCGCCTGGCCTGAACCCTGGCGATCAGCTCTTCACTCGAACAGCTGGGCCAATCGGCCCAGCTCATTTTATCCAAAACATTAGACAAATTTTAGATCTGACCATCAAGCGGCTTTCGTTTACAGCCAAAACTGTTTAACAAAGCAAGTCGCTGGTTCTTGACAAGGAATCCGGACCCAACAGCTCAAAGCGAGACTAGCCAGAGGCATGGTAACCAGTTTATCCCAACAACCGCCCTCGAAGAGAACGGCCACACGCTCACCGCTCAACCGTTGAACGATGCCTTTATAGCCTCGATAGATCGATGTGGGATCACAGACGATCACGGTGCTGCCCGGGAGGATGACGGCATTGGCCATGGCGCGAGACTTAAGACTGGCTGGATTGTAGCCGTGACAGGTTCTTTGATGGCCCCAGAGCTCGTGTCAATGCGAACGAAGAAGCTTCAAGGCTTCCCACAGGGCAGACCTGCCAGGCCAGGCCAGGCCAGGCCAGGATGACAGGGGCCTGAGGAAAGTGGCAATGACACGCCACAGGCGTCCCTGAAGGGGGAGGCGCATGGGATTCGAGCTGGATGCCGTGGTTCAAAAAAAAAGGACCAAGGGAGATGGCGACGACGAATCGGCCCGGGTTGGCCGCTGCAGACAGAATGGCCATTTCCTGCAGTCCAAGTCTTTTGCTTGCGATGCAAGATTTAGGCCTAGAAAGCACCTGAGGGCGAGCTGAAGCACCGCCAGCGTGGGGGTAGCCATGACCCACAACCCGCCCCTCTTTCCTTCGGGATTGTTGCCGTCGGCGTTGCCGATTGGACCACCGTTCGCGTCCATGTGTGCCTCCGTTTCCCGGCGAATCGCCTCTGTGGCCTCCTCCACCAGCGTCGCCAAGCTTTCACTGAGCCGGGAGCGGATGGCGTTGATGGCACCGGTGCTGATCTCAACCCCAAGCACCTGATCCAGCAAGCTCTGCACCTTGCGAAGACTGGGGTGATTGGAACCTCTTGACAAACCCACCAGGGCACGCAGCACCCGGAGCCGCAGGCTGGAGGTGCAAGGTTGCGTCATTGCGAGCGCTGTGATAGAATGAGTCATCATCGTTTACCAGTCACAATTCTGGCACATGAACAACTGCAACTGCAGCACCCATGTGCCGTCATCTGGGGTCTCACCAGATTTCCCCTCGTCTAGCATCAAGTCCCGGAAGGAGCTACTGAAATCAAAAATTGTCTCTATCAGGGAAGTTATTCCATGGCGACTGCTCACCCGTCGCAGGTTCTCAGCGTCGACGAAGTTCAGGAACTCCAGAACATCACCATCTCAAGGTCGTTCCCCCATTCGATCGTGCAACGGGCGCAGACTGCGTTGGCTTGCGGAGTCGGCGCTACCAACACAGCCATTACCGATCGGATGGGCATGACAGGCATGGCCGTAGGCAAGTTGCGCAAGCATTACCGGGATCTCCGCCTGGAGTGTTTGCACGACGTGCTCAGGCCAGGACGGCCCCGCATCTATGAGGATGACAAGCAGGCCGAGGTGATCATTAGAGCTCTTCTGCAAAGCAAGCCCGCAGACGGCAGGACGCAGTGGACAGCTCCCTCCTTGACTGCCCCAGCCGCTGTTGCCAATGGGCTTGGGCTATGTCGAGGGTGTCACCCACGACACCATCCGCCACGGCACCACCACACTGTTTGCTGCCTTTGACGCGGCCGCCGGTGCGGTGATTGCTGAGTGCAAACCCAGGCACCGGCACCAGGAGTTCCTGAATTTCCTACGGCGGATCGACAAGTAGGTCCCGTCCAAGCTCGACGTGCACCTGGTCGTCGACAACGATTGCACTCACAAGCACGCCAAAGTCAGATCCTGGCTGGCGCAGCGGCCACGGTTCCACGGCCACGACACGCCGACCTACGCCTCATGGCTTAACCAGATGGAGCGCTGGTTTGGCATCATCACCCAGCGAGCGATTAGGCATGGCATCTTTTCCAGCGTCAAAGAGCTGATCGCCAAAATCGAGCTTTTCATCGCCAACTACAACCAAGATTCAGCGCCTTTCAGCTGGACTGCGACTTCAGATTCGATCCTGGAGAAGCTCCAGCGCCTCTGCTTGCAGATTTCTGGGACGTGATGCCAGCTCACCGGTCACCGCATCCTGAAATTTACAATTTTTTTTTAATTGCCTTTCAATTGAGGCGTTCCCTCCCATCAAGTCAGGGTTACATGACTTTGAGGTTCCGAGAGTTTACAGGCTGGACAAGTCGCTATGGTTTAATGGGTCCTTGCACGAAAGCAAGGATTTAACTCCTTTATCTCATTTCGTTTCAATTCCATGAAGACTCGCCACTTTTTAGTCTCGCTTGGGTTCGCAGCCGGCATGAGCTTGCTTGCATCTCCTGCCCAAGCTGGCACCGCTGCACCATTGGCAGCATGTCCTACACTAGGATTCACCCTAGACGCTTTCGCAGGGGGTGGGCCAACAGTCGGCTGTACCGTCGGGGATAAAAACTTTACCAATTTTATCTACAGCGGTACCTTGCCTGCTGGTGACGTTTCTGTTGTTATTGGCGGAACGGCGCAAGTTCACACCATAAATTTCACTGGTATTGGCGCTTCTCCTTTCTGGAGTTTTGGCAATAACCAAAGCATCAAATATGATGTAACTGTAAATAATCTTTCCACTTTTCAGATTGCGAAACTTGCAGGTGGCATGACTACTTCTTTGCCAGGCACTGCTGCGATAGGAACTATCGATCCGTCCGTAACTCACACGGGAACGTGCTTAGACAATGTTTCCTTTGATTGTACGAGTTCACCAATTATTATTTCTCCGCTTGTTGAAACAATGACAGTTTCAAACGAATTTAACGTTACTTCCACTGGGTCAACGGGTATTACTCAAATTTCGAACTCTATCATTCAAACTCCAGGTCCTTTGCCTGTCATTGGTGTTGGAGTTGCTTTGGGCATGTCCAGGAAAATTCGTCGTCGCATCACTTCTGCTGCTTAAATTTCCTGAAATCGATAACTCTTATTTTTGATAATGGTTTGGATTTTAGCCCCGAGAGAAATCTCGGGGTTTTTTGTGGCCATTGGTTTCGGCGATCTCGCGGCCAGCTGCGGTTGCCGAGCTTATCGATCCACTGCTGCCTAGGCGGCGGATTTTTTTTAGATCTTGAGGTACCGCAAAATCCAGTAGTCTCTATCGATCAAATATACATCATCCGCCAGACCTTAAATCAAAAGGAATTGGTGGGCCTGGAACGATAAGGAATCAAGAATTGGAAGGCACTCCAGCAGGATTTCTCAGCTCGGTTCCAGACACCGCACAGGGATGGTCACCAGTTTGTCCCAACAACCACCATCGAACAAAACCGCCGCCCTATCACCGCTCAGACGCTGCACGATGCCCTTGCAGCCCCGGTATATCAAAGTTGGATCATTGACACTCCCTGTGCTGCCGGAAAGGATGACGGCGGCGGCCATGGCGGTAGAGAAGCAAGAGGCAGAATTATGGCGACACGAATCGTGCTCTTGGGTCGTGGGGCACTCACTGTCGCATTCATCTCCTCACAGGGGCCATCCAAGCATGGAGACGGCGCTCAGCCAGAGACTGGCCACACTTCTGGCCCACTGACCCTCCCCCCACACCGCCAGTCTCGCTTGAATGGAGCTCAATTGTTCGTCGCGCGTCAACCCGCCAGCCATGGCCACCCCCCCCCTGGTCCCCCTCGTCCTTTGCGGCGGAACGGGCACACGCCTCTGGCCTCTCTCACGTGCCTCTTATCCCAAGCAATACTGGGCTCTCGCCGGAGACGGTGACGCCACCCTCCTGCAACAAACCCACCAGCGTCTGGCCGGCCTGCCAGGACTGGTGCCACCGATTTTGGTGTGCAACGAGGACCATCGCTTCATCGTGGCCGAGCAGATGCGCCAGATCGATGTCGATCCCTCCGCCATCCTGCTGGAGCCCGTCGGGCGCAACACCGCACCCGCTGTCACCGTTGCCGCCCTGCAAGCCACCGCCCGCGGAGAGGACCCGCTGCTGCTGGTCTTGGCCGCCGATCATGTGATTGGCCAAGAGGAGCGCTTCCGTGAAACGGTGTGTGCTGGCATCGCCGCGGCAACCGCTGGCCAGCTCGTCACCTTCGGCATCGTGCCCACCGCCCCGGAAACCGGCTACGGCTACATCGAATCCGCTGAACCCCTCAGTGCGGAGCACCCCGTGCCGATCGCTCGTTTTGTGGAAAAACCCGATCTCCCCACCGCCGAGCGCTTCCTCGCCTCCGGGCGCTTCACCTGGAACAGCGGCATGTTTCTCTTCCGCGCCAGTGCCATTCTCGCCGAGCTGGAGCGCCTTGCCCCTGAGGTGGTGAGCGCCTGCCGCAGCGCCCTGGAACACGACAGCGCCGATCTCGACTTTCTGAGGCTGGAGCGCGAAGCTTTCGCCGGCTGCCCATCGGTGGCCTTGGATGTGGCCGTGATGGAGCGCACCGACCGCGGTTGCGTGCTGCCCCTCGATGCCCGGTGGAGCGACGTGGGCAGCTGGAGCGCCCTCTGGGAAACGGCCGATCGCGACAGCCAGGGCAATGTGTTGCGCGGCCGTGTGATCAGCCGAGATTCACGCAACTGCTATCTGCGCAGTGAACACCGCCTGGTCGTGGGCCTCGGGGTGGACAACCTGGTGGTGGTGGAAACGGACGACGTCGTGCTCGTCGCCCACCGCGACCGTGCCCAGGATGTGAAAAGCGTGGTGGGACAGCTGGAGGGGGAGGGCGCCCCGGAAAGCAAGGCCCACCGCCGCATCTACCGCCCTTGGGGGTACTACGACGGCATCGTGGAAGGCGACCGCTGGCAGGTGAAGAAGATCCAGGTCAAGCCCGGTGCCAGCCTCTCCCTGCAGATGCATCACCACCGGGCCGAGCACTGGGTGGTGGTGAAAGGCACCGCCTTGGTGGAAAAGGATGGCGCCCAAGAGCTGCTGGCCGAGAATCAAAGCACCTACATCCCGCTCGGCTCTCGCCATCGTCTCATCAATCCCGGAAAGATTCCCGTGGAATTGATTGAGGTGCAAAGCGGTCCCTACCTGGGAGAAGACGACATTGTGCGCTTTGATGATCGATATGGGCGCGCGGAGGTGGCCCGCAGTTGAGCGGCCCGCTAAAGTTCGGATAGTTTTTTTCTTGCTGTGACCGCTGATTCAAGATTTCAACAGGAATTCGATCTCCTCGCCGACAGTTTCAGTGAAGCTGATCTGAGCAATGAAAGGCGCCTGAAAGAGCGCGGTGATGCCGCTCGCTTCACCTTCTGGGTGGGAGTGAGCCTGGTAGGCGTTTTTCTCCTGCCCCTGATCAATCTCGCTCCAGCACGTTTCACCGATCCTGCGTGGCAGCTGAATTTGATCTCTCTTTTGATGTCCAATGGCGTCTGGAGCCTGGTTGGTGCCCTGCTGATCTGCCTGTCTCGCCTGCTCAATCAAAACGATCGCATGATTCGCAATCGTGCGCTGCAAATTCGCAATCTGGCTTCCTGGGTGGCCCTTGGCTGGGTGTTGCTCATTCCGCTGCAGCTGTTTCTGAGCACGCGCCTGATCAACACCCTGTCCGGACGGGAAATTGGCGAGATTCAAAATGTACAGCGAGTGAGTCGCCTGATCAGTCGCGCCAATTCGGAGGATGATCTGCGGGCCGCCCTCACCCAGATTCCCAATCAGTCCCCCATGCCTCGATTGACCGTCTCCCTGGATGTTGCCAAGACCAACATCCTCGGGCAGATGCAACGCAACCTGAACGCCGCGAAAAGTCGACAGGAGCAACGGTCCTCCCAACGCTGGCAAACCTGGTTGAAGGAAGCCTTCCGCAACTCCATTCAATGTTTGATTCTGGCCTTTGGCTTCCTGGCCATCGGCAAGAAGAGAAACGTGCCTATTCCATCCTGACCCGCTTCATTCAACGGTCACGCTTTTTGCCAAGTTGCGTGGTTGATCCACATCCAGCCCGCGATGGGCAGCGATGTGGTAGCTGAGTAGCTGCATCGGGATGACGGTCAATAAAGGGCTGAGAATCTCCTCCATTGGCGGGAGGGGCAAGAGCAGATCAAAGATTTCCGTGTCTGGGCAGGCTGGGGCCACGCCAATCAACTGCGCATCCCTGGCTTTGGCCTCCTGGGCATTGGAAAGCACCTTGTCGAACACCGTTCCCGGCACGGCAATCGACACCACGGGCACTCGGGCATCCAGCAGGGCAATGGGGCCGTGCTTCATCTCGCCCGCGGGATAGCCCTCAGCATGGATGTAGCTGATTTCCTTCAGCTTGAGCGCCCCTTCCATGGCAATCGGGCAGTTGATGCCTCGGCCGAGGAAGATCACATCCCGGGTTTCCGCAAAGAGGTGGGCCAGATCCGCGCAACGCCCATCGTGGTCATCGACCAGATCCCGCAACACCCCGGGCAAGCCACGCAGCTGCAGGGCCAGGGCCTCCAGATGGGTCTGGTCGGGCACGCCGGGCTGGCCTTGACGCCGTTCCGCAAAGGCCAGGGCCAGGCCATAGAACGCCAAAAGCTGGCCCAGAAAGGTCTTGGTGGCGGCCACACCCACCTCAATCCCCGCGCCGATGTCCAGCAGGTGGGGCACCAGCCGCCCCAGGGAACTTTCCGGCCGATTGGTGATGCCCAGCAGCCGCGGCGCAAAGGCCGGATCCGCCAGCGCCTGGCGGCGGTCCTGCTCCATCACCAGGGCAGCCAGCGTGTCAGCGGTCTCCCCCGACTGGGTGACGCCGATGGTGAGGGTGTGGGGCCGCAAGGGGGGGGGCGCATAGCGAAACTCGCTGGCGTAAAACACGCTGGTGGGCACCCCGGCCAACCGCTCCAGAAGATGGGCCCCCACCTGGGCCGCATGACGACTGGTGCCGCAGGCCAAAATCTGGATCTGCTCCACCCCCTCATACAGCGCCTCGTCGAGGGGCAGGGCCACCAGGGCCCCCTCCGGCAGATGACGGGCCACCCAAAGGGCCGCCGTTTCCGGCTGCTCGTGGATCTCCTTGAGCATGAAGTGACGGAAGCTGCGCTTGTCCGCCATGTGCTCCGTTCCCGTGAGCAGGCTGGGGGTGCGCTGCACCCGTTCGCCGTTGGCGTCATACAGCTCAATGCCCAGGGGGGTCAGGAGCGCCACCTCCCCGTCCTCCATGGGCAGGATGGTGCGTGTGAAACCAGCCAGGGCCGGAGTGTCGCTGGCACAGAGAAATTCCCCTTCCCCCAAGCCGATCAGCAGCGGTGCCTGACGGCGGGCCACCACCAGCGCACCGGGCACCCGTGCCCACACCACCGCCAGGGCATAGGCGCCATGGAGGTCGGGAAGCACCTCGCTCACGGCCCGCAACAGCAAGGTGGCCGAAGGCTTCAGACCCTCCGCCTCCAGTCGCTCCAGCCTTCGCGCCACCAGATGGGGGATCACCTCCGTGTCCGTGTCCGACCGAAACGCCACTCCCTCCGCCTGCAACTCTTCCCGCAGCGGTCGGTGGTTTTCGATGATGCCGTTCTGAACAACCGCCAACAGGCCGCTGCCATCCAAGTGGGGATGGGCATTGCGTTCCTCGGGCTTTCCGTGGGTGGCCCAGCGGGTATGTCCAATCCCGCAGTGGCCAGGAGCCCCTTCCGCCTCGAAACGGGCCATGAGGTTGACCAGCTTGCCTTCCGCCTTGAGGCAATGCAGGCCTGTGTCATCAACAGTGGCGATGCCCGCGGAGTCGTAGCCGCGATATTCCAGTTGGCGCAACCCCTCCAGGAGTTGAGGTCCAGCCTCCCGCGACCCGATCAGGGCAACAATGCCGCACATACGGTCCCCACAACCGGCCTGAGCTTATGGGGGAACGGGCGCCCCCACCAGGGGAGCGCCCGCATCAGGGGCGACCTCAGTAGGCCAGGCCCATCGAACGGCTGGTTTCGTCGCCGAGATAGACCCGGATGCTGATGAAGTCGGTGGGGCAAGCGGTTTCGCAGCGCTTGCAGCCGATGCAGTCTTCCGTGCGAGGGGACGAAGCGATCTGGGCTGCCTTGCAGCCATCCCAAGGCACCATCTCCAAGACATCGAGGGGGCAGGCGCGCACGCACTGGGTGCAGCCGATGCAGGTGTCGTAGATCTTGACGGCGTGTGACATGGGGCTTTGTGGGCGTGCAGCCAAGGTACCCATGGCGGGGCGGACAGGAGGGCCTGGACCCGGCCGCCGTCACCCTTGTTCATACGAGGCGGGGATCGGGCACCCGCGACCCCATAGGATGCTGCCTCCCACTCAGCCTCCATGTCCAAGGAAGAGATCTTCGAAAAAGTGCGCGGCATCGTCGCCGAGCAGCTCAGCGTGGATGCGGGTGAAGTGAAGCCCGAATCCCACTTTCAGAACGACCTTGGCGCCGATTCCCTCGACACCGTCGAATTGGTGATGGCCCTGGAGGAGGCCTTCAACATCGAGATCCCCGACGAGGCGGCCGAAGGCATCACCACCGTCGGCGGTGCCGTCAAGTACATCCAAGAGAAGCAAGCCTGAGGCCGTCGATGGTGGAGGGACTCCGCCGCGTCGTCGTCACGGGCCTGGGAGCCGTCACGCCGATCGGCAATGACGTCAGGGAGTATTGGGAGGGCTTGAGGTCCGGGCGCAATGGAGTCGCCGGCATCACCCTGTTCGATGCCTCCCGTCACGCCTGCCGCTTCGCGGCCGAGGTGAAGAATTTCAACCCGGCCGGCCGGCTTGAACCCAAGGAAACCAAGCGCTGGGATCGCTTCTGCCAATTCGGCGTGGTGGCCGCCAAGGAGGCCGTGGGCCACGCCGGCCTGGCGATCGATGCCAGCAACGCCCATCGCGTCGGGGTGGCCATCGGCTCCGGGGTGGGAGGGCTCTTGATGATGGAGACCCAGGCCCATGTGCTGGCCGACAGAGGCCCCGATCGGGTCAGCCCGTTCTGCGTGCCGATGATGATCCCCAACATGGCCACCGGGTTGGCCGCCATCGCCCTCGGGGCCAAGGGTCCCAGCAGTGCCGTGGCCACGGCCTGCGCCGCCGGCTCCAACGCCATCGGCGACGCCTTTCGCCTGATCCAGCTCGGACTGGCGGACGCCATGGTGTGCGGCGGGGCCGAGTCGGCCATCACTCCCCTCGGGGTGGCTGGCTTCGCCAGCGCCAAGGCGCTCTCCTTCCGCAACGACGATCCAGCCACTGCCAGCCGTCCCTTCGACCGCGACCGAGACGGTTTCGTCATTGGCGAAGGGGCGGGGGTGCTCGTGCTGGAGAGCCTCGACCATGCCCAGCGTCGGGGGGCCACCGTGCTGGCCGAGATCGTGGGCTACGGCACCACCTGCGATGCGCACCACATCACCGCCCCCTCCCCCGGCGGGGTGGGCGGAGCCGAGGCCATCCGCCTCGCCCTGGCGGATGCCCGCCTCCCCGCCGAGGCCGTTGACTATGTCAATGCCCACGGCACCAGCACCCAGGCCAACGACAGCAACGAAACCGCCGCCATCAAGGCCGCCCTCGGGGAGCACGCCTGGCGCACCCCGATCAGCTCCACCAAGTCGATGACGGGTCACCTGCTGGGCGGCAGCGGCGGCATCGAAGCCGTGGCCGCCGTTCTCGCGATCGGCCACAACCTCATACCTCCTACGATCAACTACACCACGCCAGATCCGGCCTGCGACCTGGACGTTGTGCCCAACAGCGCCCGCGAGCACCCCGTGAATGTCGTGCTGTCAAACTCCTTCGGGTTTGGCGGGCACAATGTCTGCCTGGCGTTCCGCCGGATGATCTGAGCCCCAACCCCTTACTGCCCTCCACCCCTGCCCAGCCATGGTCGTCGCCCCCACCACCTCCATCGAAAGCCTCTGCATCAACAGCATCCGCTTTCTGGCGGTCGACGCGATCAACAAGTCCAACTCGGGCCACCCCGGCCTTCCGATGGGCTGCGCCCCCATGGCCTTCGCCCTGTGGGACAAGGTGCTGCGGCACAACCCGAAGAATCCCCGCTGGTTCAACCGCGACCGCTTCGTGCTCTCCGCCGGCCACGGTTGCATGCTGCTTTACGCGTTGCTCCATCTCACCGGCTACGACTCGGTGACGCTGGACGACATCAAGCAGTTCCGCCAGTGGGGATCTCGCACTCCCGGCCACCCCGAAACCTTTGAGACCCCCGGCGTGGAGGTCACCACCGGCCCCCTCGGCCAGGGCATCTCCAACGCCGTGGGCCTGGCCATCGCCGAAGCCCACCTGGCCGCTCGCTTCAACAAGCCCGGGCTCACCCTGGTGGACCACACCACCTACGTGTTGATGGGCGATGGCTGCAATCAGGAAGGCGTGGCTTCCGAAGCCGCCTCCCTGGCCGGCCACCTGGGCTTGGGCAAGCTGATCGCCCTCTACGACGACAACCACATCACGATTGACGGCAACACCTCCGTGTCCTTCACGGAAGATGTGCTGAAGCGTTACGAGTCCTATGGCTGGCACGTGCAGCACGTGGCGGAAGGCAACACGGATGTGGACGCCATCGTGCGGGCCCTGGAGGCCGCCAAGGCCGTGACCGACAAGCCGAGCCTGATCAAGGTGACCACCACCATCGGCTATGGCTCCCCCAACAAGGCCAACACCGCCGGGGTGCACGGCGCCGCGTTGGGGGCTGATGAGGCCGAGCTCACCCGCAAGGCTCTGGAATGGACCCATGGCGACTTCGTGGTGCCCGAGGAGTCCTACGAGCATTGGCGCCAGGCCATTCAGCGGGGGGCGATCGCCGAAGGCGAATGGAACGCCACCCTGACGGCCTACCGCCAGGCCTACCCCGCTGAGGCTGCGGAATTCGAGCGGCTCCTGCGGGGCGAACTTCCCGAGGGATGGGATGCCTCCCTGCCCACCTTCACCGCTGCCGACAAGGGTCTGGCCACGCGTCAGCACTCCTACAACGCCCTCAATGCCTTTGGTCCGAAGTTGCCGGAGCTGATCGGCGGTTCCGCTGACCTCACCCACTCCAATCTCACGGACATCAAGGGGGAGGCCAGCTTCCAAAAGGGTGGCGAAGCCAACCGCTACCTCCACTTCGGAGTTCGCGAGCACGCCATGGCCGCCATTCTCAATGGCATCGCCTATCACAACAGCGGGCTGATCCCTTACGGCGGCACCTTCCTGGTGTTTGCCGGTTACATGATTGGCGCCATCCGCCTCTCAGCCCTGAGTGAACTGGGAGTGATCTACGTTCTGACCCACGATTCCATTGGTCTCGGGGAAGACGGACCCACCCACCAGCCGATCGAAACCCTGGCCAATCTGCGCTCCATCCCCAACCTGCTGGTCATCCGGCCTGGCGATGGCAACGAAACCATGGGGGCCTATCAGGTGGCCGTGGCCAACCGGAAGCGGCCCACGGCCCTGGCCCTGAGCCGTCAGGCCATGCCCAACCAGCCCAATTCCACTCCAGCCGCCGTCGCCAAAGGCGGTTACATCCTCGAGGACAGCACGGGCACACCGGATCTCATCCTCATCGGCACGGGAACTGAACTGGATCTCTGCGTGAAGGCCGCCGCCCAGCTCCGCGCGGAGGGGCGCAACGTTCGCGTGGTGTCCATGCCCTGTGTGGAGCTGTTTGAAGAGCAAGACGCTTCCTATCGTGAGAGCGTGTTGCCCGCCTCCTGCCGGAAGCGGGTGGTGGTGGAAGCCTCCAGCTCCTTCGGTTGGCACAAGTTCACCGGTTTTGATGGTGCCACCGTTTCGATTGATCGCTTCGGTGCCTCCGCCCCTGGACCGCTGTGCATGGAGAAGTTTGGCTTCACCGTGGACAACGTGGTGGCCACGGCCAAAGCTCTGGGCTGATCCGGGTTCGCCCTTCCTTCCCATCAAAAACGCCGGTGTCCTGGAGCGAAGATTCCAGGGCACCGGCTTTTTCTCTTTCAAAGCCAAGAGCTTGGTGAAGCGTCAAGACCTTGATTGAAAGGCAAAGAGTTGTTTTGCGCCTGCCCTGTGGGAGAGGTTGTGATCTGCACCCTCTCCGAAGCCATGGCAGACACAAGCATCAAGCCATGGTGGCTTGAGACGCCAAAACCTCCTGCAGTTGTTCCAGATCTTTGTCGGTGATTTTAGTTTGCATCGGGCAATGCTTGGGACCACACATCGAACAAAATTCCGCCTGCTTGTAGATATCTGCAGGGAGGGTTTCATCGTGATATTCGCGGGCCCTGTCTGGATCCAGACTGAGAGAAAATTGCCGGTTCCAATCGAAGGCGTAACGTGCCCGGCTGAGTTCATCATCCCGATCACGCGCCCCGGGGCGATGGCGGGCGATGTCTGCGGCATGGGCGGCAATCTTGTAAGCGATCAAGCCAGCGCGAACGTCTTCGGGATTCGGCAAGCCCAGATGTTCCTTTGGGGTGACATAACAGAGCATGGCTGTGCCATGCCAGCCAGCCAAGGCAGCCCCGATGGCGCTGGTGATGTGGTCATAGCCAGGGGCAATGTCTGTAACCAAGGGGCCCAAAACATAAAAGGGAGCCTCCGAACATTCCTCCATCTGCTTGCGAACATTAAACTCAATCTGATCCATGGGCACATGGCCTGGTCCCTCCACCATCACCTGCACGTCGTGAGCCCAGGCACGACGGGTGAGTTCGCCAAGGGTTTTGAGTTCCGCGAGCTGGGCCTCGTCCGAAGCATCGTGCAGGCAACCGGGACGGAGGGAATCCCCTAAGGAGAAGCTGCAGTCGTAGCGCTTGAAGATCTCACAAATATCGTCAAAGCGTGTGTAGAGGGGATTTTGTCGGTGATGGTGCAACATCCACTGGGCCAAAATCCCTCCCCCGCGGCTGACGATGCCGGTGAGACGACCCTTCACCTTGGGGAGGTGCTCGATCAGCAGACCGGCATGGATGGTCTGATAGTCGACGCCCTGCTGGCAATGCTTCTCAATGATGTGGAGAAAGTCGTCCTCCGTGAGGTTCTCGATGCGGCCATGCACGCTTTCCAGGGCCTGATACACAGGCACGGTGCCGATGGGCACCGGCGACGCCTGAATGAGGGCTGTGCGCACTTCATCGAGATTCACCCCTCCGGTCGAGAGATCCATCACCGTATCGGCTCCATATTTCACGGCCAACTCCAATTTCTTCAGCTCCTCGGCCACATCACTGGCATTGGGTGAGGCGCCGATATTGGCGTTCACCTTGCATCGGCTGGCGATGCCGATGGCCATCGGCTCCAGATTGGGATGATTGATGTTGGCCGGAATGATCATGCGGCCGCGGGCCACCTCTTCCATCACCAGGGATGGCGGCAGGTTTTCCCGCTGCGCCACATAAGCCATCTCTTCGGTGACCTTCCCGGCTCGGGCGTAATGCAATTGGGTCACGTTGGCCGCGCCACGACGATTCTTGATCCAGGTGCTGCGCATGACGGCTGGGAGAGGAGGGGGATGCCGTGCGAGGAGGTTGGCCGAACTTCCCTGCGCCGGCATGACCCGGATCAGGTTCAGAGGGTGTGATCTCAGCCCGCGTCGGGCACCCCTAGTGTCGTTCTCACCCTAGCAAGGCCCCCTTGACGAAGGGGTCGACTTCCCGTTTCAGCGGGCTGGCTCCGCCCTGACCCATGGAAAGGACACGGGCGGCTCGGCCTCCGAATCTCCACCGGGGCCGCACCTGGTAGCTCGGGCCTTGACTTTCCTTTGCCGCCTAAAGTCAACAGCACGGCCGTTTTGAGAGGAGATGAAAGCTGTCATCCTTGCCGGGGGGCTCGGCACTCGCATTTCCGAGGAAACCAGCAGCCGCCCCAAGCCCATGGTGGAGGTGGGCGGCAAGCCGATCCTTTGGCACATCATGAAGATCTACAACCATTACGGCATTCGGGACTTCATCATCTGCTGCGGCTACAAGGGCTACGTGATCAAGGAATACTTTGCCAATTATTTTTTGCACACCAGTGATGTCACCTTTGACATGAGTGACAATTCCATGCTTGTGCATACGCGCAAAGCTGAGCCCTGGAAAGTGACCCTGGTGGATACCGGGGAGGCCACACTCACGGGGGGGCGATTAGCGCGCGTGCGACACCATCTCGACGATGAGCCCTTTTGCTTCACCTATGGCGATGGCGTGGCGGATGTAAACATCAGCGAATTGATCGCCTTCCACCATGCGGAGGGGCGCCTGGCCACCCTCACAGCAGTTCAGCCTCCCGGGCGATTTGGCTCTCTGGCCTTCGAGCGCGGGCGGGTGCTGACCTTCGAAGAGAAACCCCAAGGCGATGGCAGTTGGATCAATGGCGGCTTCTTTGTGCTCAGTCCTGTTGTGATTGATCTGGTGGACGGGGATCGGTGCATCTGGGAACAACGGCCCATGCAAACCCTGGCGGAAACAGGCCAGCTTTCCGCCTTCCACCACAGCGGCTTCTGGCAACCGATGGATACCCTCCGGGACAAGATGCTGCTGGAGGACCTGTGGCAGAGCGGCCAGGCCCCCTGGAAAATCTGGGCCTGATCCATGACACTGCCCACCCCCACCCCTGCCCACCCCTCGGCCCACTTCTGGCGCGGCAAGAAAGTTTTGCTCACGGGTCACACAGGCTTCAAGGGCAGCTGGCTCGCGCTGTGGTTGCTGGAGCTCGGAGCGGATCTCGTCGGGTTGGCCCTGCCGCCGGAGCCTGGCCTGAATCTTTTCGATCAGCTGGGCCTGGCCAACCGCCTGGATCACCACATCGGCGACATTCGCGATGGGGCCCTGGTGCGAAGAGTGGTGGCGGAAGGACAACCGGAGCTGGTGCTGCACCTGGCGGCGCAACCGCTCGTGCGGCGCAGCTACGCCGAGCCCCTGGCCACCTGGGAGACCAACGTGATGGGAACCCTCCATGTCTTGGAAGCCCTGCGATCGCAGGCCCAACCCTGCACTGCCGTGCTGATCACCACAGACAAGGTGTACAGCAACAAGGAGTGGCTTTATGGCTATCGGGAAAGCGACCCCCTTGGCGGCCATGATCCCTACAGCAGCAGCAAGGCGGCGGCGGAGCTGGCGATTGCCTCCTGGCGCGCCAGCTTCTGCGGCAGCGGAGCGCACCAGACCCCCCATCTGCGCCTCGCCAGCGCCCGGGCCGGCAACGTGATCGGGGGCGGCGACTGGGCCGCCGACCGGATCGTGCCCGATGCGATGCGCGCCCTGGCGGCGGGGGAGCCGATCGGCGTGCGGAACCCCGGCGCAACGCGCCCCTGGCAGCACGTGCTGGAGCCCCTGGGCGCCTATCTGCTTCTGGCGGAACGGCTGTGCAACGCCGCCGAGCCCGCCGAGGTGGGCACGCTGGCCAGCCCGTTCAACTTCGGGCCCCAGCTGGAGGCGAACCGCAGCGTGCGGGAGCTGGTGGAGGAAGCCCTGCGCCACTGGCCCGGCCGCTGGGATGACCGCAGCGATCCTTCCAGCCCCCACGAGGCCGGCTTGCTCAACCTCGTGATCGACAAGGCCCACCACCAGCTCGGATGGGCGCCCCGCTGGCCGTTTGCCACCACGGTGGAGCGCACGGTGAACTGGTACCGGCGGGTGGAGCAAGGCGACCAGACTCCGATCGCCTGTTGCCTTGGCGACCTGGAGGCTTATCAGGCCGCCGGAGCCTGATCCACCAGACCCTGGACAAGCGCCATCCGCCACCCTCGGGCCGCCGAGCCAACGGGCCCGGGAGCACATCGAAAGCACCGCGAGAGCGTCCCCTGCCGCTGATTGCCGAGTTCCGCGGCCACCTGGCGGCAAAGGCGGGAAGGGCTGGTCATCGGGGGGCAGGTGAAGACCGTCGACCAGGCCGGATCAGGCCTCAGGCAACGCGGCAGCCAGGACATGGATGGTGTGAAGCTCGTCTTCTCCACCCCATGGCCCCCCCCTTTCCGATGATCTGTATCGACAGGCTGCTCCTTACCTTCCCAACATGAGACCCTCCTGATGAATCTCATCGAAAAGAAGCTCTCTGAACTGGTTCGCCGCATCAATGAACGCGGCCATCTCAAGAGCATAAAGGCGGAATTCGAGGCGGAGGGAATCCGCAACGAGGAGCTGCTCCGCCTTCTGGTTGTAACGCGCACCTGCAACGTGCCGCTCACCCTCAAGATCGGTGGCTGTGAGGCCGTGAAGGATCTCCATGAAGCCCGCCAGTTCGGCGCACGTTATGTTGTTGCCCCCATGATCGAATCGAGCTACGCGCTCAAAAAGTATGTGGACGCCATCTACAAAGTCTATTCGCCTGATGAGGTTGAAGAGACGAATTTCCTCTTCAACATGGAGACCATTCAAGCCTACAAAGTCTTTGATGACATACTGAAAATAGCCCTCTCCAATCCAGTCATCACCGGGGTTGTATTCGGACGCACTGATTTTTCAGGCTCGCTTGGCATCCAGGGAGACATTCAAAACGAAAGGGTGACGACAGCGATTGAGGATATTGCCATGCGTGTGAAAAATACCCGCCTTGACCTTGTTGTCGGTGGAGCTATTACAATTTCATCAATGCCAGAACTTCTTCGCATTGCCTCCCATAAGCTCACCCGTTTTGAGACGCGCAAGGTCGTATTTGATGCCAGCAAGCTTAACGATCACAACTTATCAGACTCACTCCTTGACGCGATCCACTTTGAGATTCTTTGGCTCATCAACAAGAGCGAGCACTATGGCAGTCTCCATCAAGAAGACAAGGCCCGCATCGCCCAGTTGGAGCAACGCTGGAACGTGCTCCAACGAGAGATCCCGATCTGAAGCCAACCCGACAAACGGCACACAAACTTACCAGATCATCACCTTTGGCAGGAGTTACGGTCTGAATCAAACGTTATCCCATGCTGCCGATCATCGCCCCATCCTCCGGCGCAGGGGTTGCCCCTGACAGACCAACAGCGGATCGAAAGGACCATCCCCATGCAACTCTCCAACAGGACAACAAAATCGATCGGCAAGAGCAGACTGGCCAGCGCATGGCCACCGAATACTGTCATAAATGACGCTCCAAGAGCCCCTATCTTCTGGTTATCGACAGATTGATTTCGTCACTGAGGAGGTTCTGGAAAACTGCGGAACTCTGCCCAGGCTGGCGACGAAATTTCAGTCGGGACCAGGCCGGTGCGAGGAGAAAATCGGGCTTGGGTGAGTTTTCCAGAGCATCCTTAGCTTCTAACACAAAGCACTCCGCAGATAAGCATTTCTCTTCAGGCAGGAAGCCATCTTAATGCGATCAAAAATGCAATAAGAATATAGCGCTTCTTCTCGCGGAAAGGCACTGAGACGTTGGCGGGAATTCGGGGACCCATCTTCTTTTTTCAGGCCTTTTCAGTGTGGAAGGGAAGCCATCCTTGACTGCCATCAATCCGCCCACGGGCCAATGACTTGCCAGGAAAGGCGAACGAGCGCCCTTCCAGGAACAGACCTGGGAATGTTTGGTCCAGACAAATTCTAGCGCCGTCATGCACTCAGATCCTGATCAAGATTTGGAACGACCTGGCAAAGCTCCATCCGAAGAATTGCCTGTGGTGACGACTGCATCCCACCTGAATTGTCCCGAGCCGCCTCGCCATCTCCTCCAGAGACAGTCAAGTGGTGACGGCACCGGTCAAATGGCCTGATCCTGCCTGGCAATGACCTTTCCCATGCCGGTTCGTGGCCATTGGCGGCGGAAGAAATCACCTGGGGGCATGAACAGGTTTCTGGCCATCGGACAACAAGGGAAGAGTCGCTCTCCTTCGTGGTAATGTGGGATGAGCTTTGACTTTTCGTGAAAAAATTTTACCTGAATCCACAGTCATGACATATTTTTCTTCGTTCCCCTCCTAGGGGTGGGAACGCCCTTCCTTTGGGGTCAAGGTTATTGCTCAAAGCTTTTTGACGACCTGTCCCTGATTTACAGGAGTGGCATCGGTTGTTTGATGCCAATGGGATGACTACTGAAGATTTTCCCCCAAACAAACCATGTCGATTGATCTGAGCATTCTCATCCCGACCTGGGATCGACCTGAAGAAGTCAACAAACGACTCAGGGAGATTGACAACATTTGGCAAGGAGCCGTCAAGATCATCATCCAGGTCAACCCTGGCAATTACAACGCCAGCAATATTGACACCAGCCTTCATCGCGGCACCACCATTCTTCAGCAAAATAATCATAACTTCGGACTCATCGGCAATATTTGCTATGGAATAACCCGCGTTGACACACCCTGGCTTTGGATTCTCGGCGATGATGACAAAGTCCGAACGGATGCAAACAGTCAAATAGATCAAGCGATCAGGCTGGCCAATGAACATTCCGCGATGGGAGTCTTATTTAACCAGTGGCACAGAGGGGCAACCGAAAAAGACCATCCCATTCTCAGCCGATCAATAGAAACATTGCTGGAGTCATCCAGCTTTGGAGACATGTTATTCATCAGCGGTTTTGTATGGCGATTTTCTTTTTTCCAGGAAAATCTTTCCATTTTCCTTGATTACGCTTACTCGTGTGCATCCCACACTCTCATTCTTCTGGCTTCTCAAGCCGAGGGCCGTTCAACAATTGCCATCATAGATTATCCGCTAATTGACTATGAATATGCCGTCACCTGGTCTCGCCTTGTCTACCTGCAGAGAATAACATCTATTTTTATTTATCCCTCCCTCCGCCCCTTCGCCATTCGATCAAAACTAACTGATATTCTCTGGCCCCATTGCCGGTGGGCTTTGCTCTCCGCCGCACACGACCAGCTCAAGCACGGGGAAATAACCATGGCTGATTGGTATGGAGCTGCCGTCACATTATCGCTGCATGCCTTGTCATCTTCAAAGTTGAAAACCGCTTTGGCTCGAATCATCGACATCTTACTTATCCCACTTGAAATCTACTCACCGTGGTATCTGATCAGTCTACCAATCAAGAAGTCGGTCAATTTTTTTCGTGGATTACTCCGACCTGCTCGTCGCTCCCGGCGAGGTGTCAAGTCCATTGAACAACGAAGCTGTTGATTGCCACGGACAAGAATTGACGGCAACTTGACGCCATGACCCCTCCAGAAAGCTTCTTGACGCCATGACTCCCCCAGAAAGCTTGCGGCAGAATCGATCCTCCTAATCAGAGAAGGTTGGCCCCTTCTGCAGGATCTTCACTGGCCGATTCCCGGCAAGGAATTCAAAGCGACTGCCACAACTCGATGGTCTGGATCCCTTTGAAGCCTGGTCATCATCGATCGAGCTTCCAACGTTGTGGCGTCACGGGATTCATTCGCTTCCTGAAGAATGCGCCCCAGCAGTTCCGCTCCACCAGCCCTGACTGTGCCGTCCCCATCCTCCAGGGCCAGACGGGCCAATTCCAGCAGGCGAGAAGGGGTCATCTCGGCCTGTTCCGCCAGGGCGGCAAGAATGCTGCAGCGAACCAGCCACTGGCCATCCGCAGCAAACACGTCTCGCAACACTGTCCAGACCTGGTCCACGCCATAACTGGCCAGGGCATTGGCGGCCTCCGCCCGCACATTCGCATCGCCATCCTCCCTCAACCTTCGCTCCAGAGCCTGCCGACCCTCCAAGCTGCGCTTGATGCCCAGTCCCGCGCAGCTCATGGAGCGGATCACAAAAGGCGCCTGCTCCAGCCCAAGCAACAACAGCGGTGTGGCCTCAGCGACGCCGCACTCCCGCAGACGCACCAGGGCGGGCATGGCTTGGGCCGGGTCCCCGGAGGCAATCGCCCGCCGGATGGCTTCAAGATCAGGCGGCACGAGGCTTCAACCACAAGCACCCCATCAAGCTAGCAACGGGCTTGAGGGCCTCCTGCCTCAGCCGCCCTTTGCCCCAGCCGGGGCCTTGGGCTGTGGGGCGGGGGCTGGAGCCACGACTGGCCGCTGGTCGTGTCGGCCCGAAACCGGCTCCCGCAACACCCGCAACAGCCGCGCCCGGCGACGGCGGCGTCGCACCAGGCTGAACAGGAGCAGGCCACAGCCGATCAACAGGGCTGGCAGCGCCTGCAGGCGGGTCGCCGGGCCGCGGCTCAGCATCGACACCAGGGCGAGCAGAATCAACAGGGGCGACGACAGCGCCAGCAGATTGGCGGTGCTGCGAAAAGAAACTCTCCCCTGGCCGCGCTCCGGCCTCCCCCCCGAGGAGCCGATCATGGCGAAAGCGCCATCGGCGCCTCCGGCAACGGGATGGCGTCCCGCTGCTGCTGCCCCCAGCGCAGCAAGCTGAGGGTGAGCACCTTCACCCCGACGGACAGGCAGCCCTCATCCGGAGCGAAGGTGTTGCTGTGCAGAGGCGTGCATCCCGCAGGCCCGGCCACACCGAGGCGAAACATGGTGCCCTCGGTGGTCTGCAGCAGCTCGGCAAAATCCTCCGCGCCAAGGGAGGGCTGATCCAGCCACACCACCTGCGGGCGGCCCAGCAGATCCACCGCCGCATCGGCCACCAACTGGGTGAGGGCTGGCGCGTTGTGCACCGGAGGGGAGATGCAGCGATAGCGCACACGGGCCTCGCCGCCATGACCATGGCAGAGGGCGTGAACCGTCTCCTCAATCCAGCCCGGCAGGCGGTCGTGCACCTGCGGATCCAGGCAGCGCACGGGGCCCAGCCGGCGCACGTGATCGGCGAAGACGTTGCAGGCCCGCCCCCCCTCGATGCGGCCGAAACTCACCACCACCGGATGCAACGGATCCAGGCGCCGGCTGATCGCCTCCTGAAGACCGCTCACCACCCGGGCGGAAATCCAGATCGCATCCGTGCTCTGGTGGGGCCTGGCGCCATGGCCGCTCTCCCCCAGCACCTCAATCTCCAGCTCACCGGCGGCGGCGGTGAGGCTGCCCGAGCGCACGCCGATGGTGCCCACCTCCAGGCTTGGAAACACATGCACGCCGAAAAGGGCACGCACCCCCTCCATGGCCCCGGCCTCCCGCATCCAGCGCGCCCCCTGGGCGGTCTCCTCCGCCGGTTGGAAAAGGAGGCGCACGCGGCACGGCAACAGCTCCGGCCGACCGCCCAGCAGACAGGCCACCCCCAGGCCCACGGTGGTGTGAATGTCATGGCCGCAGGCATGCATCAGCCCCTGATGACTGGAGGCATAGGGAAGGTTCGTGCGTTCCTCGATCGGCAGGGCATCCATGTCGGTGCGCAGGGCCACGAGGGGGGCGTCGCGGGGGCCCAACTCGGCGGTCACGCCCGTGCGCCCCACCCCTTCGCGCACCTCCCAGCCCCAACGACGCAGCTCCCCCGCCACCAGGGCCGCCGTTTGCTGCTCATGGCCGCTCAGCTCAGGATGGCGGTGGATGTGACGGCGCAGGCGCACCAGATCTGGAAGGGCGTCCCGCAACGCGGCGTCGAGCCCTGAGGAAAGCCAGTCGACGGGCGCAGCCAGGCGGGCAGGGGGGGAAGGGGGGGGTGTCACCTTGACAGTCTGGCGCCGCATCAGGCGGCGAGGGTGAAAAACTCTTGCAGAGCCTGCACCGCCCGTGGTGGCCAGCGGCGTATCTGACGCAGCCATTCCTCCTGCCGGTAGCGGGGATCGAGGCCGGAGGCCGCGGCCCAGTGGCTTTCCGCCTCCCCCCGGGACCCCCCTTTCCACAGCACCGCCGTCAACCCGGCCCGGGCATCGGCGAAGAGGGGGTAGCGGCGGATCAGGGAGCGCAGGTCGTGCTCGGCGGTGGCGACATCACCCAGCTGGAAGGCCGCGAGGGCCTCGCTGGAGCGGGCCATGGCCATGCCGGGGCGCGAAAGGGCGGCGGCATGGAAACAGGCCCGGGCCGTCTCCCAGTCGTCGAGGGATCCCCGCACGTTGCCCAGGTTGTAGAGCGCCGCCGACTCCCCGGGATCCCGCTCCAGGATCCAGAGGTAATCCGCCGCCGCCGCCTGCCAGAGCCCCAGGGCCTCCTCGGCGGTGCCGCGGTTGAGATGGGGATCGAGCGCGTCGGGCTCGATCGCCATGGCCTGGTTCTGATCCTCGATCGCCCCGCCGGGATCTCCCAGCAGCAGACGCACATTGCCGCGATTGCTCCAGGCCGCCGCATCCCGCGGGCTGCTCTCCAACACCCGGGACCACAGGGCCAGGGCCTCCTGCGGCCGCCCCTCCCGGCTGGCCGAGAGGGCCCGATCGAAGGCGTCCCTGGTGCCGCCAGCGGCCTCCAGCGCCCCTGCGGGCTGCGGCAGCCAACACGGCAGCAGCAGCAGGATCGCCGCGAGGGTCAGGCCGAACCGTCGCCAGGGGCCCCTCATGACGGCTCCTCCCCCGGCGCGGCGAGATGGGCGCGTCCCGCCTCCGTGATCACCCGACCGCGAGGGGTGCGCCGCAAAAAACCAAGCTGCAAAAGAAAGGGTTCCACGACGGTTTCCAGGGTGGCGGGATCTTCGCCGAGGCTGGCGGCCAGGGTATCGAGTCCGGCGGGTCCACCGCCGTGGGTCTCGAGCAGCTGGCGCAGCAGTTGCCGATCACTGGCATCGAGCCCCCGGGCATCCACCCGGTGGAGCTGGAGGGCGGTGGCCACCAGCTCCACCCCGATGCGCCCGGACCCGTGCACCATGGCGTAATCCCGCACCCGACGCAGCAGGCGATTGGCAATGCGCGGGGTGCCGCGACAGCGGCGCGCCACCTCCAGGGCCGCTTCCTCCTCCAACTCCAGGGCCAGCAGGCGGGCGGCCCGGGCCACGATGGCCCGCAGATCCTCCAGCTCATAGAACTGCAGCCGTTGAATCAGGCCGAACCGATCCCGCAGCGGGGAACTCAGCGCCCCGGCCCGGGTGGTGGCGCCCACCAGGGTGAAGGGCGCGAGGGAAAGGCTGCGGGTGCGGGCCGTCGTTCCCTTGCCAACGGTGAGGTCGAGCCGGAAATCCTCCATGGCCGGATAGAGAATCTCTTCTGCAACCCTGTTGAGACGGTGGATCTCGTCGATGAAGAGCAGGTCGTTCGGTTGCAGATTGACGAGCAGACCAACAATGTCGCGAGGGCGCTCGAGGGCTGGCGCGCTGGTGATGCGACAGCGCACCCCCAGTTCCTCGGCGAGCACCAGGGCCATGGTGGTCTTGCCCAGCCCCGGCGGCCCGTGGAGCAGCACATGATCCAGGGCGTCCCCGCGACCGCGGGTGGCCGCCACCGCGATCGCCAGCACCTCCTTGAGCTCCCGCTGACCGATGTAGTCGGCCAACCGACGGGGACGCAGCCCATCCTCCCGCTGCTGCCCTTCCCCATCCCGCGGCTCCTCCTCCCTGAGCCGCGCGGCGGGATCCAGCAGCCGCTCGGGGCGAGCCGGAAGGGGGCCGCGAGCCCGGCGGCTTCCGCTGGCGCGGGACGCCTCTCCTCCAGGGGAGGGGCTGCCTTGGGAGGAGACGATGGCCATGGTGGGAGGGTACCGGTCCCCGCCAGGGGTGAGCGGCCCCTCCTGCCCTGGACGACCCCTTAACGTCGGATCAGTGCAGGAGGCGTGATGGCCAAGGGGCCAGGCAGACGGGGAGGCGCCGCCAAGGGGGACCCTTCCCAGAGGCCTCTGGCCGACAACCGCTTTGCCCGTCATCAATACGAGATTCTGGAAACCCTCGAAACAGGCATCGAACTGCTGGGCACGGAGGTCAAGTCGGTTCGGGCCGGGCACTGCAATCTGCGGGATGGGTTCTGCCTGATCCGCCATGGAGAGCTGCAGCTCCACAACGTGCACATCTCTCCCCACAGCCACGCCGGTCGCTTCTTCAACCACGAGCCCCTGCGGGTGCGGCGGCTACTGGCCCATCGCCGCGAGATTGAAAAACTGCGCACGGCCCTGGAGCAGAAAGGCCTCACCCTGATCCCCCTGAACCTTCACCTCAAAGGCTCCTGGATCAAGGTGACGCTGGGCCTGGGCCGAGGCCGCAAGCTGCACGACAAACGCCAGGAGGAGAAACGGCGGCAGGAGGTCAAGGAAACCCGAGCGGCCATCGCCAGGTTCTAAGACGCCTCAGCCGTGACAGGGCGGGTGGGGAGAAAAGCGCGAAGAATCCTGGCGACAAGGAAGAACAGGAGCGATCCCGCCAGGGCAGGGATGAGCAAAAATTCGGTCACGGGTTCCAAAACACGAACCAGCGCCATGCCAATGGAAGTGTAATTGAGTCTGAACCATGGAAAAACAAAGATCAACAGCGTCATGCAGATCAACAGGCGGGGCCACAGGGCAGAGAACGTTGCCAGATAGGCCAAGAATGGAAGGATGAAAATGAAACGATAATCATAATTGATTGTAAAAATATAGGCGCCCATCCAGGTGCATGACATGATCCACAAATTAACATCCAAGAAACTCTTGTGATGGCAACTGATGCTCTCCGCACTTTTGGCCGGAGGCGTAGCCAGCCCCGATCGAGATGCCATGAAAAAGCCAAAGAGGATCGCCGCTGGCTTGATCAGAAACAGCAGCCGGATGACATGGCGGGCCGCCACCAATCCAAAACTCTTGACCAAATCAGAGTTAACATAGCCAAAAGCCATCAGCCCGAAGCTTCCCAGCCCACCCTCCTTGATCAAATTGCCCACCGTCTGGAAGTAATGAATCAAGAAGACAAAGCCAAAGGCCGCAGCGAACAAAACAATCGCCTTGGTCAAGAAGGAGCTCCACTGAATCCTGTTTGCAAGCGCTCGTTGGTTGTCACGGAAGAGCATTAAGCCAGCAATCCCGAAGACGGGAAAGACTTTCAACGAAACGGCCAAAAACGTCAGCAGGCCGGCCAGCAGATCCCTCGGCAATGCGGCGGGAAGTGTGCGCATGGGCCTGGAGACAAGAAAAGCAAGCAGGATCATCATCAAAAATATCATCACATCGATGTTGGCCCGCTCTACGCATTGCAGCACCGGAAATGACATCAGCACCCCGGAAGCCAGAAGACGCCATTTCCAAGGCGTGGCCATCTCAGCCCTCAGCAGTCCGAGGATCACAACCATCATGGCCATGGCCGTTGTAACCCCAATCAAGGGCGTCTGACTGGCCCGCACATGCAGCCATCGACCCAGCCAGATCGACATGGGAGGATAGTCAAAAGGATAGGTGCGGCCAGCTGGATCACACCCGGGAACCAGGCCCTTGTAGTAGGCATCCAGATCCACGCCACATTCCGCCGTTGCAGTCAGCATGGCCAGATCGGCAAAGGGCGGTTGCATGCGCATGGGATGAATGAATCCCATCCCTGAATAGGGCTCGCCAACACCATAAACAACCAAAGAAAACAAGAAAAAACCGATGCCACACACGAATAACAGCCAGGAAAGAATCTCCAGAAAAGGAGACTTGCCAGAAACGGAATGCGAGGACATCATCAAAGAAAGGTGGAATGGTGGCGAATCAGGGCGAGGTGGGCTGGGCAGGAGCGGAAGGAGAAGGCCCTCCGCCGGATGGAACCACAGTGGGCGGCGGGGAAGCGGGGGATGGCTCTTGCGAGGAGGGAGTTTCGGAACCCTCGACCGGAGTTGGCGGGTTCGTGGGTTCTGGCGTCAGCGCCCCCTCCGGAGGTGACGTTGGTTGGCCAGGAGCCTCTTCGCCAGTGCTCTTGGCTGGAGATGAAACCTGCGGAGTCGGAGGATCGGCCCGCAGAGAGAGGCTGATGCGGGAGGCCGCCACCCCTTCATTCGTGATCAGGAGTTGCACGGGGGAACTCCCCTGCACACCCAGATTCACCACCCGCAGGGAGCCACGGGGCACCAGGGAGCGACCATCGGCGCCATAAACGCTCATCTGCAACAGGGGCGTGCCATTGACCCCCAACACCAGAGCGTGACCCGCAGGCAGGCGGATCGGAAACAGGCGGGCGCCGTTCGCGGGCACATCCGCCGCCAGCAGCTGGGTGACCCCGGAACGGGCCTCAATCGGCTCAATGGAAAGGTTTTCCAGGATCTGCACGGCGGCGGCATACCAGAGCTGGCGCCACGGTTCCGGGGGCATCCCATCCGAGGCGCGGGACGGCAGGAGGGTCTGGGCACTGCCGGAGACCAGCTGCTGGAGCACCTCCGCGCTGATGCCCCGCTGGGCCAGGCTCTGCTGCCGCTGCTCCCAATCCGCCGCCGTGAAACGGCCCAACCGTCGCCGGAGGGCCAGGGGAAGTTGCTCCACCCGCGCGAGCCAGTCCTCCGCCTGCTCATTCCAAACCTTCCGCAGGGGGGCATCCTCCAGGGAGTCCGTCGGCAGGCGGCCGCGACGCTCCGGGTACTGGGCCAGCAGGCTGGCGTTCACCAGATCCAGAAACCAGCCGCGATCCACTTGCATGGCCCGCAGCCGACTGATGAGCTGCTCCCGTTGATCCACTTCTCCGGGGGGCAGGCTTGGGGCCTCCTCCAGGGTCGGGGCCGCCCCACTGCCGGGGTTGGCCGACGTTGCACCACGCCCGAGCCACCACCAGCCCACCGCGGTGCCCACCACGGCGGACACCACCAGGGCCAGGAGCACAGGCCACAGCCCACCCTCCGCCTGCTCCTCCCGTTCCAGCTGGCGGGCGCGCACAGGGCTGACGGCCCGCTTGGGGGGCGGAGCAGCGGGCCGGAGGGGACGAACCTTCGCCGCGACGGCCTCCTCCTCCTCGGCGGTGGGCCGACCATCCGGAGGGGGCGCCTCCCCGGGGGGCTGGCCCGGGGGGGAGGGTTCCGCAGGGGGCTGGTGGGGGAAGGCCACCTCCACCGCGCTCGCCTCAACGGCACCGGGTGGCGGGGCGGCGGCGGGTGGCGGGGCGGCGGCGGGCACCAGCACCAGGGTGCGGTCGGACCGGGGCACGGGGCCCGTGCTGTCGGGCATCGGCAGGGCCTGGAACGCCGTCAGGGCCTGAGGGGCGGTGGCCAGGCGCTCGCCCGGGTCGCGGCTCAGGAGGCGCTGCAACTGTTGGCGCAGGTCCGGTTCCCCATCCAGGGCCGCGGGCCAGCGCCACTCCATGGTCTGGGGCTGCAGCAAACGCTCCGGACCATCGCCGCTGAGCAGCACCAGGGCCGTGACGCCCAGGGCGTGGAGGTCCATCCAGGGCTGGGGCGGTTCCCCCCGCTGGAGTTCGGGGGGGGCATAGCCGGGAGTCGTGCCCACCACCCCGCCCTCCGGCCCCCGCAGGAGACCGAAATCCAGCAGCACCGGCAATCCATCGCTGTCCCGCCGCAGCACATTGGCGGGGGTGAGGTCGCCATGGAGCAGATCCTGGCCGTGCAGGGCCGCGAGCACGGGCAGGAGCTGGCGCAGCAGCAGGAGCACCTCCCCGGCGCCGAAGACCAACTGCCGGTCCTGGCGGGCCGCCAGCAACTGCTGATAGGTGCGACCCGCCTGCCATTCCCGCACGAGCCAGAGCTGATCGCCCTCGCTGATCGCGGCCCCCACCCGCGGCACCTGGGGATGAAGCACCCCTTGCAGGCGGGCCCAGAGCTGACGCGCCTGCTGCTGATCACGCTCCGGACCCAGACGCCGCAGGGCGGCCGGTCCGTCGGAAGCCAGCGTGTCACGGGCCAGCCAGAGGTCGCCCTGGCCCCCGGAGGCGTCACTGAGGGGGCGCTCCAGGCGGTAGCGGCCGCCGATCAGCTGACCGGCGACAGGGACGGGACTCACCATGAGACGGGGGCCTGCTCCTCGCGCTGCGGTTGACGCAGGCCCCTGGAACGCAGCCATTCGCCGTCATAGAGCCGGGAGCGATAACGATCGCCGCCGTCACAGAGCACGGTGACGATGCGATGGCCGGGACCCAGGCGGCGGGCGGTCTCCACCGCCGCGGCCACGTTGATCCCCACCGATCCCCCCATGAAGAGGCCCTCCTGCCAGAGGAGGGCATGAATGGTGCGCAAGGCCTCGTCATCGCCGATGCGCACGGCGTCATCGATCGGGGCCCCCTGCAGATTGGCGGTGATGCGGCTGTTGCCGATGCCCTCGGTGATCGAGGTGCCCTCGCTGCGCAATTCCCCGGAGGTGGCCCAGTTGTAAAGGGCGCTGCCGTGAGGATCGGCCAGCACGCAGCGAATCGCGGGATCACGGTCTTTGAGAAACAACGCCACACCCGCATAGGTGCCGCCGGTGCCGGTGGAGGCCACCCAGGCGTCGAGACGTCCCTCGCACTGCTCCCAGATCTCAGGGCCGGTGGTGGCGTAATGGGCGCGGCGGTTGGCCAGGTTGTCGAATTGATTGGCCCAGACCGCTCCGGGGATCTCTTCCGCGAGGCGTCCGGAAAGTTTCACATAGTTGTTGGGGTCGGCATAGGGAACGGCCGGCACGGTGCGCACCTCCGCCCCGAGGCTGCGCAGCAAGCCGATCTTCTCCGCCGACTGGGTTTCCGGAATCACGATCAAGGCGCGATAGCCGAGGGCGTTGCAGAGGTGGGTGAGACCGATGCCCGTGTTGCCCGCCGTTCCCTCCACCACCGTGCCGCCCGGCCGCAGCTCGCCACTGGCCTCCGCCTCACGCAAGATGCCCAGGGCCGCCCGGTCCTTCACCGAACCGCCGGGGTTCATGAATTCGGCCTTGCCGAGAATCTCGCAGCCGGTCAGCGCACTGAGGGCGCGCAGACGAATCAGGGGCGTGCGGCCAACGGCGCCGGAAAACCCTTCGGTGATAGTCCCCATGCCGATGGTGGAGCCCCTGACGCGTGGATGCGTGGGATCGTAGGCACAGCCCTCAAACTCTCCGCCCGCGATGGTGCCAGCGATCGGCCCTGCCCTTCCCACACCAACTGTCTCCCCGCGGGGGCCAGTGGCGGAGGGATCCCATGGACACTCCGCCGCGCTGCACTCCCGCCTGCGGGCTGTGCGTGAACGGAGCGAAGCCCTGATCGCTCCCCTGACACCCGAGGATCTCTGCCTCCAGGGGATGGCGGACGCCAGCCCACCCAAGTGGCATCTCGGTCACACCACCTGGTTTTTTGACCTGTTCGTTCTCGGCCCGCACCTGGCGGGATGGCCCCCCTTGGACGAGCGGTGGTGTTTCCTCTTCAACTCTTACTACGACGCTGTCGGTGCCCGTCACCCCCGCCCCCGGAGGGGCCTGCTCACCCGCCCGCCGATGGAGGCCATTCTGGAGTGGCGGCAGCGGGTGAACGGAGGGCTGGAGCGGTTGCTGGCTCAGCTCGACAGCCAGCCCCCGGAGCGGGCCGCCCGACCGCTGGAACGGCTGGAGCTGGGGCTGCAGCACGAGCAACAGCACCAGGAACTGCTGCTGATGGATCTGCTGGATGGCTTCAGCCGCAACCCCCTGGAGCCCGCCTATCGGTCGGGGCCGGAGGCCGCGCCCGCCGATCCAGCGAGCGTGGAGGACACGGAAGCGGGCTGGCTGACCCACCCCGGAGGCGTGGTGGAGATCGGCCACGACGACCCCGAGGCCTTTTCCTTCGACAACGAGGGGCCCCGCCATCGGGTTTGGCTGGAGCCCTTCGCCCTGGCCCGCCGGCTGGTCAGCAACGCTGACTACGGCGCCTTCATCGCCGATGGGGGCTACCGCCGGCCGGAGCTGTGGATGAGCGAGGGCTGGACCATCGCGGAGGAGCGGGGCTGGGGCGGGCCCCGCTACTGGCGCGATGGCGCTTGGGAATTCACCCTGGCGGGGCGTCAACCGCTTCAGCCGCACGCGCCGGTGCGCCATCTCAGCTGGTTCGAGGCTGATGCCTACGCCCGCTGGGCCGGGGCCCGGCTCCCCAGCGAAGCGGAATGGGAGGTGGCCGCCGGCAGCGGCGCCCTGCCCGCGGCCTTCAACAGCCTCTGGCAGTGGACGGGCACCCCCTACCGGCCCTACCCCGGCTACCAGCCGGAAGCGGGAGCGGTGGGCGAGTACAACGGCAAGTTCATGTGCTCCCAGTTCGTGCTTCGCGGCAGCTCGACGCTCACCCCACCGGGTCACGCCAGGCTCACCTATCGAAATTTCTTCCCCCCCGCCAGCCGCTGGATGGCGAGCGGCCTGCGCCTGGCCCGGGAGGCCCGATGACCATCCCTGCCCTGATCAATCTCCACCCCAAGCCGGCGGACATGGCCCGGCTGGTGCGGCAGGGCCTGGGGCGCACACCGAAGCAGTTGCCGGCTTGGTTTCTCTACGACGACACCGGATCCCAGCTGTTCGAGAAGATCTGTGCGCAACCGGAATACAGCCTCACCCGCACGGAAACCAACCTGCTGGAACGCCTGGGGCCGGAGCTGGCTGCGGCCCTGGGTCCCGGCGTACTGGTGGAATTCGGCGCCGGCAACGGGCGCAAGGTGAGCCCCATCCTGGACGCCGGGCGGCAGGCCGCCTATGTGGCCCTCGACATCAGTGCCGACCATCTCTCCCTCGCCTGCGAGAGCCTGCGGCAGCGCCACCCCGGCCTGCCGATCCTTGGCATCTGTTGCGACTACAGCATCCTGGAAGCCCTGCCCGACCATCCCCTGCTGCGCCAGCCCCGCATCGGCTTCTACCCGGGCAGTTCCCTGGGCAATTTCGATCCGCCGGAGGCGGGCCGTCTGTTGCGCCGTTTCGCCCGATTGCTGGGGGAAGGCAGCCGCCTGCTGATCGGCATCGACCAGCCCAAGGCCGTGGCGCGCCTGGAAGCGGCCTACAACGACGCGGCCGGCTGGTCGGCCGCCTTTGCCCTCAACCTGCTGGGGCGCTTGAACCGCGAACTGGAGGGCGACTTCGACCCGGACGCCTTCACCTATGAGGCCCATTGGGATGGGGACCACAGCCGGATCGTCATGGCACTGGTGAGCCGGGGGTCCCAGAGCGTGCGGGTGGCGGGGGAGGTGTTCCCCTTCGCCGCTGACGAGCCCCTGATCACGGAATTCAGCGTGAAGTATGCGCCGGAGCGCTTCCTGGCCCTGGCCCGCGGGGCTGGTTGGCGCCCCCTGGGCCGTTGGAGCGACGCGGCCGACGACCTGTCGCTCCACCTGCTGGAGCAGGCAGACTGGAACGCTGGGCGACACAGTGACCCCCCGGGAGGCGCCGATGAGCCGTGAGGATTGGAGCCGTGAGGATCAACAGCAGGCCATGCGCCTGGTGCGGGAAGGGCTGATCGAGGAGCTGGAGGGGCTCTACCTGCGCCGGTTTGAAAGCCTGAGCGAGCTGGACCTCGGCGAAGGGGCCATCGCCCGCCTCACCCAGCTGCTCCTGCGCTCGCGCGAAGCCGCCCTCACACCCTTGCGGGAAGAGATTGAGGCGCCACTGATCACCTGTGCCCCCGGGGAGCGCTCTCCCGAGGAGCCCGGCTGATGGACGGTTCCGGAAGCTGGCTGGATCAACTGGAGGCCCGGCTGGACAAGACCCTGGAGGAATTTCTCAAGGCCAACCCGCAACAAGAGGCGCTGCTGGCGGAGCAGGCGGCCCGGGAGCGGCAGCAGCGCCTGGGGCGGGATCGGCTGAGCCTGCGGACGGAGGCCGAGCAGCAGCGCCATGGGTTGATGCGACTGGCGGAGGACATCCGCTCCTGGCAGGAACGGGTGGAGCGGGCCAAACGGGCCGGTGCCCTCGATCTGGCTGGGCGGGCCGAGGCGCACATCGCCACGCTGATGGACCAGGGGCGGGCCCGCTGGCAGACCCTTGCGGAGCTGGGCGAACGCTTCGCTGCGGTGGAGCGGGAGCTGGGGGAGCTGGCTGCCAAAGCGGGGGCGACCACCAGGACGCCACCCGGCGGAGGAGGCAACACCAGCGAGGAGGCCAAAACACGACCTCAACCGACCGGGGAAAACCTCGCGGCGGATTGGGCGGCGTTTGAGAGCCAGCAGGAGCTGGAGGAACTGCGCCGGAAGCTGCAACGCTGAACACTCCGCCCCCAGCGGCAACAGGGGCGCCCTGCCCTATGCCTTGGGCGCCGGAGGCACGAGGCTCACGCCCTCAGGGGGCGGCGTGGGATCCGGATCCGCGATCAGCATGTGTTGCAACACGATTTCGGGCCGCTCGCTGTCGCGCCAGCGGATGCGATAGGCCGGCATCTTGGTGCCCCGGCTGGTGGTCTGCTCCACGGGCTCCATGACCCAGCCGCGACGCGATCGTCCCTGGGGGTTGCGCTTCACAACCGCATCGGCGTGCTTGAAGCGAAAACCGACCCGCTCGCCACTCATTCTGGGTGTGAGAACCTACTGTGGCCATTATTCCATTGCATCGGCCGCATCCCGCTGGATCGGTTCCGGCCGCAACAGGGGGAAGGCGATCACATCCCGGATGGAAGGGCTGTCGGTGAGCAGCATGGCCAACCGGTCGATGCCGATGCCGAGGCCGCCCGTGGGCGGCATGCCCACCTCCAGGGCCGCAAGGAAGTCTTCATCCACGCTCTGGGCCTCCAGATCGCCCGCATGGCGTCGCTCCTGCTGCAGCTCCAGGCGGCGGCGCTGATCCACCGGGTCAATGAGCTCGGAGAAGGCATTGGCGGTCTCCCGGCCGGCGATGAACAGCTCAAAACGCTCCACCAGGCCGGGCTTGGAGCGATGGGCCCGGGCCAGGGGGGAGGTCTCCACCGGATAGTCGAGCACGAAGGTGGGCTGGGTCAGGGAACTCTCCACCCGCTGCTCAAAGGCCTCCACCAGCAGACGGCCGATGCTGTCCGCCGTTTCGGGCACCTCCAGCCCCGCCTGCCCCATGGCATCGGCGGCCTCCTGGCGGGTGGCGAAGGCATGGAAGTCAAGGCCGGTGGCCTGGCGCACCAGGTCATGCATGGTCTCCTTCCGCCAGGGGGGCGTGAGATCGATCGGGAGGCCCTGGTAGGTGAGGACGGTGGAGCCGCAAACCGTCTGGGCCACGGAGGCGATCAACTCCTCCGTGAGCTCCATCATCGTGTGGTAATCGGCGTGGGCCTGATAGATCTCCACCGAGGTGAACTCCGGGTTGTGGCGGGTGCTCACCCCCTCATTGCGAAAGATGCGGCCCAGTTCGTAGACCCGCTCAAAGCCTCCAACCACGAGACGCTTGAGATGCAGCTCGGTGGCGATGCGCAG
>JBKDTB010000208.1:0-2647 GCA_046340515.1 Cyanobacteriota bacterium | reverse complement strand
AGCGCCTGTGGCTGGCCAGCCAAGACTTGTTTCTTTGTGTTCAATCCACTCGGAACAACACGAGCAGCGCAATGCTGGCCGCGCCTGCCAGAACGCCGTAAAAGCCGGCGATTTGCTCGGGGTTCAAGAAACGGCTCAGGGAGGTGCCCTGCACCACGGTGGTGGGGTGTTTGCGGCTCAGGCCACTGCTGAGGGCCGTGCTTTCTCCCACCACCGCCAGAGCGAAGGTGGTGCCGTCTGGCAGGAGGCGCAGATCCGTGAGCTCGTTCACGCCGGGGGGTTGGATCAACAACACCTGATCGGGCCGCAGCTTCAGCGGTTCGCGGCGGCCCAGGTGGAGTTCGCCAGAGCGCAGGCTGGAGCGGATGAGGGGTGTGCCATTGAACAGGCTCGGGGTTTCGGCGTCGAGGGTGAGGTTTCGCACGGGCAGGGCGGGCTCAAAGGCCACGCCCTCGCGGGTGTCCATGGGTTGCAAACGCAGCTGCACGGGCCCCTTCACGACGGGGGAAAATTCGCTGGTGGGCACCGTTGGAGTTGCCGCGTCTGGTTCGCTGAGGCGGACCTGCAAGGGCTGGTTCGGGGTGATCACCAGGGAAACCGGCGGCAGGTTGGCGTCGTTGTCCGGGGGGCGCAGCTCCAGCCTCAGCTCCCGCTCCCTGGCGCCATCCGCCCGCAATTCGCGCAACCGGGCGCCAGCGGGCAATCGCATCTGCAGAAACAACACCTGCCCCGGACCCGGCTTCGGGGCACTGGCCTGCAGGGTGAGGCTGTTGCCCTCAGCCAGTTCCAGGGTTTGGCCGCTGATCGTGACGCGCAATGGCTCGTCTTCGCTCAGGCTGGACAGGGAAAGCGAACGAAGCGCCAGGCCCAGAAAAGGCACCCCCTCTTCCGGAAGCGAGGGCGGGAGGGTGAAACGGATCGCCGTGGCCTCCAGCGTTCCCTCCAGGGGTTGCGGTTGGGGCAGCAGGGTCGCCAACCACACGCCACCGCAGAGGAGCAGGCCCCCCAGGGCCAGAAGGCGCGGGTTGCCCCGTGCTCGATGCAGCCTCCGCATGAGCCTGTGGCGACGATTCCGCCAGGGAGTGGGCTGCCCCGGGGAGGCCATCAGGGCTGGAGCCAACGGGGATCATGCTGCACCGCCGTGATCAGAGGCTTGGTGGAGGGATCATCGGCTTGGGCCTCGATCGTGTAGATGCCACGCGGCAGGCGACGGGCATCCCAGATGGCTCTTCGCGCATCGGTGCCGCCGCTGAGAAAATCCTCCACCACGCGCCCGTCGGGCCCCTTCACGCGAAACAACCGCAGGCGCAAGGGCGTGTTGGACCCCACGATGAGGGTGTAAGCCCTGGCATCGGCAAACCACACGGGCAGCTGGCGGCTGGCCCCTCCCCCGCCAGGAAGCAGGGCCGTGGCCCGCAGCTGGGCGGGCTTGATGCCCAGCTGGTTGAGCACCGCCACACCCCAGGCGAATTCCTGCCAGTTGTCTCCCCTCTGGCGCCATTCCAGGGGCTTCATCTTGTAGTTGTTCCGGCTTGTCTCCACCGTCACCTCCGGTTTTGCCGACGAGCGGCCGATCACGGGCACGCGCAACAGGATCTCCCTGCCGTCGTCGCTGCTGGTTCGGCTCCTTGGACTGCCGATGGTGAAGTTGTCGAGCCACAGGCCGGTGGCGGCAATGGGCTTGGGGCTCTCCCCCTCGCAGCGGAGCATCTGCTCGCGCTTTTGATAGGCGGGCAAGCGGGGATTGCCCTTGCTGGGGCAGTCCTCGGCGAGGGCGGGCACCAGGGGCGTGGCCACGGCAAGGGAGGCCAACACCAGGCCGGCAATGAGCCGCACCGGGCTCTGGTGACACGTGTCAGGGGGCGGAACGGGAACCATGGGCGGGGGGCACCGTTTGGGTCATCTTCGCCTGGAGGGCTGCGGTGCGATAGGCGGATACCACGAACAGATTGTCATCAATCTGTGTGCGCGAACGCACCAGGCCCACCACCCGGTCGCGGCCATCCAACACGGGGGCGCCTGAGGCTCCCTCGCTCAAGGTCCCGCTGAGGCGAAACAGCTTGGCGGCCGGATCAAACAGTTCCGCCACCACCTTCACAGCCACCACCAGCCAGGGCTGATTGACGATGTGATGGCCCACCACCTTGAGGGTGCCTTGGGGCGGATCGCTCGCCAGGGGGAGCGGCGCCATGTCGGCCGGGAGGCCTTTCACCTCCAGGAGGATCAGATCATCGCCGGAGCTGGCATCGCTCTGGGCGGCGGAGGGCAGCGCCACGCTCAGCCGGGCGGTGGTGAGGTTGGCGGGGAGGGTGCCGCTGTAGATCTCGGCCTCCAGCTTGGTGGGGGGCGCGTTGGTGTTGGGAGCGAACACCACATGGCGGGCGGTGGCGATCCAGGCGCGATCGCCCTGGCGGAGCACCACAAAACCTGTGCCCAGCAAGGGGCCGCCGGAGAAGGTGGCCCAGAGGCGCACCACGGAGCGGCGCAGGGGCGTGTTTGGATCGCTGGTGTTGAGATAAGAGCGATCGTCTGGGGCGATGGCTTGCTTTTTGCCGGTGGCCAGGTCTTGCTGGCGCTTGAGTTCCTCCAGGTTGTTGCGGGCCCGCTGGAGGAGTTCCTGGAAGGCGGCGGGAGTGGTGGCGACCAG
>JBKDTB010000207.1:0-10371 GCA_046340515.1 Cyanobacteriota bacterium | reverse complement strand
GTTGGGATTGTCGCCGTAGCGTCCATCCGTCGGCCGGCGACAGGGCTCGACGTAGGCCACCGCCCAGGGTTCGGGTCCGATGGCACGAAGCACCGTGTGGGGGCTCATCGTGCCGGCGCCCTTCTCCGTGTCGTAGGGCTGCAGGATCAGGCAGCCCTGGTCCGCCCAGAATCGGCTCAGGGTGGCGATGAGATCCTGAAACAGCATGGCCCGGGAATCCGTGCCGGCCACCCTACCGACGCGGCGCGGCTGGAGATCGGAGGACTCCCCCCTTCAGGCCACCAGATCCAGCCGCCCCATCAAACCAAAGGCCATGGGCTGATGGGCCGCGCGGGCGAACCCCGCCCCGCGGGCGAGGGCTTCCTGCTCCGCTCCGGTGGGAAAGCGCCGCAGGCTCTCCTCCAGCCAGGCATACTCCGCCTCCATGCCGGCCGCCGCCGCCACGGGCACCACCACGCGCCGCAGGTAGCCGCGCTGAAACCGGCTGATCGCCTCCGCCCGGGGATGGGCGGGATCAGGCCGATGGAAATCCAGCACCGAGGCCCGACCGCCCGGACGAAGCAGGCGCCGCAGTTCCCGCAAGCCGGCCGCCGGATCGGAGAGGTTGCGCAGCCCGTAGGCCATCGTGGCTCCGTCGGCCCAAGCGTCCGGCAAGCCCGTGGCCAGGGCATCCCCCCGCAGCCAACGCACGGGGAGCCAGGGCTGAAGCGCCGCCCGCTCCAGGGCCCGCTCCAGGGGGGCCGCCGCCGCATCCAGCCCCACCACCTCCCCCCCGGGCCGCACACGCTCCGCCAGCAGCAGGGCCAGATCACCTGTGCCGCAGCAGAGATCCACGAACCGCTCACCGGGTCGGGGACGCAGGCGGGCGAGCAGGGTGCGCTTCCAATGGCGGTGGAGGCCGGCGCTGAGGAGATCGTTGAGGGCGTCGTAGCGGGGGGCGATGCGCTCGAAGAGCTCGCGCACCGCGGTGGGGTCAGCGCCGCTCAAGGAACAAGAAGCGCGGGGTTGGTGAAGGTGAGCACCATCACGGTGGAGAGGCCGACGGCGGCGGAGCAGACCATGCAGCCGGCGAGCATGAGGGAAAAGTCCTGGCGATCATTGGCGGCCTGCATGAGCTGCAGCGCCCAGGCCACCAGGGCGACCACGGCGGCCACCATGGCCATGGCGAACCAATGGGTCAGGGGAGGGGGCAAGCCGAAGAGGGCAGACACGGGAGGCCTGGGGAACGATTAAGGAACGTATCTGGATGTTACGGACTTCCGAGGGCCGGCGAGAGGCGTCCGCTCCCGGAGCCCTCCAGGCCCACCGACGCCTCACCCGGCCGAGGGCCTGGCCTCGAGGGGCCGCACGGGCAACCCCCGCGCGAGCAGATCGCTCTTGATCTGCTCGATGGTCAACAGGCCGTCGTGGAGGAGGGAGGCCAGCAGGGCGGCGGAGGCCTGTCCGGCGCCGAGGGCCTCGGCGATGTGGGCGATGCTGCCCGCCCCGCCCGAGGCGATCACGGGCACCTCCACGGCATCGACCACGGCTCGGGTGAGCTCCAGGTCGTAGCCGGCCTGGGTGCCATCCCCATCCATGGATGTCAGCAGGATTTCACCGGCGCCCCGCCCTGTCACCTCCCGGGCCCAGGCCACGGCGTCGAGGCCCGTGTTCTCCCGCCCCCCTTTGACGTAGACATCCCATCCGGGGCTCCCTTGGCGGCGGCGGGCGTCAATGGCCACCACGATGCATTGGCAGCCGAACCGCTCAGCCCCCCGCCGCACCAGGTCGGGGTCGCGCACGGCGGCGGAATTGAGGCTCACCTTGTCGGCGCCAGCCCGCAACAGGGCCGTGATCCCCTCCACCTCGCTGATGCCCCCGCCCACGGTGAAGGGGATCGTCACCGCCTCCGCCGTGCGGCGCACCAGGTCCACCAGGGTGTCCCGCCCCTGGTGGCTGGCGGCGATGTCGAGGAACACCAGTTCATCGGCGCCACTGGAGCTGTAGCGGCAGGCCAGCTCCACCGGATCTCCGGCGTCGCGCAGCCCGACGAAATTGACACCCTTGACGACGCGGCCGTCGGCCACATCCAGACAGGGAATGATGCGTTTGGCGAGCATCGCGGGGTGGGGGAGAGGGCGCCACAGCTGGTAAGGTTGCTGGGCTTTTTTCATGCGGTCCATGACCCAGACTGCCATCACCGTCGGCTCCAAGGTGCGGGTGCTGCGGGTGCGTGACCGCATTCCCGCCGATCTGGTGGCCGCCCTCAAGGCCGATCCCACCGGCACCGTGAAGGAATTCCGCGTCACGGACGGCAAGGGCATCGGCGTGGTGGTGGATCTGGCCGGCGGCCAACGCTCCTGGTTCTTCGAAGACGAAATTGCCCCAGCCTGACCCCCAAGCCGCCGAGGCCTCCTCCTTGACCGAGAGCACAGAGCCGCCAGCGCCCGCCACCCCCGATGCCGGATCCTCCCCCGGGAGCGCCGCGCGCCAGCTGCTGGGCATGAAGGGCGCGGGAGAGACCCGCACCCTCTGGAAGATTCGCCTGCAGTTGATGAAGCCCGTCACCTGGATCCCCCTGATCTGGGGGGTGGTGTGCGGCGCGGCGGCGTCAGGGGGATTCCAGTGGCGCGGGCCGGAGGTGCTCGCCTCCCTGGTCTGCATGGTCATGAGCGGTCCGCTCCTGGCGGGCTACACGCAAACCCTCAACGACTTCTACGACCGGGAGATCGACGCGATCAACGAGCCCTATCGCCCGATCCCCTCGGGGGCCATCTCCCTGGGGCAGGTGAAGGCCCAGATCCTGGTGCTGCTGGCGGCGGGGCTGGCCGTGGCCTGGGGCCTCGATCTCTGGGCCGGCCACACCACCCCGGTGCTGCTGCTCCTGGCACTGGGGGGCTCATTGGTGAGCTACATCTATTCCGCCCCACCCCTGAAGCTCAAACAGAACGGCTGGCTGGGCAACTATGCCCTTGGCGCGAGCTACATCGCCCTGCCCTGGTGGGCGGGGCAGGCCCTCTTCGGTCGCCTCACCTGGACCACGGCCCTGCTCACCCTGGCCTACAGCCTGGCGGGCCTCGGCATCGCGGTGGTGAATGACTTCAAGAGCGTGGAGGGGGATCGGGCCCTGGGCCTGCGCTCCTTGCCCGTGGTGTTCGGAACCGAACGGGCCAGTTGGATCAGTGCCGCCATGATCGATGGTTTCCAGCTGGCGATGGTGGCTGTGCTGATCGCCATCGGCCAACATCGGGCCGCCGTGTTGCTGGTGTTGCTGATTGTTCCCCAGATCACCTTCCAGGACATCTGGCTGCTGCGGGATCCGGTGGCTTTCGATGTGAAATATCAGGCCAGTGCCCAACCATTTCTCGTGCTCGGCATGTTGGTCACCGCCCTGGCCATCGGGCACAGCCCCCTGATCCACTCCGCCTTGGAGGGCAGGCCTCTGTGAGCCGGACCTCTCCCTCCCCGGGCCGCCCTGGATCGTTGGATCCGCCCGCGGCTGTGTCGAGCCTCCTGGCCAACGTTCCTTGGCGTCCGGCGGCCATCGCCGTGGCCCTCGGGGTTTCCGTGGCCCTGGCCCAATCGGCCCTCACCTCCGTTGTGGATGCCAACCTGCCGGATGTCACGGGCATCCGCAGTTTCAATCGGCCGGGCACCCTCACGGTGTTGGCCGCCGATGGCTCGGTGCTCTACAAGCAGGGGCCGGCGACCCGGGAGAAACTGCAGCCCGGACGCATGCCCAGGCTGGTGCAGAAAGCGTTCATCGCCGCGGAGGATCGGCGCTTCTACAGCCACGACGGCATCGATCCGGTGGGCATCCTGCGGGCCGCGGGCCGCAACATCAGCCAGGGTTCCGTGGAGGAGGGGGCGAGCACGATCACCCAGCAGCTGGCCCGAATGGTGTTCCTCAGCCAGGACCGCACCCTGATGCGGAAGCTGAAGGAAGCGGCCTTGGCGGGCAAAATCGAGCGCCAACTCAGCAAGGAGCAGATCCTTGAGGAGTATCTGAATTTTGTTTATCTCGGCTCCAGCGCCTACGGCGTCTCGGACGCCGCCTGGGTTTATTTCTCCAAAACACCCGACCAGCTGACGTTGCCGGAAGCGGCGCTGATCGCCGGCCTGCCGCCCGCTCCCACGGTCTATTCGCCGCTGGTGAATCCTGATCTGGCCCTGAAGCGTCGCGCCATTGTGCTGCGGCGGATGCGGGAGGCGGACTTCATCGACGATCGACAGTTGGCGGAGGCCCTGCAGGCCCCTCTGGGCCTGAAGCCCTCCGAGCCCAAATATTTCGTCAATCCCGCCCCCTGGTTCATCAGCTGGCTGGAGCAGGAGCTTCCAACGGTGCTCACCAAGGAGCAGATGGAGGTGGGTGGCCTGACGGTGCGCAGCAGCCTGAATGGCCAATGGCAGGCCGCCGCCCAGGCCACGATCAAGACCCATGCCAGTCCGGGCATGGAAGGGGCGCTTGTGTCGATGGAACCGGGCACGGGCCTGGTGCGGGCGATGGTGGGTGGTCAAGACTGGAACCGGAGCCAGTTCAACCGAGCCACCCAGGCCCTGCGCTCCCCGGGATCCACCTTCAAGCTCTTCACCTACACCGCGGCCCTGCGCTTCGGCATGACGCCCGAAGACACGATCAGCGCCCGCGAGCGCTGCTACAGCGACGGCTGGCCCCCCAAGCAGTTCTGCATTCCCGGCACGGGGGGAGCCCTCCCCCTGAAGGAGGCCCTTGCCCGCTCGATCAACCCCGCCGCGGTGGCCACGGCGGAGAAAGTGGGTTTTCCCCGGGTGATCGACACCGCCCGACGGCTCGGCATCACCGGTCCCATCGGCGAGTATCCCTCCATGGTGCTCGGCGCCAATGAGAAGACCGTCTTGGAGATGACGGCGGCTTACGCGGCGATCAACAACCGCGGCCTCTTCGTCATGCCAACGCCGTTTGAGGAGATCCTCGGGCCCGACGGAAAGCGGCTTTACAGCCGCATCGACAAGGCTCCGCCGCCGCGCCGCGCGGTGAGCAGCGATGTGGCCGACGCCATGATCTTCATGCTGCAGAAGGTGGTGACCCAGGGCACGGGCGGTGGCGCGGCCCTGCCGGATCGTCCCGTGGCCGGCAAGACGGGCACGGCCGAGGGCGCCCGCGACCTCTGGTTCATCGGTTCGATCCCCCAGCTCACCACCGCGATCTGGTTCGGCTACGACCAGAACTTCAAAACCGGCAGCAGCAGCGCCCAGGCGGCCCAAGCCTGGGGCGCCTACATGCGCACGGTCACCAAAGGCATGCCCGTGCGGCCCTTCCCGCCGGAGCCGGTGCTCAGGAGCAAGTTCATCCCCTACGTCCCGCCGAAGAAGCGCAAAGCCGGCGATCACGAGCCACCGGCCCCCGCCTCCCGCGATCGGAGTTGGGACAGCCCGAACGGCGGAATCCCCGACCCCCTGCTGGGAGCGCCGGAGCGCTGGAGCCCACCCACCGACGACACCCCCCAGCAGGGGCGCAGCTGGCAGCCCGAGGAGACCCGTCGTTGGGAGCGGCGCCAAGACCCCCAGCCCTACTCCCCCCCGGCGACCTCCTCCCCCAGCGCACCCGCCACCACACCCTTGGTGCCCTCCCCAGCGGCGGAAGCGCCGGCCCCCCTCGCGCCACCCTCCGCTCCTCCGCCCTTGCCGCCCCCGCCCGTGCCGGTCGCGATTCCACCGCCGCCGCCACCGCCCGCCCCCTGATCCAGCAGCACGGCGGCATAGAACCCATCCCCGCCGCCAGGCTGGGGCCACCATTGCGCCTCCTCGCGGAGCTGCCACTGGCCCTGGCGTGCCAGGACGCCGGCGATCAGGTCCTGGTTTTCGCGCGGGTGCACGGTGCAGGTGGCGTAAACGAAGCGCCCGCCTGGCGCCAGCAGGGGCGCCAGGCGGTCCAGGAGCCGTTCCTGCAGAGCCACCACCTCCGCCACGGTCGTGGAGGTTTGGCGCCAGCGGGCATCGGCGTGGCGGGCGAGGGTGCCCAGGCCGGAACAGGGCGCGTCGAGGAGGATGCGATCAAAGCGTTGCCGCCAGTCAGGCCGCTCCTCCAGGAGGGTGGTGGCGTCGGCGGCCAGGGGACGCACAGCGTTGAGGCCGAGTCGTTCCGCATTCGCCCGGAGCCGCTCCAGCCGCGCGGCGGAGCGATCCACCGCCCACACCTCCCCCTGATCCCCCATCCGTTCGGCGCCATGGGTGGCCTTTCCGCCGGGGGCGGCGCAGGCATCCAGGATCCGTTCGCCAGGTTGGGGATCCAGGAGGGGCACGATGCGCTGGGCCTGCCGGTCTTGAACGCTCCAGTGGCCTTCGCCATACCCCGGCAGGGCCCGCGGGTCGCCGGGACGATCCAGCAAGGTGACGCCCTCCGGCAGGTCCGGCAGGGGTTCGGCCCGCAGGCCGACCTCCGCCAGGCGGTGGATCAGGGTGGCCGGATCGGTGCGCAGGCGGTTGACCCGCAGGTCGAAGGGCGGAGGGGTGTTGGAGGCCCGGGCAAAGCGCTCCGCCTCGTCCGGGCCGCGCCAGGCCAGCAGATCCCGCGCCAGCCACAGCGGCAGGGAATGGCGCAGGGCGAGGGAGGTGGCGGCGTCCTCCGGCAGGGTCAACCCCCGCCAGGGTTCCGCGCCCGCGGGCCCCTCCTCCCGCTGACGCAACACGGCGCGAAGCAGGCCGTTCACGACAGGAGCCAGCCGCTCCAAACCATCCTCCCGGGCCAGCTGCACCGTGGTGCTCACGGCCGCGGAGGCCGGCACCCGCTCCAGAAAGAGCAGTTGGTAGAGGCCCACATGCAACAGCCAGCGCAGAAGGGGCGGCTGCTTCTCCGGCGCCACCCGCCCCCGGGCACGGATCCAGCCGTCCAGCAGGGCGCGCTGCCGGATGGCGCCATAGGCCAAATCGGTGGCCAGGGCCCGATCACGCGGGGGCAGGGGAGTGCGTTGGAGCGCTCGCTCCAGGGCGGCGTCGGCCCAGGCGCCGGCGGCCACGGCCTGCAGCACGTTCCAGGCCAGGCGCCTCGGGGCCAGCCCATGGGCCGTGGAGCGGGGGGGGCTGGAGGAGGTCCCCAAGGCGCGGATGGCTGCGGTGTTCCGTCCTAGCGCCGCATGGGGCCATCGGTGGGGCCAACGGTGGGACCGCTCCAGCGGTGGGGCCCCAGGGGCAGGCGACCCTCCCCATCCACGGGGATCCCCTCATCCCGCAGCAGGGCGGCCTGGATCCAATCGCTGCCTTCTCGCCCCGGGCTCAAGCTGATGCACCCCCGGGCATTCACCACCCGATGCCAGGGCAGATCGGAGGGGAGGGGCAGGCGCCGCAGGGCCCAGCCCACCTGACGGGCACAGCCCCAGGCGCCGATCAACTCGGCAATCTGGCCATAGGTGGCCAGTCGGCCCCGGGGGATGAGAGCCACCATGGCATGGACGCGCTGATCAAAGGAGGGCTCCACGGGGACAGTTCGGGGGCGATGGGCGAACGGGCAGGATTCAGTCTGCGCTCCCCTCTGGAGAAGCCAACCGATGGCCCTGCTGCCCCGTCGCTTCGAACGCCTCAAGGCGGTGTTGGATCGGCGCATGGCCAACCTCACCGTGCTGGTGGAGCAGGTGGAGAAGCCCCACAACCTCTCCGCGATCCTGCGCACCTGTGACGCGGTGGGGGTGTTGGAAGCCCATGCGGTGTGCCGTCAGGGCCGCTTGCCGACGTTCAACAGCACGGCCCGGGGCAGTCAGAAGTGGGTGCCGCTGCGGCTGCACGACACGATCACCGAGGCCATGGCCACCTTGAAGGAGCAGGGGTTCCAGCTGGTGGGCACCCACCTCGGCGTTCAGGCCGTCGACTACGGCGACTGGGACTACACCGGCCCCACCGCCTTCGTGCTGGGGGCGGAGAAGTGGGGGCTGAGCGCGGAGGCCGCGGCCCTGGTGGATCAGCCGGTGTTCATCCCGATGCGGGGGATGGTGCAGTCCTTGAACGTGTCCGTGGCGGCGGCGACCCTGTTGTTCGAGGCGTTGCGCCAGCGGCGGGCGGCTGGGGTGCTGCCCGAGCGGGGAGAGGGAATGGCGATGGAGCGCTATGGCAGCCAGCTGTTTGAGTGGGCCTACCCCGACGTGGCGGCGTGGTGCCAACGGGAGGGTCGTCCCTACCCGCCCCTGGATGAGGAGGGTGCCATCCAGGCATCGCTGCCGCGCCATCTGCGCCTGCGCTGCTGAGATCAGGGGGCGCCGTCAGCCCCTGGGGCCTTGCTCAAAACGGGACGCGCTCGGCAGCCACAGGGCCAGGCCCAGGACAACCAGCTCAAGCAGCAGCCAGCGCCCGCCGAGCAACACAACCATCGCGGCGACCACGGCCAGGATCTTTCCCAGCAGACCGATGACGTCATCACTGTGGTTGTCAGCCAACAACCAGAGGGTGCCGGCGACGAGGAGCAGCGCCAGATCCATCCACCAGGGCATGGGGATGAGGGAAAAGAAAAGTTTAATCAGCCCCCGCGCTGGACGCCGACCAGAGGGTTCCTGAGGAAAGGCGTCCCAAGAAAAGGCGTCCAGAGGAAAAACGTCCTGAGGAAAGCCATCAGGAGGAGCGTTGCGGCGACGAGGAGAGCCATTGCTCCAACCCCTCACCGAGAAAGGACAGACCCAACACGAGCACGAACATCGCCAGGCCAGGCCAAAGGGCGGTCCACCAGATGCCGGTGGGGACGGAGGTGAGGGCCTGCTGCAGGTCACTGCCCCACTCCGGCACCGTTTCCGGCAGGCCGAGGCCGAGGAAGCCCAGGCCTCCGAGCACGAGCACCGCATCGGCGGCATTGAGGGTGAGCAGCACGGGCACGGAGGTGATGACGTTGCGGAGGAGATAGCGGCGCAGGATCCAGAGCGGTCCGGCCCCCAGGGAGCGGGCGGCCTCCACGAACAACTCCGCCTTCACCCGCGCCGTCTGGTTGCGCACCACGCGGAAGTATTGGGGCACGTAGACGACGCAGAGGGCGGCGGCGGCGTTGGGAAGGCCGCGACCAAGGAGGAAGGCCAGCACGACCGAGAGCAGGAGCACCGGCAAGGTGGAGAGGGTGTCCATCACCAGAACAAGAACCCGGTCCGCGGCTCCCCCCAGGTAGCCGCTCACCATCCCGAGGGGCACACCGATCACCAGGGCCAGACCCAGGGCGAGGAGGACCACCTGCAAGGCCACGCCACTGCCGGCGAGGGTGCGCGAACAGACGTCGCGGCCCAAACGATCAGTGCCGCACCAATGGCTCCAGGACGGCGGCGCATCCATGGGATTGCCAAGGCCCGCGTTGGGATCCGCCAGCAGCCCGAGATGATCCAGAAGGGGAGTGGCCAGGGCCAACAAGGCGTAGACAGCCACGATGCAGGCGCCCCAGCGGGCCATGCGGGTGGCGAGGGAGGGCTGGGAGGACAGGCGAAAGACCACGATGGCTGGTGCTTATTTTCTCGTGAAATTAACCAGTCGCAGTTCAAGACATGCCTTGTCGTTCGGATTGAGAAGAAACTTTAATCACCCCACTGACCGTACCACGACCGTCCATCCCATTAGGGTATGTTGAAGGTTCAATGCACCAATCCCATGCGAAGCAAAACACAACTGGCCTTGCTGGAGAGCCTGCGCCGTCGCAAGGGCCTTCAAAAGGGTTTCACTTTGATCGAGTTGATGGTGGTGGTTGCCATCATCGGTGTTTTGGCGGCTGTGGCTGTGCCCCGCTACCTGCAGGCGCGTGCCTCAGCTGCCGCTGGCGCCCGAATTGGTGAAGTGGTCGGCATCGCCAAGGAATGTTCCACCTACGTGGTGTCCCAGGTCGGAGCGCAGCCAGCCGCTCCAACCAACTTTGCAGGTGGCTACACCTGCAGCACCGCTGGTGGCACGGTCACGGCCGGGTGGAACGACACCGTCAATAATCTCCGCTGCCTCAACGTAACGGCAGGAACAGGCACCTCAGTGACCGTCGGAATCGCGGCAGATGGGTCGATGTCTTGCACGGTTGGTTAATGCCGCTTTAATCCATCCGACACACCCCAAAAGCATCAACGTTCTGTTGATGCTTTTTTTGTGGCTTTTTTGTCAGCAGGTTGGCAGCGAGAGCCCAATCAAAGCTGATGACAACTTGGAGAGGGAATCAGGAAGACGAGACGATTTCAGCAAAAAGATCCATGCAATGACGAGCCAAATCAGGGCCATCAAACAATGGGCTGGCGAACGTTTGCTGTTGACGGTCTTTCTTTTCCTTGCGCAACGCCGAAAGATCCCCACAAAGACTCTCAACAACATCGTAAAAATCCGTTGGCGTGATGCTGATACATGGGATGAGACCCACTCATTTCACCAGGGAGCTGCTCATTCGGGGGGCCATGGTTTTGCCTCGAATGGCCAGGAGGG
>JBKDTB010000206.1:0-8802 GCA_046340515.1 Cyanobacteriota bacterium | reverse complement strand
GGGGTGAAGGTGAGGGCATTGAGGGTGGAGAAGCCGATGGCCGCGCTGATCGTGAGGGCGATCGGCCCATAGAGGCGCCCCAGGCTGCCCTCCATCCCGAGCACCGGCAGGAAGACCACCACCAGCACCAGGGAGGTGGCGATCACGGCGTTGCCCAGCTCGGCCATGGCCTCCCTGGCGGCCTGCAGGGCGGGGGTGCCGCTCTCCAGCCGCCGGCCGATGTCTTCGCTGACGACGATGGCGTCATCCACCACCAGCCCGGAGGCCAGCACCATTCCGAAGAGGGAGAGGGTGTTGATGGAGGTGTCGGTGAGGCGCAGCACCGAGAGGGAGCCGATCAGGGCCACCGGCACCGCCGCCGCGGTGATCAGGGCCAGGCGGCTGTTGCCCAGCCCGAGCAGCAACACCACGAACACCAGCAACACCGAATCCCGCAGGGCCTCCACGGCGCCGTCGATGTTGTTGCGCACGGTTTCGGCCTCATCGACGATCACCTGCATCGCCACGCCCGGCGGGAAGCGCGGCGCGATCTCCTCCAGGGCCTGCCGCAAGGCCTCCCGCACCTGCAGGGCATTGCTGCCATCCCGCTGGTAGACCGCCACCGACACGCTGCGTTCCCCTTTCAGATTGGTGGCGACGGATTCGTAGCTTTCCGTGCCCAGGTCGACCCGGCCCACATCCTTTAGCAGGGTGACCCCCCCATCGGGCGTGCGCCCCACCACGAGGGCCTCGAAGTCGCCCGTGGAGCGCAGGCGGCCCTCCATCCGCAGGGGCAGCACCATCCCCTGATCCGGAGCGGAGGGGGCATCGCCGATCTGGCCCAGGGCGGCGAGCACGTTCTGATCCTCCAGGGCCTGGCGGATCTCCGTGATCGTGAGGTTGTGCTGCTCCAGCCGGGCGGGATCCAGCCAGAGCCGGAACGCCACCGGACTGCCGCCGAAGAAGCCCACCTCCCCCACCCCCGGAACGCGGCGCAGGCGATCACGCACCACCTGATCCACCCAGCCGCTGAGGAAGGTGTCGTCGAACGTGTCCGCATCGGCGCTGAAGCTCAACACCAGGAGCAGATCATCGGAGCCCCGCTGCACCTGCACGCCGAAGCGGGCCACCTGGGAGGGCAACTGACGCGCCACCACAGTGGCCTGGTTCTGGGTGTTGATCTGGTTGATCTCCGGATCGCCGCCGGTGAACACCAGGGAGATGGAGCTGCCGTTGGCGGAACTGGTGGAGCGGATGGAATCGAGGCGCTCGAGGCCGTTGAACTGTTTCTCCAGCAGCTTGGTGACGCCCTGTTCCACCGCCTCGGGGCCGGCCCCCGGATAGCTGGCCCGCACGCTGACGCGGCTGTTGGCGATCGGCGGCAGGTTTTCCACCTGCAGCGCCGGCAGGCTCACCACTCCGGCCAGGAGGATGAGCAGGCTGAGCACCATGGTGAGCACCGGGCGCGTCAGGAAGGGATCCGCGATCGACTTCAAGGCCATCCCCCGGAGCTTGCGCGGCACTGGGCGCTGATCCTGCCAGTCTTGCGGCCGCCCTGGCGGGGGGGGCGTGTCAGGAGGCCCTGGCCTGGCCGAGGGAGGCGGCCTGGGCCGCGCTGAGCCGGCCCGCCTGGAGCAGCACCTCGGTGATGCGGTGGATGGGGAGCACGGCATGGAGGCGGTAGCCGGCGGCCTGCAGGCGGGCGTGGCCGTTGTGGTCGCCTGCGGCGCCGTGGTCGATGAACACGACCACATCCCTCACCTTCAGGCCGGAACTCTCCAGCTTGGCGATGCCCTCCAACACGCTGCCGCCACTGATCAGGATGTCGTCCACGACGACGGCCGTTTCGCCCTCCAGAAAATCCCCTTCGATCAGGCGCCTGGCGCCATGGGCCTTGACTTCCTTGCGGGGATAGATGAGGGGCTTGTGGAGCTGCAGGGACAGGCCGGTGGCCGTGGGCAGGGCGCCATAGGGGATGCCGGCGATGCGATCAAACACCAGCCCTTCGAGCTGGGCGGCATAGGCATGGAGCACCCGATGGAAGAGGTTGGGATCGGAAATGATCTGGCGCAGGTCGATGTAGTAATTGAAGAGGGCGCCCGAGGCCTGTTTGTAGTCGCCGAACAGCAGGCAGCCCAGATCAAACAGATCCAGAATCAGCTGTTCCATGGGTTCGGCGGCCGGGGCGGCCGGCAGCCAGAGGCTGCAGCGATCTTCTGTCTTGTTCGCCAGGCGCGACTGGCGATGGGCCTCGATCCGTTGTTTGAGCTGGGCGGCTCGTTCCGCCATGTCGTCCTCCACCAGCAGATTCTGGGGGAGGGGCAGGAGGAGGCCATCCGCCGCGTCGGTGAGGCCGGCCTCCAGGAGGGCATCCAGCCGATCCTCCTCGGCCCAGAGGCTGCGCAGGATGAGGAAACGCTCCGGCGCCACGGCCCGCACCCGGGCGAGGATGGCTGGATCACTGGTGCCCACCTCCAGCAGGAGCTGCTCCGGGGTGCCCCAGCGCTGGGCCTCGCGCACCATGCGCAAATACAGGGGATCCGCCTCGTTGGGGTGGTGCTGGAATTCCCGCGCCGCCGGGTTGGAGCTGTGGCATGTCACCACCACGGCCTTGTCGGGATGAAGGAGGAAGGGGGCGGCGATGTCCTGTCCGGGCAGGGGCGAGAGGGTGACGGCGTCGGCCCCGAGGTCGCGGAAGAGGTAGTTGGCCAGGGCGGAGGAGCTGTTGAGGTCGCCGTGCTTGGCGTCCACGATCAGCGGTGTGCCGAGGGGCACGAGCTCCCGCACCTCCCGCAGCAGCTCCAGCCCGATGGGCCCCAGGGCCTGGTAGAAACCAAGGCTGGGCTTGTAGGCGCAGACATGGGCGCCGGTGGCTTCAATCACCGCCTTGATCCAATGGCGCGCCTGGGAGAGGAAGGACCGCCCCGCCATCCCCCGCCGCAGCGCCCAGCTCTGCAACATCTCCGGATTCGGATCCAGCCCCGTCACGAGAAGGGATTGCCGCGTGGCGATGGCATCGGTGAGCTGGAGGAAGAACCCCATCGCACGCCAGGGGGGAAGAGTTGGTGATAGGTCGCCAGGCTCCCGCGCCGCGAGCGGGTGACACAGCTCTTATTGCTTGCGGCCCCGCTTCCGCCCCCTCATCCGGGCGCGATGGTGGGGTAGAGCGGCTCCCAGCGTTCCTGCCGCAGGCGCTCGAGCACCTCCGCCGGCGTGGCTGCCCGCGTGGCCAGGCCCTCCTGGAGGGCCGCCAGGGCCACGGCTTCCGCCACGCGGTCCGACACCTCCCGCACCTCCAGGAGGGAGGGCATCAGGGGGGCGTCGGGATCCCGGCTGGCGGGGATGTGGGCGGCGAGGGCCTCCACGCAGGCGTCGATCATGCCGTCGCTTACCTGGCTGGCGCCCACCGCCATCGCCGCAAAGCCCAACCCCGGGAAGACAAAGCAGTTGTTGCACTGGCCGATCACCCGCTCCTTCCCCCGGGCCTCCACGGGCGGAAAGGGGCTGCCTGTCGCCACCAGCGCCCGCCCCTCGCTCCAGCGCAGCAGGTTGGCGGGGGTGACCTCCGCCAGGGGGGTGGGATTGGAGAGGGGGAGCACGATCGGGCGGTCCACTCCCCGGCAGAGGGCCTCCACCACGGTCTGATCAAAGGCGCCCGCGCAGGTGGAGGTGCCGATCAGCACGCCGGGATGGAGCGCCTCGATCACCGCCAGCAGGCCGATGTGGCCCTGCCCGTCGGCGGCCAGCCCGCGCACCTGCTCCGCCCGCTTCAGGTAGGGCGCCACCGCGTCGCTCCAGTGGGGCAGGCCGTCATGGACGAGGCCATCGCGATCCAGGAGCCAGAGCCGATCGGCGGCCTGTTCGGGGGTGAGGCCCTGGCGCACGAGGAGGCGGCAGAGCCGCTCGGCGATGCCGCAGCCCGCGCTGCCGGCGCCGAAGATCACGATGGTCTGGTCGCGCAACTGTTGGCCCAGCCCCCGCAGGCCCGCCAGCACCACCGCCGCCGCCACGCCGCTCGTGCCCTGGATGTCGTCGTTGAAGCTGGGCACGGCGGCGCGGTGGCGATCCAGCACCCGGCGGGCATTGGCCGCGCCGAAATCCTCCCAGTGCACCAGGGCGCCGGGGCAGACCTCCCGCACGGCGGCGATGAAGGCATCCAGGAAGGCGTCATAGGCGGCGCCGCTGAGGCGGGGTTGTTTCCAGCCCGGGTAGCGGGGCGCGTTCCGCAGGTCGGCCCGATCGGTGCCCACATCGAGCATCACCGGCAGGCAGCGGCCGGGATGGAGGCCCGCGCAGAGGGTGTAGACGGCGAGCTTGCCCAGGCAGATCTGGATTCCCCCCACCCCCTGGTCACCGATGCCGAGGATGCCCTGGGCATCGGTGACCAGCAGCAGGTCGGGGGGGCCGAAGCTGGCCACGGCCTGGCGCAGCAGGGCCACCAGCCGCTCTTGATTCGGAGCGGCCAGATAGACGCCCTGGGAGGGGCTGCGGTAGGCCTGGCTGAACTGCTGAATCGCCTTGCCCACGGTGGGTGTGTAGACGATCGGCAGCGCCGCCTCGATGTGATCGGCGAGGAAGCGATGGAAGAGGGTGAGATTGCGCTCGCGCAGGACTTGCAGATAGGCGAAGCGTTCCATGTCGCCGCTGAGGGCCTCGAAGGCCAGCCAGCAGCGCTCCACCTGCTGCTCGATCGTTTCCTCCTGCCAGGGAAGGAGGGCTTCCAGCCCGAGGGCGAGGCGCTCCTGCCGCGTGAAGGCCGTGCCCTTGTTGAGGAGGGGATCGTTGAGGAGCTGGGCCCCGCGCAGGGGCGTGACGAGTGGGGTGACAGCCACGGACCGGGGAAGAGGGGCTCCAGTCTCCCAATCAGCGTTCCCTCAGGCCGGATCCGCCCCGGCCGTCTCCACCCGCCAGGGGAGGAGCTCTCCGGCGTGAAAGGGCACGAGCTCCACGGCCCGGCCGGCGGCGTCGTTGAGGTGGAGGCGGGAGGGCACGAGCTGGTCGTGGCGGCGCAGGACGATCCGCTCCGCGTTGGGGGGCAGGCCGTAGAAGCGGGGCCCATGGAGGGAGGCGAAGCCCTCCAGGCGGTCGAGGGCCCCTTCCTCCTCGAAGGTGAGGGCATAGCTCTCGAGGGCGAAGGGGGCGTTGAAGATGCCGGCGCAGCCGCAGGCGGCCTCCTTGGCGGAGCGGGGATGGGGAGCGGAATCGGTGCCGAGGAAGAAGCAGGGATCGCCGGAGGTGGCGGCTTCCCGCAGGGCGAGGCGGTGCCGTTCCCGTTTGGCCACGGGCAGGCAGTAGAAGTCGGGCCGCAGGCCGCCGGCGAAGAGGGCGTTGCGGTTGATGTGCAAGTGGTGGGGCGTGATCGTGGCGGCCACTCGGGGGCCGGCGTCGCGCACGAAGGCCACGGCCTCGGCGGTGGTGATGTGCTCGAACACCACCTTCAGGCCGGGATGGCGGGCCAGGAGGGGCCGCAGATGGCGCTCTATGAACACCGCCTCGCGATCGAAGATGTCCACCTCGACGTCGGTGACCTCCCCGTGGAGGAGAAGGGGCATGCCGAGGGTTTCCATGGTCTCCAGCACGGCGGTGAGGGAGGCCAGATCGCGCACGCCGGCCGCGGCGTTGGTGGTGGCATGGGCGGGGTAGAGCTTGCAGGCGGTGAAAACTCCCTCGGCGAAGCCCCGCCCGATCTCCGCCGGATCGCTCCCATCCTGGAGGTAGTGGGTGAGGAGGGGGGTGAAGCCACAGCCTTCCGGCAGGGCGGCGCGGATGCGGGCGCGATAGGCCAGGGCGTCCGCCACGGTGGTGATCGGCGGCGCGAGGTTGGGCATCACGATGGCGCGGGCGAACACCCGCGCCGTGGAGCCGACCACGGCCTGCAGCAGGGGCCCGTCCCGCAGGTGCACATGCCAATCATCCGGCCGCCGGAGCACCAGCTCCGGGGGCGGCGCGGCGCCCGTCATGGGTTGGCCTGCGGGGTTCCAGCGGCGAACCGCTGCAGGACGGCGACGGTGACGTCATCCGGATCCGTCTGGAGGTAGAGGTAGCCCGACCCATCGGCGAGCACGATGGCGCGGTAGTTGTAGGTCACCCCGAGGGAATCGCGCTGGCGGATGGTGGCCAGGCAGTCGGGCTGCACGTTGATGCTGCCGCTGTAGGTGGCCTCCTCCACCCGGGGGCCATAGCTCGACACCGCCAACCCCATCACCTGACCGCTCCGCCATTCCTCCCGCTGCACGACGGCATTGGGCTTCCACTGGCGGTCGCGCCAGTCGCGACCCACCTGTTGACTCACCACCACCCCGTCCAGGAGAGCCGCCGTGCAGGCTGTGTCGGGCTGGGAGAACCAGCGCGACACCATCAACACATCCGGCAGGATGCCGATGGAGTGGCGCGGCCGGCCCCGGGGATCAAGCACGGCCTGGCTGGTGCTCACGGCGGCGAGGTAGGAGCGCTCGATGGCCACCCGGCAGTTGGAGAGCGGCCGGAATCGACCGGTGTAGCCCGTTTCGCGGTAGAGGTGGCCGCGCCGCTCCAGGCGCACCCCCCGGAGGGTGCCGTTGGCGTTCCAGGTTTCCAGCAGAAGGCGGGCGAGGGGTTCGCCGTTGAGATCGCCTTCACCCATCACGACATAGCGGCCCGGGCGGGGAGCGGCGCAGGTGGGGCTGACGGCGGCGGGGTCGGCGGCGGCGGGCCGGGGGAGGGAGGCCAGGGCGGGGGCCAGACCGAGCGCCAGCACCAGGGGCCAGCGCCTGCCTCCCCGGGGGCGGGTGGGGGCTTCGGATGGCAAGGGGAGGGGCATTCCGTCGGGCTGCGCTTTCGCCACCTTTAGCCCGAACGGGGCCCCTTGCCAGCGCGGTGGCGCCCGGGGGGCGGCAAGTGAAACGTTGGGGGCGGTCGCCACGGCCGCAGGTGGGCCCGGACTTGATGGCCGCCCTTGGTTCCGTCAGTCCGCGGGTGCGCCGGGGGCGCAGCGTTGGCGCGACCTCAGGCGACGGCTCCAACACCAGGCCGCCGGGGCCCCGAGCAGGGCCAGGGGGCCGGGGACAGGGGCGTAGTTGTACGCCACGCTGGCGGTGGTGGTGATTGAGGCGCTGCCGGAGACGGTGGCGTAATTCACCGTGTAGGGCCCGGGAATGGCTGGGTTTTGGTAGCGGATGGTGAAGGGACCCGCGCCGATGAAGGCGGCCCAGATGGCTGGGTCGTCCGTCGTGCCCGTGCTCGGCGGCTGGAAGGTTGTGATCAAACCACTGTCTGGGAGTGTCACGGCGATGGGCTGATTCGGAGCCGCGCCATCGCCGGCACCGGTGCCATAGCCGCCGTAGGTGGAGGAATTCACCACCGTTCCACCGCCGTTCGCGAGGGACAGGGACCCTCCGTTGGAGGAAGCGATGGCGGTGCCGGCGCCGGATGTTGCCCAGGTGATCGTGACCGTGAGGAGGGAGCCGAGGGAGGAATCAAAAGGGAGCACCGTGAAGGTGCTGGCCGGGCCGTACGCCGTGCTTGTTCCGATGGGAATCGGATTCAGGACATAGGTGTCCGAAAAGCTTTGCAGCAGTGTGTCGGCATGGGCTGATGGGGCTCCAAGGGCCAGAAAGCCGCAGCTGGAGGCTATGGCCAGGGAGAGACTGGTGATCGCAGGGGTGCGAATAGGTTGTCGCAGCATGAGTCTTGAATTCTGCCCGAGTTGCTCGGGTTGGGCTTAACCTATCACGCCAGAACTTGCTCTTTGCAAATGTTAATTATTGCGGGTTGTTCTGCGTTGGGAGATCATTATTCTGCAGGGAGTCGCCCTTTGGCATCGGTTGCGCCTGTGCTTTCGGGCGAAGGGACACAGACGATGGCTTCGGGGCGTGTTGGTCAACCTTGGACGGAAACCGACCAGCACCGCAGCTCGAAGGGTGTTGGGGGCGACGGTGCTTCAGCGCAAGGGTGCGATGGACAACGCTTGTGGCCCCAATGAGACTCGCTCTTGTTTTTTGCAATGAAGCACGCTTGGTTCCTTTGTGCGTCTTCTTTCAGGCCTCAGATGGTGTTTCGGGTACCGGCTGCCACTCTTGCGTCCAAGACCGATGGCATGACACTGGGACTTCTACTCTGCCCAGTTCTTAAGCCCTGATTTTCAGAGATATCTACTCCTGGATCTTGTTTCGGGTGCTACAATGCACTGATTCCAGCCACCTGGTGCTCAACCGTCCCCTGCTCTGAAGAAAGGCTTTGAGGGCAGAGTTTTGCCACCATGGTCGAGAATTCATGCCAAAACAGGACCATCCAATGTCCTGGTCACGATGCCTGATACTGGTGCCGAGCAAGAGATGAGCATTTCCAGTCCCTGATGATCGATCCAGCTCCCCAATAACGCACGCACCAATCATGCTTACACGAATGGAGCTCCACAATTTCGGCCCACTTGCCAAGATCACCTGGGACAGGCTCGGCAAAATTAATCTCGTCATCGGCGGGAACGGTGCAGGGAAAACCTTTCTCCTTAAGTCGCTCTACACAGTACTACGTACTTTGGAAGAATACAAGCGTGGCAGCAATCCTAGAAGCGCTGCTGACATCCTTTTAGACAAGCTTCATTGGACCTTTCAGGCAGATAAGATCGGGGATCTTGTCAGCAAGGGTGCTAGCGAAGGGCTGTCCTTCAAGTGCTGGCTGGATGACCAAGAGTTCTCCTATGGGGTAAGCGTTCAGGGGGGTGGGGCAGCTCCTGGCCATCGTCGCCCTTGACAGCCCCCTGAAAAGAGCTTTGATCTCAGTACGAGACAGCCTGAGATGCCCTCTCCCCCTGCTGGTATCACTGATCGCGACTGGGAGGCGACG